>CAXTBW010000133.1:0-9451 GCA_964242925.1 uncultured Acetobacteraceae bacterium
GCATCCGGGTGGAGCGGCCCGAGGACGTTGGCCCTGCCTGGGCCGAGGCACTGACTGCGGGCCGGCCAGTGGTGCTGGACATGGTAACGGACCCGAATGTGCCGCCGCTGCCGCCACACATTACCCTCAAGCAGGCCCGCACCTTCGCCCACGCCCTGTTTACAGGGGAGCCGGACACGGCAAGCGTGCTAGTCAACACGGCGCGCGAGATGGTCGGGGCGATACTGCCAGGTGGTGGGAAAGGCTGAGCGGGTAGCCAAGTCCGTGCCCGCTGCCGCTTGTATGCTAGGTGTTCAGTCCCGGGGTGTGGTGTGACGGGTCGAGCCTGAACCGTTCTGGTTCCTGGGTCCAGGCTCGGCAAATGAGCTCGTAAGGCGTGAGACCGCGCAGCGCTTTGAGCCGGCGGGCGTGGTTGTAGGCATCTAGGAAGAGTTGGAGGTGGGCGCGCAGTTCGTCGTGGCTTTCGTAGTGGTAGCGCTTGACGGTCGCGTCCTTGAGGGTGCGGTTCGTGCGCTCGACCTGGCCGTTGGTCAAAGGGTGGTTCACCTTGGTCAGCCGGTGCTCGATGCCATGCTCGTCGCACACGCGGTCGAAGATGTGCTGGCTGTCGGAACGCGCAGAGCCATGCCGACCTGCCGCCCGCACTGCTGGTGACGTGCGGGTTCGACATGCTGCGTGACGTCGGCCACGCCTACGCCCGGAAGCTCGCCGCCGCGGGCAACGACCTGACCTACGTGCATTTCCCCGACCTGCCGCATGGCATCATCCAGATGACGATGCACTCGAAGGCGTGCCTGGACGCCACGGAGGAGATCGCCCCCTCCTGGGCAAGAGACTGACGCCGCGGTCCTAGACCGACACGGCAAACCAAACCCACCACCCCGGAGCCCAAGCATGCGACTGCCCCCATTGCCGCCCACCGCCATGACGTCCGACCAGCGCGCGCTGCACGACGCCATGGCGCCCGTGGTCGCCGAGCACCTGAAAGGCTTCGTGTCCAAGCGCAGCGACGGCGCGCTGGTCGGGCCGTTTCCGCCGATGCTGCATTTCCTCCAGTTCGGGCAGCCGGTATGGGACTATACCCGCGCGCTGATCGAGCAGGCCAAGCTGCCCAAGCCCGTGCGGGAGGTGGCGATCCTGGTCACGGGCGCATGCTTCAACTCGCGCTACGAGCTGTATGCCCACGAGCATGTGGCCGAAGGCACCGGGCTGTCGCAGGCCAAGATCGCGGCGATCGCAGCCGGACAGCGCCCGGCCGACCTCAGCGCGGAAGAGGCGGCCGCCTACGACGTTGCCATCGTGCTGGCGGGCGGCAAGCAACTGGCAGGATCGACCTACCAGGCAGCGATCGACGCCTTCGGCCAGGATGGCGTGGGCGAGCTGGTCTATCTGGTCGGCGGCTACTGCCTGGTGTCGGTGCTGCTGAACGCCTTCGATATGTCGGTGCCCGGCAGCGAGGAGGGCCTGGGCTGACGCCGGACGCAACCGCGCAGCCGAACGAGGCGGCCGCGAACCGCCACGGCGCGGTCAGCGCCGAGGGGCAGGACACCGGCGCGCAGGCTGTGCCGACGACCCTGGACGCCGCCGCGCCGCTGGGCGGCGGCGGGGCGGACCCGAAGCACCCGCATCCGTTACCATCTCGCCAGCACGGCCGGCAGCGCCTATCCCGGTGGTAGCCTGCAGGAGGCCATCGCGGCCAACTGGAGCGTCCTTGCGGGACAGCAGGGCTCCGTCTACCTCGCCCGCCTCAAGCCTGGCGGCATCCGCGAGCCGCATTGGCACCCAAGCGCGTGGGAGCTGAACTTCGTTATCTCCGGCGAAGTGCGATGAAGCCTGATCGGACCGAACGGGACACATGATGCGTTCGATGGCGGGGCCAGCGACCTGGTGTTCGCCGCAGGGCCACTTCCACTACTTCGAGAACGCCAGCGACACGGAAGAGCTGGCCGTGCTGATCGCCTTCAACGCCAGCAGCTCCGAGCCGGAGGACGAATGCGGGCGGGACTGAACTACACCACGCCGCTGGCCTATTCGGTCGCGGCCGGCGCCGCCCGCATGCTCGGACTGGACCAGGACGGGGCGACCAACGCGCTGGCGCTCGCCGGCGTGTCGCCCGTGTCGCTCGCGGTGATCCAGGCGGAACCGGTCTCGCAGTGGAAGGGCCTCGCCTCCGGCGAGACTGCCGGACGGGCGTTGCACAACACCTTCCTGGCGGCGCGCGGCATCACCGGACCGGTTGGAGTGTTCGACGGCCCCTACGGCCTCGATCACCTCGTGCGCCAGCATGCCAAGCTGGACTGGTCGCGTGAGGGCCTGGACGTGCCGCTCGGCGTCTCGATCAAGCGCTACAACGCGGAGTTCCAATCGCAATCCGCCGTGGACGCCGCCGTAGAGTTGCACGGCGGGGGTCTGGTCGCGGACCGCATAGCCTCCGTCCGGCTGCATGTCGCCCAGAGTGCCTACGACGTGCTCGGTGGCGGCTCGTATGGTCCGAAGGACGAATGCCGCATCAAGGAGCACGCCGACCACAACCTCAAACATCTGATCGCCGTTGCCCTGCTCGATGGACAGGTCCAGCCGGAGCAGTTCGCAACGGACCGCATCAACTGGGCGGACGTGCAGGACCTGCTGCACAAGGTGACGGTGCGCCCGAGCCGCCGCTACACGCGCCGCATTGCGCAGGAGATGCCGTGCGACCTCATCGTGCGGCTGGAAGACGGGTCCGAGCTCAAGGCGACGCGGACGGATTATGATGGCTTCTTTTCCCGGCCTATGGGCTGGGACGACATGATCGCCAAGTTCGATAGGCTCGCCGCACCCTTTGCTGCCGCCAATCTACGGGCGGACATCGTCGCCTGCGTGCGACAACTCGAAGCCCTGCCGGTGAGCGACCTGACCGCGCTCCTGGCCCGCACCGGAGAAGGACATCGTGCATGACCTTGCTGCAACCAGGCTGGACTAACGGCAAGCGCGAGGTGAACGGCCTGTCGCTGCATGTGGTGGAAGCCGGGCCTGCAGACGGCCCGTAGCTGATCCTGCTGCATGGCTTCCCGGAATTCTGGTAGGCGTGGCGGCACCAAATCACCCCGTTGGCCGAGCACGGCTACCACGTCGTGGTGCCGGACATGCGCGGCTACGAGAGCGACGCCCCGCAGGATGTGGCACCCTATCGGCTCGACGTGCTAGTGGCCGACGTGCTGGCCCTCGCCGACGGCTTTGGCGCCGGACGCTTCCGCCTGGTCGGCCACGGTTGGGGCGCGATCATCGCCTGGGCCGTCGGTGCCAGCCATCCCGAGCGGCTGGAGCGTCTCGCGGTGATGGACGGACCCCATCCAGACCTCTGGGCCAAGCAGGCGCTGAAGCATCCGACCCAGGCGCTGCGCAGCACCTATGTCGCCCTGTTCCAAATGCCTTGGCTGCCCAAGGCGACACTTGGTGCGCTCGACTTCGCGGGGCTTCGCGGCATGGTCCAGGGAAGCGGCCGCTCCGATACGCTCGAACCCGGCGCGATCGACCACTATACCGAAGCTTGGGGGCGCCCCGGCTCGCTTACGGGCATGCTGAACTACTACCGCGCCCTGCGGCAACGGCCGTCGCCGGACAAGCCAACCCGAATCACGCCGCCCACCTTGATCCTCTGGGGCGAGAACGACGTGTTCCTGGAGCGTCACGTCGCCGAGGCCGCGCACGCATTGTGCGACGACGCGCGGCTGATGATCATCGGTGGCGCCACACATTGGCTCCACCTCGAGGAGCCCGGCCAAGTGAACGGCGCGCTCGTTCGGTTCCTCGGGTAACGGCGGGAAGCAGGGCGTCACCCTGCCTCCCGGGGTGGCTTATGGACGTGCGGCCGTCTTACGCTGACGGCATCAGTTCGACCTTCATCCAGCCGGGCTGCCGCTCGTCGAACGCCTTGTAGGCCTCGATTGCGCCAGTCATCGGCTCGGTCTGGGTGAGGATCTTCTGCGGGTCCAGCCGCCCCGCCTGCACATGGTCGAGCAGGACGTCGTAATAGCGGCGGTGATTGGCATTTCCCATGCGCAGCGTTACGTTCTTGTTCATCGCCTTGCCGATCGGGAACACGCGGTCGGTGGGCGGATAGACGCCGATGATCGCGATCGTGCCCGCCTTGGCGACGCACTCCACGGCCCAATCGACCACCTGGCTCGGATTGTCGCCAGCAACGAAATGGCTGCTGAACTTCCTCGCCGCTGGCTCGATGAGATACTGCTCGACCACATCCTTTGCCTTGCCGAGCAGACCGGGCTCGTCCGGGCCGCCATGCGCGTGCTGTGCGTCCACCCCTACGGCGTCGATCACCCGGCGCGCGCCATCGCCATCGGTGAGCTTCAACACCGCGTCGGGCACGTCCACTTCGTCCATGTTGATGACCTGAGCACCTTGGCGCTCGGCCATCGCCAAGCGGTCGGGCAGACGGTCGACGGCGATAACGCGTCCCCCCATAAGCAGCGCGGACGCGATGGCCATTTGGCCGACCGGACCGCAGCCGAACACGAGCACATGGTCGCCCTTCTCAATCTCCGCGAGGTCGGCGCCGAACCAACCCGTCGGCAGGATGTCACTCATCAGGATGGCCTGGTCGTCACTGATCGAGTCGGGAATCGGCACCAGGTTCACGTCCGCCCATGGCACCCTTGCCTTCTCCGCCTGCAGCCCCTTCAAGCCGCCCGCGGCCTCGGGGCCGCCGAAGAATGCCGTGCCTGCGAGTTTGCCCATCGGGTTGGCGTTATCGCACTGTGCGAAGTAGCCCTTCCTGCAGAACTGGCAGGTGCCGCAGCCGATGGTCGAGGGGATGATCACTCGCTGGCCGACTTTTATCTCGCGCACCGCTGACCCGACCGTCTCGACGATGCCCACCCCTTCGTGGCCGAGGATCTGCCCCTTCTTCATGCCGCTGAACGTGCCCCGGACGAAGTGCAGGTCGGTGCCGCAGATCGCACTCGCGGTGAGGCGGACGATCGCGTCCTGCTGATCCTCGATCGTGGGCTCGGGCACGTCCGCGACGCGGATGTCGCCGATAGCGTGGAAGACGACTGCCTTCATGGTGGGCCTATTCCTTGGTTTGATCGAGCGTGTTGAACCGTCGAGGCAGCCTATCGGTTTCGGAACCCACGACGTGCTTTGAACTTGGCGTTCAACATCTCGTCAGGCCGGGCTGATGACCGAAATCAGAACCGGTAGCCGTGTTGCATGGGCCGGGAATACGGGCGCAGTTACCTCAGCGGCATTGCAACATGGATAATTCATAGCATTATCAATGCTGCAGCGTGCGCGAGAAGCACGTCTTGGACCCAAAATGCCTTAGATCATTTCGGAAGAGTTTCCTTCAAGTCGAGCAGCGGGTTACATCAGGGCTTGCGCCAACGCCTCTGGTAGGGTCGGGTTGGTCCGACTGTAGTGCACACACCCAGAGCACCACGGGGGCGATGACCTCAGGGGGATACTGTGCGGGGTTCAGCAGCGTAGGGAAGCGCTCGTTGAACGGTTTGCCGCACGCACGGCAGCAGAACCTGGGATGGCCTCAAGCTGTGCGCTCGGACCGTTCCGTGACTGCGGCCGACCCGCACTCGGTGCGCTGCATCCCCGTTCGGTTTGCCCATGGGGGACGGCGCTATGGCCGGTTCATCCCTACTCGACCAGAGGGATTGGCGCGAGCCCTGACGTGACCGGAAACCTGACAGAACCCTGTCTTGACCGTTGCCCATCGAACTTTGGCCTCCCGGCTGCGCTTTTCTTTGATGCGAACGAACGACGATCATGAAGCAGGGCCAGGATGCAGCGTAGTGAATAGGGACGGGACACCCGCATTCCTCACCGGCGGCGGCGAGGTCGGGGCGATGATCCGCTCCCATGACTGGGCGGATACGCCGATCGGCCGGCCGGCAGACTGGCCAGAGTCGCTCCAAACCCTAGTGGGCGTGATGATTGCCGCCCGCCAACCCATGTTCATCGCCTGGGGGCCGGACCGGACCTTGATCTATAACGCGCCCTACACGGACGTGCTCGGCGGCAAGCATCCTGGCGCGCTGGGACGTGACTTCCTCAAGGTGTGGTCGGAGATCCGTGCTGATCTATCGCCTTTGTTCGACACGGTGCGGCGCGGCGAGGCCGTCCACATGGACGATATCACCCTCATTATGGAGCGCACCGGCAAGCCTGAGGAAACTCACTTCGCATTCTCTTACACCCCGGTGAAGGACCGCGAGGGCAGGGTCCTCGGTCTGTTCTGCGCCTGCACCGAAACCACGGACCAGGTTCTCGCCGAGCGCCGACAGATGTTCCGTTTGGCACTGGAGGATGAGCTACGCCGTCTCAGCCAACCGCGGGAGATCGTCGACGCCACCGTAAGGCTGCTCGGCCAAACTCTGCGGGCCAGCCGGGTCGGCTACGGCCAAGTGACGAACGATGGTGCCAGCATCCTGTTGGAAAGCCACTACCAGGACGGAGTAGCGCCGTTGAACGGCAGCTTCGCCCTGGACGGGTTCGGGTTGCGGGTCGTAGAAGCCCAGCGCCGGGGCGAGACGGTGGTATACGAGGATGTCAGAACCATTCCGGATGCCGATGAGGGCCTGTGGGCGGCCATCGAAACGCGGGCCGTGGTCGGCGTGCCGCTGGTGCGCAACGGCCGTTTCGGCGCTGTGCTTTTCGTCAACAACCGCGACACTCGCGCTTGGACCAACGGCGAGGTCGGGCTGATCGAATACGCCGCCAACCGCATCTGGGACGCGACCGAGCGTGCCCAGGCGGAAGCGGCGTTGCGGGTCAGCGAGGCGCACCTCTCCGGCATCTTTGCCCAAACCGGCGCGGGCTTCGCCGAATTCGACATCAATGGCCGCTTCTTGTCGGTCAACGATCATTTCTGCACCCTGGTCGGCTACGGGCGCGAGGAGTTGGAGCATCTGACGATCCAGGACATCATCCACCCGGATGACTTGGGCCTCAGCGAAGCCCTTTTCCGCCACGTGATCAGTATCGGAGAGCCGTTGACGGTGGAGAAGCGCTACTGCCGGCCGGATGGCGGCACGGTGTGGGTTGCCAAGACGATGAGCCTGATTACAGCGGCTTCTGAGGCCAAGACCCTGCTTGCGGTGGCGATCGATATCACTGCGCGCAAGCAGATCGAGGCCGACCTGAAAGCAGCGCGCGACATGGCCGAGCAAGCCAACCTGGCCAAGAGCACCTTCATCGCCAACATGAGCCACGAGCTGCGCACGCCGCTTTCGGCCATCATCGGCTACAGCGAGATGCTGCAGGAGGAGGTGGCCGACGGTGGCGACCCGGCCGAGTTCGGTGCCGACATGGGCAAGATCGAGAGCAACGCTCGCCACCTTCTTGGCTTGATCAACGACGTGCTCGACCTGTCCAAGGTCGAGAGCGGCAAGATGGAGGTCTATGCCGAGACGTTCGACGCGGCCGAGATGGTTCGCGACGTGGCGTCCACTGCGCAGGGGCTGGTCGAGAAAAAGGGCAACACCCTGAACTTGCATGTCGCCCCTGACCTCGGCGCCATGCACTCGGACGTGACCAAGATACGTCAGGTGCTGCTGAACCTGCTCAGCAACGCGGCCAAGTTCGCCGAAGGCGGCACCATCACGCTTTCCGCTGAGCGTGAATCCGGGCCGAATGGGGGCGGCGGGAACGTGCAGGACTGGATGACCTTCCGGGTCAGCGACACCGGCATCGGCATGACGGAGGAGCAGTTGGCCAAGCTGTTCCAGCGCTTCCAGCAAGCCGACGCCTCCACGACCCGCAAGTTCGGCGGCACCGGACTGGGGCTGTCCATCACCAAGGCGTTCAGCACAATGCTGGGCGGCGACATCGAGGTGGAGAGCACCCCCGGCCAGGGCAGCACCTTCACCGTGTACCTGCCGGCCACGTTCAGGGAGCCTGGAGAAGCTGCGGTCGAACAGGATGGGACCGCCAAGGACGGCGCTGGAAGCGAATCTGCTCCCGGACAGGAGGTCGTACTGGTGATTGACGACGATCCATCGCAGCGCGAGCTGATGACCCGCTTCTTGGAGCGTGAGGGCTTCAGCGCGCGAACCGCGCCGGACGGCCGGGCTGGGCTGGAGATGGCCCGTGTGCTGCGGCCCCGAGCCATCCTGCTCGACGTGATGATGCCCGGCATGGACGGCTGGTCGGTGCTCAGCGCGCTGAAGGCCGACCCGCAGTTGGCCGCGATCCCGGTCGTGATGGTCACCTTCGTCAGTGAACGCGGGCTTGCAACCTCGCTGGGCGCTGCGGACTACGTGCTCAAGCCCGTGGAATGGGAGCGGTTCCGCCAGGTGATGGACCGCTTTCGCGAGGTAGACGGCGACGTGCTGGTCGTGGACGACGATCCGGACACGCGTCAGCGGATGCGCGTGATGCTCGAAAGGGGTGGATGGACGGTAGCCGAGGCGGGCAACGGACAGGAGGCTCTTGACCACGTTGCGCACGCGACGCCGCGGCTGGTCCTGCTCGACCTGACCATGCCGGTCATGGATGGGTTCACGTTCTTGCGCGCGTTACGTGAGCGACCGGGGTGCGCGAGCATCCCCGTCGTGGTGCTCACGGCCCGCGACCTGACCAACGAGGAGCGGCACCGGCTGCGTGGGGCCAACCAGGTGCTGAACAAGGGCGACACCAGCTTGCGCAATCTTGCGGGCGAGCTGCACGCGCTCGCGGAGCCGATGTGCCTGCAAGCTGCGCTGCCTCCATGCACCCACGCAGAGCCTTCGGGCGCAGACAAGGAGAAGGGACGGTGACGCGCATCCTGCTGGTCGAGGACCACGAGGAAATCTGGGATTTCCTCTCCCGCCGACTCAAGCGGCGCGGCTACGAGGTCGTGGTCGCGACCGACGGGCAGCAAGGGGTGGACAAGGCGCGCACGGAGCGCCCCGACGTGGTCCTGCTCGACATGAACCTGCCGGTCATGGACGGCTGGACGGCGGCAGGCGAGATCAGGAAAAACCCGAGTACGGCCAAGATACCGATCATAGCACTGACCGCTCACGCCATGTCCGGCGACCGCGACAAGGCCCTTGCTGCCGGCTGTGACGACTACCATGCGAAGCCCGTCGACTTTTCCCGCCTGCTCGGCCAGATCGAGGCGCTGATTGGCAGCGCCCCGGCCGCTGCCGCTGGCGACTGACACAACACAGCTCAAGGAGTACCCGTGATCCGCATCCAGCAAGGCTTCACCATCGCTTACGACTGGATCCTGAACCAACACCTTTGTCACCAGCGGCCATTTCGGGTCAGGCATCCGGCGTCAAGCTGTTCACGTCGAGGGTGACGACGATGTGCATACCCCATGCATCCCACCCACTGTAAGCAACATACTCCGCCAGCCGGAAGGCCCTGCAGGCGACCCGGCCTCAGACGATGGAAGGGGTGCTGGCCAAGGCTCGCATGGCCGATCTGGAACACTTCGTGCCGAGGGAGGACG
>CAXTBW010000134.1:0-9340 GCA_964242925.1 uncultured Acetobacteraceae bacterium
GTGTTCTTCAACGTGTTCCAGGGCGTGCGCGAGGTCAGCCCCGTGGTGCTGGCCAACGTCCGCCTGATGGGCGCCAGCCGGCGAGACCTGATGCGCTGGGTGTACTTGCCCTCCGCCACCAGCTGGGTGTTCTCCAGCCTGCACAACGCCGTAGGACTGGCCTTCGTCGGCGCCGTGATCGGCGAGTATCTCGGCTCGGCGCGCGGCGTCGGCTACCTCATCCTGCAGGCCGAGGGCGTGTTCGACATCAACTCCGTTATCGCCGGCATCCTGCTGTTGACGGTGTTCGCGCTGCTGCTGGATATGGGGGTATCCAGGCTGGAGGCGCGCCTGCTGAGATGGCAGGCGCCGACGCAGGCAAGGACAGTGGCATGATCAAGGTTGCGGTGCTCGACGACTTCCAGGACGCGGCGCGCCAAGCCGACTGGTCGCGCCTGGAGGGTAGGGCGGCGGTCACCTTCTTCACCGACAACGTGCGCGGCGACGCCCTGGTGGAGCGGTTGCGCGGGTTCGACGTCGCCGTCGCCATCCGGGAGCGCACGGCGTTCCCCCGCGCGCTGCTGGACCAACTGCCCGGCTTGCGCATGATCGCCACCACGGGGATGCGCAACCTGGGCATCGACACCGCCGCCTGCCGGGAGCGCGGCATCCCCGTGACCGGCACCGAGGGCGGCGGGATGCCCACGGCGGAGCTGGCGTTTGGCCTGATCCTGGCGCTCAGCCGCAACATCGTCGCCGAGGATCGCGGCGTGCGGCAGGGCGAGTGGCAGTCCCGCCGCATCGGCGCCGTGGTGCGCGGCAAGACCCTGGGTCTAGTCGGCGCCGGCAAGCTGGGCGCAGAGGTGGCGCGCATGGCCACCGCGTTCGGCATGAGCTGCCTGGCCTGGAGCCCCAATCTTACGCCCGAGCGCGCCGCCGCCGCCGGCTGCCGCGCTGTGGAGAAGGCCGCCCTATTTGCCGGCAGCGACTACGTCAGCATCCACTTGGTGCTGAGCGACCGCTCGCGCGGCATCGTCGGCGCCGCGGAGTTGGCCGCGATGCGACCGAGCGCCTGTTTGGTGAACACCAGCCGCGCCGGCCTGGTCGACGAGCCGGCGCTGATCGCAGCGTTGCAGGAAGGCCGCATCGCCGGCGCGGCGCTGGACGTGTTTCCCGAGGAGCCGCTCCCGCCAGGCGCCGCGATCCTGTCCGCGCCGAACGCGATCCTCACGCCGCATCTCGGTTACGCCACGCGGGAGAACTACGACAGCTACTTCCCGCAGGTGGTCGGCTGCATCGCCGCCTGGCTCGACGGCGCGCCGGTGCGGCTGCTGAACTGACACGCCGGAGGAAGCTCCCTCCCGCTTCACCGTCATGGCCGGGCTTGACCCGGCCACTCACGGCGTGCCGACAAAGCCCGGCCGCCACCCTGACGAAAGATCGTGCCACATCCTGGTTTGCCGGCGGCGGCGTGGCCCCGTGGGTGGCCGGGTCAAGCCCGGCCATGACGGACGGAGGTTGAAACGGGCATCAAACCACCAGCCACAAATCCGTATCGCCCGTCCGCTCCCCCGCCGCGGTTATCATCGCGTGCGCCTGTCCGCGGTGGTGGGTCTGGTGGTTGAACAGGTGCGTCACCAGCCCGGCGCGCGGCCGCGAGACGTCCCGTTGCGTTGCTCCGCTGAACCAGTGGTGCTCGGCGTCCAGCCAGCCCTGGTCCACCCGGCCGGCCCAGGCCTCCAGGCGCGCATCCATCTCCGTCCGCAGCGCCGCCAGCGCCTCGAACTCCGCCACGAACGCGTCGCTCTGCGGCAGCTTCACGCCGGGCTTCTCCCAGCCGTCGAACCGGCTCATCCACATCTGGTCCGCCCATGCCAGGTGCGACAGCGTGCCGTGGATGCTGCGCCAGAACGCCCCGCGATCCTGCCGCCGCGCCGCCTCGCTCAGCCGGGCGGCGGCGGCAAAGACCTCCCGGTTCATATGCGCGTTATAGCCGGCCATGGCGCGAACGAACGCCGGTGTTATCATGACAGCCTCCCGGAAAACGGACCGAAACGATGCCATCGGACATCCTCCTTCGCCAAGACCAGGGCGGCGTGGCGGCCCTAACGCTGAACCGACCGCAGGCGCGCAATGCGCTCAGCCTGGCGTTGATGGCCGCGCTGGAAGCGGAGTTGGACGCGATCGAGGCCGACGGCGAGACCCGGGTCGTCATCATCAACGGCGCCGGCCCGGCCTTCTGCGCCGGGCACGACCTGCGCGAGATGCGCGCGATGGAACCGGGCGCCGCGCATCGGCTGTTGTTCGACGCCTGCTCCCGTCTCATGCTGCGCATCACCGCGCTGCGCTGCCCGGTGATCGCCCAGGTGCACGGCATCGCCACCGCCGCCGGCTGCCAATTGGCCGTCACCTGCGACCTGGCGGTTGTTTCCGACGATGCCCGCTTCGCCACCCCCGGCGTCAACATCGGGCTATTTTGCTCCACCCCCATGGTGGCGCTCACCCGCGCGGTCGGGCGCAAGGCGGCCATGGGCATGTTGCTGACCGGCGACATGGTGGACGCGGCGGAAGCGCTGCGGCTGGGCCTGGTCAACTGCGTGGTCCCCGCCGCCGACCTCGCCGCTGCCACCGCCGCCCTGGCCGCCAGGATCGCCGCGAAAAGCCGGGTGACGATCGCGATCGGCAAGCAGGCGTTCTACCGCCAGGCCGAGATGCCGCTCGCCGAGGCCTACGCCTATGCGTCCGGCGTGATGACGGCCAACATGGCCGAGGCGGACGCGGCGGAGGGAATCGACGCCTTCCTGCAAAAGCGCGCGCCCGCGTGGTCGGACGCCTGAACGTCTGGACAGGCGGCGCCGCGGCGGCTAGATACGCCGCCTCCGGTCCATCTTAGGCAAGATGCCGGGCGCGTAGCTCAGCGGTAGAGCATTCGCTTCACACGCGAAGGGTCACAGGTTCAATCCCTGTCGCGCCCACCAGCCTGCCTTGCCCGGCGAGGCGTCAGTGCGGCATCAAACGTCCACCTCCTCGACCGCGACATCGCGCGCGTGGTCCTGAATGAAGCGGAACCGCAGCTCCGGCTTCCGGCCCATCAGGCTTTCCACCAGGTCGCTCGTTTCCTGCCGCCGTTCCGCCGTCACGCCGACCTGCAGCAGCGTGCGCTTGCCCGGGTCCATCGTGGTGTCGCGCAACGCCGCGGGCGGCATCTCGCCCAGGCCCTTGAACCGGCTGATCTCGATCTTCGTCCCCGCCTTGAACGTGCGCGCCAGCCGTTCCCGGTCGGCGTCGTTCATGGCGTAGACGGAACGCGCGCCCTGCGTCATGCGGAACAGCGGCGGCTGCGCGAGGTAGACGTGCCCACCTCGGATCAACTCCGGCAGCTCGCGATAGAAGAAGGTCATCAACAGGCTGGCGATATGCGCGCCGTCCACGTCGGCGTCTGTCATGATGATGACCCGGCCATACCGCAGCCGCTTGATGTCGAACCGCTCGCCCAGGCCGCAGCCCAGGGCCTCCACCAGGTCGCGCAGCTCCTGGTTCTGCCGCAGCTTGTCCACCGTGGCGCTGGCGACGTTCAGGATCTTGCCTCGTAGCGGCAGCACCGCCTGCGTCTCCCGTCGCCGGGCCTGCTTGGCCGAGCCGCCGGCGCTGTCGCCCTCCACCAGGAACAGCTCGGTGTCCGCCATCACCTCGCTTGTGCAATCCGCCAGCTTGCCCGGCAGCCGCAGCCGCCTGGTGGCGGATTTGCGCGCCACGTCCTTGTTCTCGCGGCGACGCAGCCGATCCTCCGCCCGCTCGATCAGCATCGCCAGCAGGTTATCGGCGCCCGCCGGGTTGCCCGCCAGCCAGTGGTCGAAGCGGTCGCGCATGGCGGTTTCCACCAGCCGCGTGGCGTCCGTGCTGGTCAGCCGCTCCTTGGTCTGACCCTGGAACTGCGGGTCGCGCACGAAGGCGGACAGCTTGCCAGCCATGTTGCCCGTCACGTCCTCGCCGGTGATCTGCGCCGCGCGCCGGTTGCTGCGCTGCTCCCCCCAGGCCCGCACGCCCTTCAGCAGCGCGGCGCGGAACCCCGCCTCGTGCGTGCCGCCCAGCGGCGTGGGAACGGTGTTGCAGTAAGAGTGCAGGAACCCATCGGCGCCGTCCAACCAGGTGACCGCCCATTCCGCGCGTCCGCCGGGCCGTCCGTCGTCGCGCACCGGCAAGTCGGCCTCGCCGGCCCAGATTTCGGGCACAGCCATCGGCGTTTCGCCGACGTCCTCGGCCAGGCTGTCGCGCAGCCCGCCGGGGAAGTGCAGCACTGCCTCTACCGGCGTGTCGCCGCCCTTGATCAGCGCCGGGTCGCAGGCCCACCGGATGGTGACGCCGCGGAACAGGTATGCCTTGGAGCGGCACAGCCGGTAGAGCCTGGCCGGGACGAACTCCAGCTTGCCGAATATCTCCGGGTCGGGCTTGAACCGGATCATGGTCCCGCGCCGGTTCTGCACCGTGCCGCCATTCACCAGCTTGCTTGTGGGCTTGCCCCGCGAGTAGCTCTGCCGCCATAGCGTGCGGTCCCGCGCGACCTCCACCTCTAGCGTCTCGCTCAGCGCGTTGACCACGGAGCTGCCCACGCCGTGCAGCCCGCCCGACGTGGCATAGGCGTCCCCGCCGAACTTGCCGCCGGAATGCAGCGTGGTGAGGATGACCTCGAGCGCGCTGAGCTTCTTGAATTTTGGATGCGGGTCGATGGGGATGCCGCGGCCGTTATCCCGCACCATCAGCCAGTTGTCGGCCTGCAACGCCACGTCGATGGTGGAGGCATGACCCGCCACCGCTTCGTCCATCGAATTGTCGAGGATCTCCGCCGCAAGGTGGTGCAGCGCGTTCTCGTCCGTCCCGCCGATATACATGCCGGGACGCCGGCGAACCGGTTCTAGCCCCTCCAGAACTTCGATGTCCTTGGCGGAATACTCCGCCTGGTCCCGCCCGGGCTCGCGAAGACCCTTGGCGGAGCCAAACAAATCGTTCATGCTATGTTCCCGTCGCTCCCCCGCACGCTAGGCGCGCGAGGGAGTCGGACGCAAGCTACTAGCCGGTTGGCGGACCGCTTACTGATCCGTTGGGAAGCTCTCGCTCGGCGAACGCTCCTGAGTGTGCGCCTCCAGGAACCACAGCTGCTTGTCGATGCCGCGAGACACCTCGGTCAGGATGTCCGCCGTATCCGGATCGCCCGCCTCATCCACCTCGTCTATGTTCGCACGGATCGCGTTGGCGACCTCGGCGTAACGGTCGATCAGCGCGTGAATGTGGTCGCTCACCTGGTAGACGTCGACGGGGTAAGCCTGCAGCTTGGATCGCTTGTCGACCTCCTGCACCGTGCCGAACACCGTGCCGCCGAGCTGGACGATACGCTCGGCCATCGTGTCCACGAACTCATCCTGTTGCTCGCGGAATGTGTCGAGCATCAGGTGCACACCGATGAACTGCGGGCCTTTCAGGTTCCAATGCGCCTGCTTGGTGATCAGCGACATATCGATGCTGTCCGCCACGCGCGCCTGCAGCAAGGCGACCGATACGGCCTTGGCGTTCTGGTTGTTCTTCGTGCGGTGCAGATGGACGCCACCCTGGTTCTGGTCCGCCGGCATTTTCTCGTTCGTAGCCATCATTCGCTCCTTCGCATGACTCGGGTGCGGAACCCTGGTCGGCCCAACGTCCGACTAGTGCTCTCGTTGCCTCTTTTAGCCGCGCGCCCGGTGGATGTCGTGCGTCACGATGCCGCTCTCCTGCGATGGCATCGCCAGCCAGTCAGGCCGGGACAACGTGGCGCGCGAGTCCCGCAGCCCGGCGGCCCAATGGTCGCGCATGGACGACTTGCTGAAATCGTAGTCCTTCGCCTGCCCCTCGTGCGCCGCCTGCTGATAGATCAGTTGCAGGATGTTGATCGCCGGCAGCATCTGCAGCCGCTTCTTCAACGCCCGCTCCTCTTCCGACAGCTGGTCCTCCGAAACCTTGTCCAGCAAACGCTTCAGCTGGATGCGCTGGGCGTGCGCCTGCTGGTAGTAGTCCGTCGTCAGCCGGGTCCGCGACGAATACTGGATGTCTTTCGACCGCCCGAGCGTCTCGGCCATATCTCGCGGCGTCGGGCCGCGAGCGCTGAACAGGTCAATCTGGAACACCAGGGCGTTCTCGCCATCGATATGGTCCAGCAAATGTTGCAGCGGCGTGTTGGAGACGATGCCGCCGTCCCAGTATTGCTCGCCGGCGATCTCGACCATTGGCAAGGCCGGCGGCAGCGCGCCGCTGGCCATGATGTGGGCCGGCTCAATCGTCGTGGTGGCGTTGTCGAAGTAGGCGAAGTTCCCCGTCGCCACGTTCACCGCGCCGACGGCGAAGCGGATGTCGCCGCTGTTGATCCGGTCGAAATCGACCAGCCGCAGCAGCGTCTCTTGCAACGGCGCGCTGTCGTAGAACGCCGTGGCGCCCCGCGCGCCGCGCGGTTGCAGCCAGGGCGAGGGCATGATGGGCGAGAACAGGCCGGGCTGCCCCTGACTCATTGTCATGAACGACGACCATGCATTGTGCGCCTTGCGCAGCATGTCGCCGTCCGGGAGGAACCCCCATACCGGACGCAGAGTGACGGTGTTCCAGAAATCGTGCAGCGCCCCCAATCGGCGTTCCCGCGGGTTGCCGGCTATCAGCGCCGCGTTGACGCTGCCGATCGACACCCCAGCCAGCCAGTCCGGCTCCAGCCCCGCCTCATGCAGCGCCTGGTAGACCCCGGCCTGGTAAGCCCCCAGCGCACCGCCACCCTGGAGCAGCAGGCCGACGCAGTCGCATCGCTCCGGCCGCCACGGCCGTTTGTCGCCAGTGGTCCGGGTGGGGGGCAGAGGGCCGGCATCCATGCGCGTTCAACTCCAGCTGGTTCGGCCACCTTGCCATAGCGCGGCGATCCGCCAATGCTCCATGCAACGCAGCCGAGTGGGGAATGGATGAGCCTGAAGGGCAAAGTAGCGCTGGTCACCGGGTCGACCAGCGGGATCGGCCTCGGCATCGCAACCGCGCTGGCCGCCGCCGGGTCCGACATCATGTTGAACGGCTTCGGCGACACGGCCGCGATCGAAGCCATACGCGCCGGCCTTGCCGCCGAACACGGCGTGCGCGTGCTGCACGACGGGGCCGACGTTTCCAGCGGAAAGCCGATCGCGGCCATGGTCGCTCGCACCCAGGCGGAGTTGGGCGGCCTCGATATCCTGGTGAACAACGCGGGGATCCAGCACGTGGCGCCGGTCGCGGACTTTCCGGAGGATCGGTGGGACGCAATCATCGCCATCAACCTGTCAAGCGCATTCCACGCCAGCAAGGCGGCGATTCCGGGCATGAAGGCGCGCAAGTGGGGGCGGATCATCAACATCGCTTCCGCGCACGGTCTGGTCGGCAGCCCGGAGAAATCCGCCTACGTAGCCGCCAAGCACGGCATCGTGGGCCTGACGAAGGTGACCGCGCTCGAGTTGGCCAATGACGGCATCACCTGCAACGCCATTTGTCCCGGCTGGGTGCTGACCCCCCTGGTGCAGAAGCAACTGGACGCGCGCGCCGAGCGGGAAGGGCGCCCGGTCGGCGACATCACCCACGCGACGCTGACCGAGAAGCAGGCGATGGCCGCGTTCTCGACGCCGGAGAGCATCGGCGCGTTGGCGCTTTTCCTGTGCTCGGACGCCGCGGCGACGATGACCGGCTCGCCCTACTCCATCGATGGCGGCTGGACGGCTCAGTAAGGCTTACTCCGCCGCCAGCGCAGGCTGGATCGTGCGAACCTGGCGGCCAACTACGGCGCCGATCACCACCAGGGTCGGCCCGCCCGTGGACCATGCGCCCGCTTGCTCCGCCAGCAGGTCCAGCGTGCCCCGCAGTTCGCGCTGCGCCATCGTGCCTCCGCGCTCGATCAGCGCCGCCGGCGTATCGCGCGCCAGCCCGGCCGCGAACAACCCATCGCGCAGCAGCGGCAGGGTCACGATACCCATGTAGACGGCGATCGTCCCGCCGCGCGCGAGCTGAATAAAATCAAGGTCCAATCGCCCGTCTTTCGTGTGCCCGGTGGCCAGCGTCACGGTTCGCGCCGCGTGGCGGTGGGTGAGCGGAATGCCCGCCTGGGCCGCGCAGGCCAGCGCCGCCGTGACACCGGGGACCACCTCGAAGGCGATGCCGGCCGCCGCTAGCGCTTCCGCCTCTTCGCCGCCGCGACCAAACACGAAGGGGTCGCCGCCCTTTAGGCGCACGACTTTCTTGCCTTCCCGCGCGAGGCGAACCAGCAGGTCGTTGATGCCCTCCTGCGGCAGGCAATGCTTCGCGCGCGCCTTGCCGACATAGATGCGTTCCGCGTCGCGCCGAGCCATGTCGAGCACGTCGGGGCCGATCAGCCGGTCGTGCACGATCACGTCCGCTTCGCCCAAGAGGCGATGCGCCCGCACGGTCAGCAGATCAGCGGCGCCCGGGCCGGCGCCGACTAGGTAAACGATGCCGCTCGGCTCGGCGCTTTGCGCGATCTGGCGGGTCATTTCGCGCCGGGCAGCGTCCTCGTCGCCGGCCGCTACGAAGTCCGCGACCCGGCCCCCCAAGGCGCGCTCCAGCACCCGGCGGCGCAGGGCCGTGTCCGGCATACGGCGGCGGATCTCGCCCTTGAACTCGTCTGCGATGGCGGCCAAACGGCCCCAAGCAGGGGGGACGAGCGCCTCGATTTTGGCTCGGATCAGCCTGGCCAGCACGGGCGCTGCCCCACCTGAAGAGACGGCGACGGTGATCGGGGCGCGGTCCACGACGGCGGGGGTTATGAAGCTGCACAGCGCCGGGCGATCGACGACATTGACGGGGATGCCGCGCTCGTTGGCCGCTGTCACGAGCGCCAGGATATCTGGTTCAGGCGCTTCGGCGGCGATGGCGACGGCGACCCCGTCCAGCAAGTTTGGGCTGAACGCGGTGGCGGCGACGATCTCGGCGCCGCAAGCGCGCAGGGCGGCCGCCTTGCGATCGGCGGCCTCCCCCTCGCCAAGCACCAGGGCGCGACGACCGTGCAGGTCCATGAAGATTGGGAAGTGTCGCATGAGGCTGTCTACCATGGGGCCGTGGCAGCGTAACCGGGTGCGTAAGATTTGAGGTTGTCGCTTGACCTGTCCGATTTGGCGGCCTAGATACCGGTTCGTCGACGGCGAGCGGATTTCGATTGCATTTCCGGCTTCGCTCTTGTAGCTTCGTCGGTCTGCGCCGATGCGGCGTCAGCCATTCAGGTTGGCTTATCGGCCCGTTAGTCGGGTTGGTTTCCTGGTTGGCTGTGTTCATTGACAATATCATCTGCTGAGGAAGGGATATGTTGGCGGCGTCCTATGCT
>CAXTBW010000135.1:0-2170 GCA_964242925.1 uncultured Acetobacteraceae bacterium
ACCAGCATGTTCTTGGTCTGCTGGTAGTGGTCCAGCATCATGCGGTGGTTCTCCCGCCCGATGCCCGACGCCTTGTAGCCGCCGAACGCCGCGTGGGCCGGATACAGGTGGTAGCAGTTGGTCCAGACCCGTCCGGCCTGGACAGCGCGGCCAAAGCGGTAGGCGCGGTTGCCGTCGCGCGTCCACACGCCGGCGCCCAAGCCGTAGAGGGTGTCGTTGGCGAGCGACAGCGCCTCCTCGTCATCCTTGAACCGGGTCACCGAGACGACGGGGCCGAATATCTCCTCCTGGAACACCCGCATCTTGTTGTGGCCCTCGAGCACGGTCGGCTGCACGTAGTAGCCGCCCTCCAGATCGCCGCCGAGATGCGCGCGCTCGCCGCCGATCAGGGCCTTGGCGCCCTCCTGCCTGCCGATGTCGAAGTATGACAGGATCTTCTCGAGCTGGTCGTTGGACGCCTGCGCCCCGACCATCGTCGACATGTCGAGCGGGTTGCCCTGCACGATCTTGCCGACCCGGGCGATCGCTTTCTCCATGAAACGGTCGTAGATGCTCTCGTGCACCAGCGCGCGGCTCGGGCAGGTGCAGACCTCGCCCTGGTTCAGCGCGAACATGGTGAACCCCTCGAGCGCCTTGTCGAGGAAGGCGTCCTCCTCGGCCATCACGTCCTTGAAGAAAATATTCGGCGACTTGCCGCCCAACTCCAGCGTGACGGGGATGATGTTCTCCGACGCGTACTGCATGATCAGCCGGCCGGTGGTGGTCTCGCCGGTGAAGGCGACCTTGGCCACGCGGTTCGACTGCGCCAGCGGCTTGCCGGCCTCGACGCCGAAGCCCTGCACCACATTGATCACGCCCGGCGGCAGGATGTCGGCGATCATGTCCATCAGCACGGCGATGCTCATCGGCGTCTGCTCGGCCGGCTTCAGCACAACGCAGTTGCCTGCGGCCAGCGCGGGCGCCAGCTTCCACACCGCCATCAGCAGCGGGAAGTTCCACGGGATGATCTGCGCCACGACGCCGAGCGGCTCGTGGAAGTGGTAGGCGACCGTGTCGTGGTCGATCTCGCTGATGCCGCCCTCCTGCGCGCGGATGCAACCGGCGAAGTAGCGGAAATGGTCGATCGCCAGCGGCAGGTCGGCCAGCGTCGTCTCGCGGATCGGCTTGCCGTTGTCGATCGCCTCGACCAGGGCGAGCGTGGAGAGTCGGCTCTCGATGCGGTCGGCGATCTTGTTCAGCAGGTTGGACCGTTCCATCGGGGAGGTCCGGCCCCAGGCCTCGCGGGCGGCATGGGCGGCGTCCAACGCCAACTCCACGTCCTCGGCGGTCGAGCGGGCGACGGTGCAGATCACCCGGCCGTTGATCGGCGAGGGATTGTCGAAATGCTGGCCTCGCACCGCCGGCACCCATTTGCCGCCGATCCAATTGTCGTAATGTGGGCGGATCGCGATCTCTTTGGCGATGTCGCTGAGGACCTTGTCGACCATTTCCGTCTCCCTGTGTTCTTGGTTTGTCTCTTGGCCTGGCCGATCCCTTACCGTCTTGCTATGTCCGGCCGGGTATGACGAGTAGCACGATATTGAACGACGGCTCAACGAGCTCGGGTCGCACGCGCCAAAAGCTCTCTTGTCCGGATCAGGGCCGGTCATAATTTACAGATCTGGACTGGTGAGACGAGACTCATGGTAAGGCACTTCACAAAGGCGGTTGCGTCGGCGGCATTGGTGGTGGCGATGCTGTCGCCCGCGGCTTTCAACCCGCCCCAGGTCAAGGCGGCTCAGCTGGATGGTGGTCTTGTGCACACCGTTCAGTTCTATCCCTACGGTCCCGGCTACTACGGCCGCGGGTTTTATGGACCGCGCTTCTACGGACCTGGGTTCTATGGCCGAGGGTTCTATGGACCGGCTTTCTATGGGCGCGGGTTCTACGGGCGGGGGTTCTATGGTCGCGGCTATTATGGACGCGGCTTCTATCGCTAGGGCCTGGACGAAACATTGGCGCCCGGGCTGAGCGGACGTCGCGGCACAATCCTTTCCGGGCACGCCGCCTAATTCTGGCTCGCTCGTAATCATCGTCACGACGTTCTTGACGTCGTTGAGGGTGATATGTGACGGCAAGGGGAGCGTTCGCGTCGGCATAGGCCGCGACGGCGTACGGCGTAGCGGCCGAG
>CAXTBW010000135.1:2270-9301 GCA_964242925.1 uncultured Acetobacteraceae bacterium
GCCGAGTTTGGCAGCCAATCGCCGATGGGCCGCCCGGGCCAGCCCGCCGAGTTGGCGGCGGCCTACGTGTACCTCGCCTCCGACGACGCCAGCTACACGACAGGCGCCCTGCTGCCCGTTCACGGTGGAATGGCGATCTACTGAGGAATCGCAGTTGCCTCACCCGCCGGATTTTACGGCTGCTCAGGTGCATTGCGGCCGCTCCGAACCTGCCTCGGCAGGGTGACTGCGGCGACTGCAACAGAATTCGAGGGAGAAGCGGCATGAACTCTCGCAAGGTGGCGCGTGGACTGGCGTGGTTCGGCATCGGGCTCGGGCTGGTGGAACTACTGGCGCCGCGCACCGTAGCGCGTGCGACGGGTTTGCAGGGACGCGAAAGGCTGTTGCAGGTATTCGGCGTTCGTGAGATCGCCTCGGGCGCACTTGTGCTGGCGGCAAAGGATCCGGAGGCATGGCTGTGGACGCGGGTGGCAGGCGATGCGCTCGACGGAGCGCTGTTGTCTGCGGGCATGAAAGCCGGCAACCCTGGCCGGCAGCGCGCCATGCTGGCGACCGTGGCCGTCGCGCCGGTCGTGGTGCTCGACACGTTCCACGCTCGTTGGCGGAAGCCTACCTCACTCAGGCGCCTATCCGCGACGGCGACTAAGTGGCCACACTCGCCATGACGCCCGTCTCAGCGGCCCAGCGGACGCTTGACGGCGTTTCAGTCGGCTCCGGCGATCCGGACGCCCTGCGAACGCCACGGTCGATGTCCCGCGCGAGCATGACGCCGAGTCCAACATCCGGTGCAGTTCTGCACGGAACTCCGGGCCATGCCGGTCGAGGACGCCAGCGTGGAGTGGCCGGACGAGAACAACCCCTGCCGCACCGTGCGCGGCTGCGACTGCCTAGGCAGGACGCGTACAACCCGGCGCGAGCCGACCACCATCGCAGGGCGCCGGCTTAAGGAGGTTCGCGGGCAGCCTGTAACATTAGTAGGACACCCCTAATCCCTGCCCGCCAACCTGCATTAGCGAAAGCCGATCTCAACCTCGCTCGCGCCGCCCAATAGGAACCATTGCCGCCAAACCTCGGCGACCCTTTGCCGCTGGTTCTGGGGCAATGGTGCACGGCCTGGCGCATCGTCGCGGCCAAACCCGAACACCCGAACGGCCGCGCCCGCCACGTGCGGGGCAAGACCCGCCAGCTCCAGCCGCTGCAGGAGCCGGGCGGGCGGCTGCCGGCGCAACTCGCCCTCCGGCATTAACGTCGAGTTCTCCAGCAGGTCGGAGAACAGGATGACGGTCCGGATTGGCCGCCCACTGTCGGCTGAGACAGCATAAGCGCGCGTGACTTCCGCCACCGTGCGAAACAGGTCCGACTGCGGCGTCTGTTCCGGATCGTGCAACATCGTGGCAAGATCGGCAGCCAGCGCGTTGGTGAACTCGCGCAGCTGGGCCCGCGCCACGGTGGGCGAGCAGGCCGACAGCAAACCGGCGAAAAACCCCTCGCCGGGACAACCGGGCTTGCACCGCTCAAACAGCTTGCGGCTTTCCGTATAGGCGCCGGTCATGGTGTAGGCCACCAGCCGGTCGCCGGGCCCAAGCTGGCTGATCAGCCCGGCCGTAGCTCCTAGGAACACCGAGCGGTCGATGGCATCGAACTGGGTCGTCCGGTCCACCATGAGCACTGCGGTGGCATGGCCGTATTCGCAGTAATCCTGCGCTGCATGGGCAGACAAGGAGAAGGCTAATAAGGCGGCCACCATCGCCAGGCATCTCATGCGTGGCCAGCGTTCCCAGTCAGGAGCGCCTGCCGGATGGCATGCTCCCCTGACGCCTGGATGTCTGCAGTGCGCCCGCCCTCAGCGCCTTCCGGCAGCGCGGCGATGGCCCCTTCGACGAACGCCAGCGACCGGCTGCGCACTCCGTTGGCAACGCGCGCAACCGTTTCCTCGAAGAAGGGCTCGACCGCGCTCGCCTGGGCGGCCAACTGGTCGTGCTTGGCTTCCGTCTCCCGCAACAGCTCGTCCAAGGCGCGAATGCGCGTGTCATGATCCTTTTGCATCACGTGCAGCCGGGCCTCGAACCGGGCCCGCGTGCGCGTCAGGCGGGCCCGGCTCCGACGTTCGCCGCGCCAGACGGCCTCATAGTCCGGATGCGGATCGTGCCGCAGGAACGAGGCGGCCGCCGCCACGACGAACAAGGTGATGTTCAGCGCGATCAAAGTGTACCCGGCCACGCCGAGCTGGGTGGACGCGACCTCCTTCACGGTCGAGGCGGCGTCGCCGCGCAAGATGGCCTCGACTTGCTGCTGCAGCGAACCACCCTCGTTCTGCAGCAACTGCAGGTAGAGCTGACGCATGGTGGCGAGCGCGTAAACCAGCATGCCCGTGATCAGCAGCACCAGCAGGATGCCGCCGAGATGCAGCGCTTGCCGCCAACGGGGTGGCTGCGGCTCGCGACGGATCAGCAACCCCGTGAGGTGGGCCAGAAACATCAGGGCGATGCCGACGGCGCCGGCCAGCACCAGGGAGAGCAGCGGTTGTTCCTGGAAGAACAGCTCGAACGCCAACCGATTGATCGGAACCTCCGCCATGGCGAGCACGAGCAGCACGGCCCAATAGCCTCCCACCATCTGGCGACGCAGCAACCGGCCGCCCACGGCGGCCCGGACGCTCCGATGGTCGCGTTCCGCCTGCTCCAAAGCGCGCGCCTGGGCGACGTAGCGCCCCGAGGAGAACCCCCATCGGGCTTCGAGCGCAACCAGGGCGCGCTGCCGTTCCTCGCGGGCCTCGCGCAGTTTTTGGCCGATGTGCTCGTCCCGTTCGCGCGCCAGGTCGTCCACTTGACGGCCCAGATCGGTGGCCAAGGCGTTCAGCTCGCTGCGCATGGCGAGCGTTGCGGCTTTGGCGCGGCCGAGCAGGCCGTCCTCGAAGTCGCGGTGCCGCCGGGCGACAAGGGACAGGTCCTTGCTTGCGGCGCGGCGCCCGTTGGCCTGGTCCGAGCGGATATCGCCGTCGCGTATGTCGAGCCAGGGACCAGCCGTTCTTTGCGCGAGGGTGGACAGGCTCTTATGGCTCATGCAAGGCCAACTGCACCACTTGCCTTGCCGGCGCAATCACGTCGAGGCCGGCCTGGACGCGGGGCCTATGACGGCGCCTGGATCACGACCTTGCCGAAATGCCCGGCCCCTTGAAGGTGTCCAAAGGCGGCTGGCGCGTCCTCGAAGGGGAACTCGCGGTCGATCACCGGGTGGGTGTCGTGCTGGACTATCGCGCGGTTCATCGCCTCGAACATGTCGCGCGAGCCAACGTAGACGCCGCGCACCAACGCGCTGCGCCTCAGGATGGCGAGCGGGTCGATCTGGCCATTTGTCAGCACGCCGATTAGGCTCACCTGTCCGCCGAGCCTTGCGGCGGCAAGCGACTTGGGCAGCGTGCCAGCGCCGCCAACCTCGATCACCTGGTCGACCCCACGGCCATCGGTGAGTTCGAGAACTTGCTTCTCCCAGTCCGGATGCGCGTTGTAGTTTACGCCGGCGGCCAGCCCGAGCTGCTTTGCACGGTCCAGCTTGGCGTCGGACGACGATGTGCCGATGACGCGCGCGCCGGCGGCGTGGGCGAACTGCAGGGCGAAGATGGAAACGCCGCCGGTGCCCAGGATCAGCACGGTCTGTCCCGGAAGCAAAGGGGTTTGCCCAAACAGGGCGTTCCAGGCCGTGACTGCCGCACAAGGAAGGCAGGCGCCCTCCGCAAAGCTGAGGCCGGCGGGCAACGCCACGAAGCCGGCTTCGTCGGCGACGCGGTACTCCGCCAACACGCCGTCCACGTCGCCGCCCAACGCGCTCACTCGGTACTCCGGCCGGATTTCTCCGCCGATCCAGCTTGGAAAGAAGCACGATGCGACATGGTCGCCTGGCTTGAAGCGGCTTACGCCTGGCCCTGTTTCGACCACCTCCCCGGCGCCATCCGAGAGCGGGATGCGGCCGACCGGCGACCGGCCGCCATAGCGCCCGGTCGCGACCATGAGGTCGCGGTAGTTGAGCGAGAATGCTCGCATCCTCACCAACAGCTGGCCCGGCCCAGCCTGAGGCATGTCAGCTTGCTCGATCCGTATGGAGTCGAGATGTCCCGGCGTGCCGATCCGATACTGGCGCATTCCAACTCACAACTCATCACCCGCCGTCAACGGACGCGCCCGCCGCCAGTTTTGCGCGTTGCCAACGGCAACCCTGCCCTCCCGGTGATTTGCGTGCCTGCGCAACCAGGGTTCAGAAGTTGGTTGCCTCGTAGCGGGCCCGCGCCTCCGCATTGGGAGGATACAGGCCCAGCAGAGGCTCGCCACGCTCGACCTCCGCCATGATCCAGGCTTCCAGCCGCTCCTGCTCGGCGCCCGCCGCTTGAACCGCGCCCAAAAGCGCCTTTGGGACCACCACGGCGCCATCGTCGTCGGCCACGATGATGTCGTCGGGGAAGATGGCGACACCGCCGCACGCGATCGGTTCTTGCCACCCGACAAACGTCAGCCCGCTAACGGACGGCGGCGCCGCCGTGCCCTGGCACCAGACCGGCAAACCGCTGCCGAGCACTCCGCCCACGTCGCGAACCACGCCGTCCGTCACGAGCCCGACAACCCCGCGCATTCTCATCCGGGCGCACAGGATGTCGCCGAACACCCCAGCGTCCAGGGTGCCCAAGGCGTCGACCACAGCGATGCTGCCGGCTGGCATCGCCTCGATCGCGCCCCGCGTGGAGCGGCCGGATGCGAGCGACTCGGGGGTGGCGAGATCCTCACGCCCTGGCAGGAAGCGCATCGTGAACGCTCGACCCACCCGGCGCGGCTGCCCCGGGGCGAGCGGCCTCGAGCCCCGCAGCCAGACGTTGCGCAGGCCGTGTTTCAACAAGATCATGGTGATCGTCGCGGTCGACACCTCGGCCAGCCCGGTCAGGTCCTCTGGTGGCGCGCTCATGGCGCCCAAGCCGCTATGTCGACTGGACGCTGGTTGTTGATCAGGTGCGTCACGATGGTCCCCCTTGCCTGGCCAGGGTCTGCTATCGCCCCAATCCGTCGCACATCATCCGCGCCACGGCCCTTCCAAGTCCAATCGAAAAGCGTGATGTCGCGTTTGGAAGGCTGATGGGGCTGAATGAGGCATCCAGGGCTGCATGATCTTGCCGACCCAAAGGTTGTCCGAACTTAGCCGGATGTTATTGCGCTCGCCCATTCCGTGCTCGAGAAATGCCGGGTTAGGCGGATGGCGGCATCCTTCTTGTCCTGACGAATGACTTTGCGCTTGGCGGCGACATGCCCGATCTGCTCCACCCGACGAACTTTCACTAAGGAAACGCCTTAATACCGCCGCCGGACATCCTGCTCGGCCATTCGCGCGATGCAGCGAGTGCAGACCCGGCCCGGGCAACATCCGTTGCGAACGCCGCAAAACGGCAAGTGACCACGTAAGAACGGAGACGCCCACCATGGACACCTCTCTCGCCCAGCGAACCAAGTTGTTCGTGTCCGTCGAGCAAATGCTGCACGCGTTTGGCGCCAGCCGCTGTGCGTTGCGGGCTGGCCTATAGGGGACGCGACAACACTGCAGTCCGGCGTGTCCGGAATGTCCACCGAACCGTTCGTTCCAGGCAACCCGCCCGAGGTGTGGGGCGGCCCTGAATGCAGCGTCGTGCGCGTTGGCGACGAGTGGCGTGATCAGGTCTGCGAGACGGGCCACCACGCGCGCGGGGCCGGCGATATCGATCTGCTCGCCGGGCTCGGGGTGCGGACGGTGCGTTACCCGGTGCTCTGGGAGAGAACCTGCGAGCGCTTCTCCGGTGGGTGGGAATGGCACGACCGGCAATTGCACGCCCTGCAGCAGCGGGGCATCGGCGTCGTCGCGGGTCTGATGCACCACGGCTCTGGGCCGCCCGGAACCGACCTGCTTGACCCGGCGCTCCCTGAAAAGCTGGCCGAGCACGCCGGGAAGGTGGCGGAGCGTTATCCCTTCATCCACCTCTGGACCGCCGTCAACGAGCCGCAGACCACGGCGCGATTCAGTTGCCTGTATGGCCATTGGTTTCCGCATCTTCGCGACGGTGACGCTTTCCTGCGGGCGCTTGTGAACCAGTGTCGCGCCGTCCTCCAAGCCGGCCGGGCGGTTCGAGCCCATTCTCCAAATGCCAGGGTCCTTCAAACCGAAGACATCGGCCGCGTCTTCGCGACGCGGCCGCTTCTGGCGCAGGCGCGTTACGAGAACGCGCGTCGCTGGTTGAGCCTCGACCTGCTGTGCGGGCGTGTCGATCGGGCGCACCCCTGGCGTGTGGCCATCGAAGCGGCTGGCGTCCCGGCGAGGCATCTCGACGAGCTTGCGACCGGGGAGGCGGCGCCCGACGTGATCGGGGTCAACCACTACGTGACCAGCGACCGCTTTCTGGACCACCGATCGGCGCTCTACCCGCCCCATCTGCGCGGCGGCAATGGCCAGGTATCATACGCCGACACTGAGGCTGTGCGCGCCGATATGGGCGTGAGCGTCACGGGGTGGGAGCCGCGGCTTCGCGAAGTCTGGGCTCGCTACCGGCGTCCCATGGTCCTCTCGGAGGTGCATCTCGGGTGCGACGACCCGGCGGAGTCGGTGCGCTGGTTGATGGAAGCTTGGCGGGCGGCGCGCAAGCTGCGATCAGAGAACATCCCGGTGGACGCGGTCACCGCCTGGGCGCTGTTCGGCTTGGTGGATTGGGACACCATGCTGCGACAGCGCCGCGGTCGGTTCGAGGCGGGCGCGCTTGATCCCCGACACGGTCCCCCTCGCTCGACGCTGCTTGCCACCGCAATAGCGGCCTTGGCGCGGGAGGGCGAGTTCTCCGATCCATGCCTGTCGGAGCCCGGCTGGTGGCGACGCAACGATCGCGTCCCCGCGGCCCTGCGGGCTTGACGCCAAGAACCGGAACCACTTCGGTCCGAGCCGAACAGTGCGCGATCCGATCGATAGATAACCACAACGGCGGACCGAGAGGACGTTTCGATTTGGCGTCGAGCGTGGCGGCGTGGCGTGGC
>CAXTBW010000136.1:0-9167 GCA_964242925.1 uncultured Acetobacteraceae bacterium
TGGCATGATGCCGCAAACCCGGCGCAACGACGCCCGAGGAGGGACCAGCCATGCCGACCGTGCTGCAGATCGCCAATTTGCGCCCCGAGATCCAGGCCGTGCTGGACGCCAGCTACACCGTGCGCAAACTGCCGGACGGCGCCGCCCTGCCGGACCACCCGGAGCAGATCGACGCCGTCGTCACCGGCGGCCACCAAGGCATCCCGACCGCCCTGCTAACCGGGCTGCCCAACCTCAAGATCGTCGCCATCAACGGCGTCGGCTACGACAGGGTCGACATCGAGGCCGCCCGAAGCCGCAACATCCGCGTCGCCAACACGCCGGACGTGCTCACCGCCGACGTCGCCGACCTCGCCGTCGGCCTCACCATCGCGCTGATGCGCCGCCTGCATCACGCGCACGGCTTCGTCACGGCCGGGCACTGGCCGAAGCGGGACATCGCGCTGGCCCGCAAGGTCAGCGGCAAGCGGTTCGGCATACTGGGCATGGGCCGCATCGGGCAGGCTGTCGGCCGCCGGCTCGCCGCGTTCGACGGCCAGATCAGCTACACCGACGTGGCCGCCAAGGACGTGCCCTACACCTTCGTCCCCGACCTGGTGGACCTCGCCGCCGGCGCCGACGTGCTGGTCGTCTGCGCCGCCGCTTCGGGCGCCACCAAGGGCCTGGTCAACCGCGCGGTGATGGACGCGATCGGCCCCGACGGCGCCCTGGTGAACATCGCCCGCGGCTCCATCGTCGACGAGCCCGCCCTGGTCGCCGCGTTGCAGGCCGGCACGCTGGGCGCCGCCGCGCTCGACGTGTTCGTCGACGAGCCGCACGTGCCGCCCGAGCTCATGACCATGGACAACGTCCTGCTCACCCCGCACATCGCCAGCGCCACCAACGAGACGCGCAACGCGATGGGCCAGCTGATGCTCGACAACCTGGCCGCGTTCTTCGCCGGCAAACCGCTGCTGACCCCGGTGGTGTGACGATGAAGGTCACCATCGAGGTCGACTGCACCCCCGAGGAGGCCCGCGCCTTCATGGGCCTGCCGGACGTGAAGCCGATGCAGGCCGCCGTCATGGCCAGTCTGGAGCAACAGGCCGTCCGCGCCACCGAGCATTTCGCGCCCGAATCGATGCTTAAGCTGTGGTTCACCACGATGCCGCAGATGTCGAGCCAGGTTCAGGACATGTTCACCCGGATGATGACGTCCGGGTCGCGGAGCTAGGGGGCGTCGAGGCGCGAACCAAGGAGCCGGGCGGCAAAGGGCTGCGTTGATGGTTCTGCTATCGAGCCATTACGGTCCGATCAGACACGCTCCAAACAGACATTCGCAACGACGATCTGCCGACGGCCACCCGCTCGAAGCGTCGGAGAGATGATGAAAGAACGCGTGCTTCGAACCGTGATCAATGGCGTCGATCTCGCATGCCTCGAGGAGGGATCGGGCACGCTAGTCCTCCTCCTACACGGGTTCCCCGATACCGCTCGCACTTGGAAGCGAGCACTAGGTTTCCTTGCCAGTCGGAATTTCCGGGCCGTCGCCCTCTTCCAGCGAGGCTACCACCCTTCCGCGATCCCGGAGGATGCAGACTATTCCATCAGGCGATTAGCCGAGGATGTCCTCGGACTCATCGATCGACTTGGAACGACCAAGGCTGTGGTCATAGGGCATGATTGGGGAGCCTTGGCGGCCTACGCGGCTGCAGCCCTCGCCCCAGCGAAAGTCGCCGCGATCGTCGCTTTGGCCATCCCGCCCTACCTGGTGGTGGAAGACAGCATCGAAGAACGCAGCGTACGCCCTCACAACGTCTATCTTGGACGAGGCGAAGACTCGGCCCTCCTGTTGGAGAAGGACGACTTTGCCGAAGTCGATCACCTGTACGCACTCTGGAGCCCGCATTGGCAGGCCGCACGGGAGCACGCTAGTGGGGTGAAGGAGGCTTTGAGGCTGGAGGGGAGATCACGCGCCGCCGTCGACTATTATCGATCGGCTCTTCCCAAAAACGACGCAGCGGCGTTTTCGGTCAAACTCTCAACGCCTGCTCTGGTCATTTACGGTCAGGATGAACCCGAAGTCCGAAAGGCCATGTTTCGGAAGGCTGGGTCGGCATTCTCCGGCCCGGTCACCTGCAGGGAGTATCCTAGAGTAGGCCACTGGCCTCACCTCGAGGCTCCCGAGCTTTTCGAACACGACGTTCTCAGCTTCCTCACGAGCAATGGCATTTCATGAGCTAGTTGCGAGTGCGGCCTGACACCCTTACCCGATGAACCCGCCACCGAGCACCCGGTCGCCATCATATGCGACGCACGCCTGCCCCGGCGCTGGCAACGCCGGATCGTCGAGCAGCACCTCGTCGCCCGTGATCACCGCCCCTCGCTGCGCATCCCGCGCCCGCAGCTTCACCGTGCAGCGCAGCCCGTCCGGCGCTTCGACCAACCAGTTCACCTCGCGCAGCCGCAGCCGCCGCGTTCCCGTCGCCCGCGGACCCACCACCACCCGGCGGCCGGGGGCGTCCAAAGCGACCACCACCGGGCGCTCGCCGTCTTCGAGCGCGACGCCGCCCAGCCGCTTGGCCTGGCCGACGGTGTAGCGCCCGATCCCGTCATGCCGGCCCAGCACCGCGCCGTCCGCGGTCACGATCTCGCCCGCTTCCATCGCGTCCGGCCGCAGCCGGGCCACGGCGGAGTCATACCGGCCGGACGGGACGAAGCAGATGTCCTGGCTATCCGGCTTGCCGGCCACCGACAGCCCGAGCCGCGCCGCCTCCCCCCGCACCGCGTCCTTGTCAGGCATTCCACCCACCGGGAACAGCGTGCGGGCCAACTGCGCGCGCGTGGTGGCGAACAGGAACCAGCTCTGGTCCCGCGCCAGGTCGGCCGCCCGGTGCAGCTCCGGCCCCTGGGCGCCCTCGATCCGGCGCACGTAATGGCCGGTCGCCATCGCATCGCAGCCCAGGTCGCCCGCCAGCCGCATCAGGTCGGTGAACTTCACCGTCTGGTTGCAGCGCACGCACGGCACCGGCGTGCGCCCGGCCGCGTAGCTGTCCGCGAAATCGTCGATCACCGCAGACCGGAAACGCGCCTCCGCATCGATGACGTAATGCGCGATGCCGAGCCGGTCCGCCACCCGGCGCGCGTCGTCGATGTCCTGCCCGGCGCAGCAAGCCCCACGTCGCGCCGCCGCAGCGCCATGATCATAAAGCTGCAGGGTGGCGCCAATCACCTCATGGCCCGCCTGGCGCAGCAGACCGGCGGCGACGCTGCTGTCCACCCCGCCGGACATCGCGGCGAGGACGCGCACCCGCTACCCCTGCGCGTTCCGCGTGGCGGCCGGCAGCTTGACGACCAATCCGTCCAGCGCCTCCGTCATCACCAGCTGGCACCCGAGGCGCGACGTCTTCTCCAGGCCGAACGCCAGGTCCAGCATGTCCTCCTCGTCCTCGGTCGGCGTCGGCAGCTTGGCGAACCACGCCGGGTCAACGATCACGTGGCAGGTCGAACAGGCCAGCGATCCCTCGCACGCGCCCTCGATGTCCACCCCGTGTTTGTGCGCGACCTCGAGCACCGACAGACCCAGCGGCGCGCTCACCTCGCGGCGGGCGCCATCACGCTCTATGAAGGTCATCTTGGGCATGGTCGTCAGGCCTCGACAATGTGCGCGACGCGGGACAGCGCCCCAATGGCGAAGTCCACATCGGCGCGGGAGGTAAAGCGTCCAAGGCCCACACGCAAGCTCCGCGCGACCTCCGCCGGCGACAACCCCATCGCGGACAGCACATAGGATGGCGCGACGCTCGCGGATGAGCACGCCGAGCCGGTCGAAACGCATAGGTTCGGCGACGCCCGCATCACCTCCAGCGCATTCCCCCACGGCAGCGTAATGTTCAGGCTGCCCGGCAGTCGCGCCCGCGCGCCATTCACCCGCAGGCCCGGCAGCCGGTCCGCCAGCCCGGCCGCCAGCCTGTCGCGCAACCCGGCGATCCGGACGGCCTCGTCCGCCATTTCGTCGCCCGCGATGCGGCAGGCCTCGCCGAAGCCGACCACCAGCGGCGTCGGCAGCGTGCCGGAGCGCAGCCCCCGCTCCTGCCCGCCGCCCGACAGCAACGGCGCCAGCCGCGCGCGCGGGCGCCGGCGGACGTAGAGGGCGCCGACGCCTTTCGGCCCGTAGACCTTGTGCGCGCTGAACGAGGCGAGATCGATCCCGCGCACATCGAGCGCGACCTTGCCCAGCGCCTGCGCCGCATCCGTGTGGAACAGCGCCCCCGCCTCCCGCGTCAAGGCGGCAAGCGGGGCGAGGTCCTGCAGCGCACCTGTCTCGTTGTTGGCGGCCATGACGCTCACCAGCAGCGTCGGCGTGGTCAGCGCCGCGGCGAGCCGGTCCGGGTCGACCAGGCCGTTGCCGTCGACCGGCAGCGCCACCGTCTCGAACCCTTCCGCGGCCAGGTCGGCCACGCTCTCCAGAACGCATTTGTGCTCCGTCGCGACCGTGACGATGCGCCGCCGGGGCGACTCCTGGCCGGCCGCGAAACGGGCGGCGCCCTTGATCGCCAGGTTGTTCGCTTCCGTGGCGCCCGAGGTGAACACCACCTCCCGCTTCTCGGCGCCGATCAGCGCGGCCACCTGGGCGCGGGCCGTCTCCACCGCGTCCTCGGCATCGGCGCCCATCGCGTGCTCGGCGCTGTGCGCGTTGCCGAACCGCTCGGTGAAGAACGGCAGCATCGCGGCCACCACGCGCGGGTCGCACGGCGTCGTCGCCTGGTTGTCGAGATAGACCATCATGCCGCCTGCCTCCGCGCGCGCCGGGTCATCGCGGCGTAGGCGTCGGCGAACGCCGCCACGTCGGCCGCAGTGGCGTTCCACGGCAGCGACACGCGGATCGCCTCCCCGGCCAATGAACCCAATCCCATGGCGTCCAGGACGTGGCTGCGCGACACCTTCCCCGAGGAGCACGCGGCGCCGGCCGACACCTGCACGCCGGCCAGGTCCAGCGCGATCAACTGGGTCAGCGCCGGGACGCCGGGCAGCCCGATGCACACCGTGTTCGGCAGCCGCTCCGTCCCGCCGAGCACGATGCCGCCCGACTCGGCGGCTGCCGCCTCGACGCCTCGACGCAGCGCCGACAGATCGGGGCTGGGCTCCAACGCGGCCGCCGCAAACCCGGCGATCGCCGGGACCGAAGGCGTCCCGCCACGGCGCCCGCGCTCCTGGCCGCCGCCCACGATCAGCGCCGGACCGTCGACGCCGGGCGCCAGCAGCAGCGCGCCCGCGCCGGTTGGGCCGCCCAGCTTGTGCGACGACAACGCCAGGCTGTCCGCGCCCAGCGCGCGCAGGTTCGTCGGGATGCGCCCGGCGGCCTGCACCGCATCCACATGCAGCCTCGCGCCGTGCGTCCGGCAGATCGACGCCGCTTCCGCCACCGGCTGGATGGTCCCTGTCTCGTTATTTGCCAGCATCAGGCACACCAGGGCCGGGCCGCCGCCAGCCAACGCTGCGTTCAGCGCATCCAGCGACAATCTCCCGTCGCCATCGACCGGAAGCGTCGTGGCGTCCGGGCGAGCCGCTCGCACCGCGTCGTGCTCGGTCGCGCCCACCAGCACGCGGCGTCCGGCGGCCAGCGCGTGGATCGCCATCGCGTCCGCCTCCGTGCCGCCGGAGGTGAACACCACGTCGCCGCCGAACCGGCAGGCCAGCGACTCGCGCGCATCCTCCAGCACCCGGCGCGCGGCCCGGCCGGCGGCGTGCACCGACGAGGGGTTCCCCGTCGCGTCCATCGCCGCGAGCATGGCCGCGCGCGCCACGGGGCGGAGCGGTTCGGTCGCGTTGGCGTCGAGATAGGTCGTGGCGCTTTACTCGGCGGCTCGGGAGTTAGCCGTAGCGCCGGCGGCGCGGGCGCGGGCCAAGGCGGACACGCGCGCCTCCAGAGCCAGCACCTCGGCCCGCAACACCTCGATCTCGCACATCAGCGGGTCCGGCGCGCCGTCGCATGGCGTGCCATACGCCAGGAAGGACGGCTTCGGCGCCGGCTTGGTGCGATCGCGCTCCACGGGGCGCGCGGGGATGCCCACCACCGTCTGCCCGGGCAGCACGTCCGCCACCACCACGGCGTTGGCGCCGACTCGGGCGCCGTCGCCGATCACGATGTCGCCCAGCACCTTCGCGCCAGCGCCGAGGATGACGTTGCGACCCACCGTCGGGTGCCGCTTGCCCTTGGACGTGCTCGCCGTGCCGAGCGTGACCTGATGATAGAGGTAGGCGTCATCGCCCAGAATCGCGGTCTCGCCGATCACGACGCCCATCCCATGGTCGATCACGATGCGCCGGCCGAGTTGCGCTCCCGGATGGATCTCGATGCCAGTCAGAAAGCGCCCGATATGCGAGATGAAGCGTCCGGCGAGGAACCACCGGCGCCGCCACAGCCCATGCGACAGTTTGTGCCAGAGAATGGCGTGCAGCCCCGGGTAGCACAGCACCACCTCCATCCGGGAACGCGCGGCAGGGTCCCGTTGGTGATAGGCGGTGACCATCTCGCGTAAAAACATGAACGCCATGCGTCAATTCCGTTATGAAAGCGCGTTCGCAGAGCCTATATGCTTTTTCCGCGCCCGGGTTGAAGGCCCGCCCCGGTGCGCAGCGTTTAGAGCGGGTCACGGGGATACACCAACCACGCTGGCCAGTCGCTGGGTCGGCATTGTCGGAACTTAACGAGTGCGGTCCGCCGGCGGGGCATCGCCGGGACGGGCACGAACGCTGATCGAAGCATTTTGCCCCGGGCCGTGCCTGGCCGCGGCACAGGAATATCGGAACACCATGCCAGAGGTGATGTTCGCCGGCCCCGACGGCCGGCTTGAGGGCCGTTACCACCACAGCAAGGAACCAGGCGCGCCGCTCGCGCTGGTGCTGCACCCGCACCCGATGCATGGCGGGACCATGAACAACCGCATCACCTTCACCATGTATCAGTCGTTCCAGAAGCTCGGCTTCTCCGTCATGCGGTTCAACTTCCGCGGTGTCGGGCGCAGCCAGGGCCGTTACGATGGCGGCATCGGCGAGATCAGCGACGCCGCGGCCGCGCTGGACTGGATGCAGATGGTGAACCCGTCCTCCAAGGGCCTCTGGATTGCGGGCTACTCCTTCGGCGCCTTCGTCGGCATGCAGCTGTTGATGCGCCGCCCGGAGATCTCCGGCTGGATCAGCGTCGCACCCCCGGCCAGCCACTACGATTTCGGCTTCCTGGCCCCCTGTCCCTGCGGCGGGCTGCTGCTGCACGGGGACGCCGACGAGCTGGTGCCCGAGCCGTCGGTCCGCAAGCTGGTCGACAAGCTGAACACCCAGAAGGGCGTGCAGGTCGACTACCGGGTCTACGCGGGCGCCGACCATATCTTCGCCAGCCACGCGGAGCAGGTCGCCGAGGCGCTGGAAGACCACGTCGGCATGATCCAGGCCCGCAAGGCGATGGCGTTGGCCGCCGACTGACACTGTCGTCATGCCAGGGCTCGATCCTGGCATCCACGGTGTCCAGCCCGCACAGGCGCATCCAGATTGCGGCCTGAAAGCGCCATGTCATTGGCCGCGCGCCGTGGATCACGTTGCGAACGGGCGCGTGCTGGACAGCCATCGCATTGCGACCGAGGCGCCGGGTTACACCCGCCGTATCAGCCGTGCCCGAATTGTGCCCTCGAGCGCTCGCAGCTCGGCCAAGCACTCGTCGCAGCCTTCGTCGTACTGCGTCTCCACAACCACGTAGCCGATATCGCCTTCGGTCTGAAGGTATTGGCCGGAGATGTTCACGCCACGTGACGAGAATACCGTGTTCACCCGGCCCAGCATGCCAGGCGCGTTGCGGTGGATATGCACATATCGGGTCGCCTGCGCACGGGCGGGCAGCTGCACCTGCGGGAAATTCACCGCCCCAAGCGTCGACCCGGCGTCGCTGTAGTCGATCAACTTGTGCGCCACCTCCTGCCCAATCCGGTCTTGCGCCTCGCTGGTCGAGCCGCCGATGTGCGGCGTCAGGATCACGTTCGGCAGCCCCTGCAGAGGCGAGACGAACGGCTCGGCCGCGCCCGCCGGCTCGACCGGGAACACGTCGATCGCCGCGCCCAGCAGGCGCCCGCCGTCCAGCGCCTCCCGCAGCGCGTGCAGGTCGACCACGCTGCCGCGGCTGTTGTTGATGAGGTAGGCGCCCTGTTTCATCGCCGCGAGCTGCGGCGCGCCGATCATGCCCTCGGTCGCCGGCGTCTCCGGCACGTGCAGGCTCACCACGTCGCTCAACCGCAGCAACTCGTCCAGCGAACCGACCGGCTCCGTGTTGCCGTGACGCAGCTTGTCCACCACGTCGTAGTAGATCACCCGCATCCCCATCGCCTCGGCCATGGTGGATAGTTGGGAGCCGATCGAGCCGTAGCCGACGATGCCGAGCGTCTTGCCCCGCACCTCGAAGCTGTTGGCCGCCGACTTGTCCCACAGCCCGGCATGCGCCGCCGCCGACCGCGTCGTGACCCGGCGCAGCAGCATGACGATCTCACCGATCACCAATTCCGCCACGCTGCGGGTGTTGGAAAACGGCGCGTTGAATACGGGTATCCCGCGCACCCGGGCCGCGCCGAGATCGACCTGGTTGGTGCCGACGCTGAAGCAGCCGACCACCATCAGCCGGTTGGCCGCCGCGAACACCGGTTCGGTCAGCTGGCTGCGCGACCGGATGCCCAGTATGTGCACCCCCTGCAGCGCCTCGGTCAGGTCGTCGCCGTCCAACGCCTTGGCATGCCGCACGATCTGCCCGTAGCCGGCGTTCCGCAGCAGCGCCACCGCGCTTTCGTTGACGCCCTCCAGGAGCAGGATGCGGATTCGGTCTTTGCTCAGCGACACTGCGGCCATCATTGCCTACGAACCAATGAGACGCCGACGTAGCCGTGCGATCTCAAGGCAGCAAGGATGGGCAGCTATGCAGCGTCAATGCGAGGAGATCTTGCAACGGGGCGATCCAGCTGCCAGCACCCAGCCCTGGATCGACAGGCCGCCAATCGGCGGCCCGCCACGCTTGCTTAAGGGCGCTGCTGTCAGGCGTGGTGGGGCCGGCGATGCGCGGGCATCGCCAGGAATGCATGGCGGGAGCCGTAGCCGACGTAGCTGGCCCGGGCTGCGCGCATGCCCTGGTAGCCGCGCATGCCTTGGTAGCC
>CAXTBW010000137.1:0-8821 GCA_964242925.1 uncultured Acetobacteraceae bacterium
TCAACGCGCTGCCCGACACCGTGCGGGTGATCGCCACCTTCAGCGTCGGCTACGACCACATCGACGTCGCCGCCGCCCATGCTCGCGGCATCGCCATCGTCAACACGCCGGACGTGCTGTCAGTCGCCACCGCGGAGTGCGCGCTGCTGCTGCTGCTGGCCGCCGCCCGCCGCGCCGGCGAAGGCGAGCGTCTGATACGGCGCAGCGAATGGACCGGCTGGGCGCCCACCCAGCTGCTGGGCGTGGGGGTGGTCGGACGCCGACTCGGCATCTTCGGGATGGGCCGCATTGGCCGCGAACTGGCCAAGCTGGCGCACGGCCTGGCGATGGTGGTGCACTACCGCGACGTGCAGCGCCTGCCGGCGTCGCAGGAGATGGGCGCGATCTACCACGACGACGACGACAGCTTCCTGGCCGCCTGCGAGTTGCTGTCGCTGAATGCGCCCGGCGGCGGCGACACGATGCACTGGCTGAACGCGGAGCGCATTTCCAAGCTGCCGCCCGGCGTCGTCATCGCGAACGCCGCCCGCGGCACTCTGATCGACGACGCCGCGCTCATCGCCGCGCTGAAATCCGGCCACGTCGCCGCGGCCGGCCTGGATGTGTACGAGGGCGAGCCGGCGGTGAACCCAGGCTACCTGACGCTGGAGAACGTCGTGCTGCTGCCCCATCTCGGCAGCGCCACCGGCGTCACCCGCGACGCCATGGGCGCGATGGTGCTGGACGGCATCGACGCGGTCCTGGCAGGCCGCGAGCCTCCCAACGTGGTTCGCCCCGCACGGGCATGACGAGGGAGTAGGGTGGCTGCCAAGCAGCCCAACCTACGGCAGCAGCACGGCGTCATCCGGCCCCGCGCGACCGTCAAGCGCTGCGGCCAGGTCGGCGGCGATGCGGTCCGCGATCGGCAGCCGGTAATGCACTGGGTCCCAGTAGTTCGCGATGTCGGTCGTGATCGGGCTTGGGCGTAGGAAATCCACCACCGTGGCGTTCGGCACGCCCGCGAGCATCGCTGCCGCCTGCGCCTTGCACGCCGCCATGGTGGCCGCGAAGGCGCTGCTGGGCGCGCCCTGATGGCCCAGTTGCGCCGGCGTGAAGAACACCAGCTTGCGCGTGGTCGCGGGCAAGGCGCGCATGGCCTCGCCCAGCATCGGCAGCGCCGGCAACACGATCGGCGCGCCAGTGGCCGGCGCGGCCGGCGGCAGTCCCCAGCGGGCGAACGCGGCGGCGACCCGCGCCGGGTCATAGTCGGATTCGGGCGGCACGAAGCTTGTGTAGCCGTCGAGGCCATACCTGCGGCGCTTGAGCCCGAGCACGGTCCAAAGCTCGCTGCCCGCCTCCTGCACGGCGTACAGGTTCAGCATCTCGCGATAGCCGCGCCAGGGGGCGCCGGCGTACATCCAGTCGGGGAACGGCCGCGGGGTCAGCCGCTCGGGCGCCTGCGTGCACCAGGCGGTGTCCAGCCCGATGATCACGGTGCGCGCGTTCGGATGGGTGCGCGCGAACAGGCCGAGCATGCGGCTCTGCTCCCACGCCGTCGCGGCGTTCATCGCCAGGTTGACGAATCGGCCGCCGAACAGCGCGTCCAGCCGCTCCGGCCGCAGCAGGCGGGACGAGGACGAGCCGATCACCGCCGAGTCGAACCGCGCATTGCTGGCCAGCGCGGGCATGGAGAACCGCGCGTTGGTGGACACGGGCGCCCGCGCCAGCGGCAGCGAGACGGGCAGCATCCCCCACGGGTCGACGCCCGCCACGAAACCGAACACCACGGCCAGCGAGGCCAGCGCGGCGCCAATGAACCACGCGAGCGTCCGGCGCCAGGCCAGCGGGTCAGAACTGGAAATAGATGAACTCGTTCGGCACGCGCCCGCCCGTCAGCAGCAGCAGGACCACCAGCGCCACCCCCGCCGGCGCCGCCAGCCATGGCGACGGGCGCAGCCGCTCCAGCGCCAGCACCTGGCTGGGCGGCGCCAGAAGCACGATCGCCACGGCGGCGGCCAGCACGGCGGCGTTGTCCACGTGCACGGCGCCCACGCCGCCCGCGCCCGCCAGCCCGGCGAACATCCGCGCCGCCGTCGCGAAATCCGGCGAGCGGAACAGCACCCAGCCGGCGCCCACGAACACCAGCGTCAGCACCCACCCGGCCAGGCGCGGCATGCGCAATCCGGCTCGGCTCCAGGCGCTGTCCGCCGCCAGCGCCGCGCCGTGCAGCCCGCCCCAAGCGACGAAGGTCCAAGCCGCGCCATGCCACAACCCGCCCAGCAGCATGGTCGCCACCACGTTCACCGCTTGGCGCCCGGGGCCGTCGCGATTGCCGCCGAGCGGGATGTAGACGTAGTCGCGCAGGAATCGCGATAGGGTGATGTGCCACCGCCGCCAGAACTCGCGGATCGAAACGGCGCGGTACGGCGCGGCGAAGTTCATCGGCAGGCGCAGGCCGAACATGCGGGCGAGCCCGATCGCCATGTCCGAGTAGCCGGAGAAGTCGAAGTAGATCTGCAGCGTGTAGCTGCCTGCCGCCAGCCACGCTTCCGCCAGGCTCGGGTGGGCGCCGGCGGCCACCCGGGCGTAGACCGGGTCGCACAGCATGGCGAGCGTGTCGGCGATCGCCACCTTCTTCGCCAGGCCGATCAGGAACAGGGCGGACCCGCGCGCGCCGTTCTCCCACATCTCCGGGCGGCGCGGCGGCAGGGCGAATTGCGGGATGAGCTCGTTGTGACGCACCAGCGGCCCGGCGATTAATTGGGGAAAGAACGTCACGAACGCGGCGAACTCCAGCAGGCCGTAGACGTGCCGGTCGCCGCGGCGCAGGTCGATCAGGTAGCTGATCTTCTGGAACGTGAAGAACGAGATGCCCAGCGGCAGCACGATGCCCCACGGCCGGTGCGCCATCCCGACCATGGCCGACAGGCTAGCCGCGGCGAAGTCGGCGTACTTGCACACGCCCAGAACGGCCAGGTTGCCCGCCACCCCTGCGACCAGCCACCAGCCCTGCCGCCATCGCGCATAGGCGCGCACCACCAGCCAGTTCGCCAGGGTGAGGCCGACCAGCAGCGGCGCGAAGCGCAGGTCCCACCAGCCGTAGAACACCAGCGAGGCGGCCACCAACACCGCCTGCCGCGCCGCCGGCCGCGCGCTGAGCCCGTAGTACAGCGCCAGCGCGACGGGCAGGAACCCGAGCACGAAAATCTGCGAGTTGAACAGCATCAGTGCGAGTTCACAGCATCAGGGCGACCGGATGAACAGGCCGATCGTGAGCAGCACGCCGATCACGACGACGCCGGCGCGCAACGCCCGCTCGTTCACCCGGCTGAGCGCCCAGGCGCCCAGCAGCCCGCCGGCTATGGCGCCAATCGCCACCACCGCGGCCTGCGCCCAGCCGACATCCGGCGAGAACAGGAAGATCAGCACGGCGGAAGCGTTCATCACGCCCGCCAGCACGTTCTTCGTCGCGCCGGCGTTGCGCACCGCCAGCCCGGCCGCGGTCAGCGCGGCGAGCATCAGGAAGCCGATGCCGCCGCCGAAGTAGCCGCCATAGATGGAGATCGCGAACTGCATCGCCGCCGCCGGCCAACGCCCGATCGCGCGGCCGGACGCGGGCGCCTTGCGGAAGCTGCCCCATGCGAACACGCAAGTGGCGAACAGCACCAGCCAGGGCACCAGCCGCGCGAAGAACGAGGCCGGCGTCGCCAACAGCAGCAGCGCCCCCAGAACGCCGCCAGCCAGGCTGACGCCGATCAGCGCCGCCAACGGCAGGTCCGGCGTGCGGCGCACCATCCGCCTGCCCGCCCACCCGGTGCTCACCTGCCCCGGGAACAGCGCGATCGTGGAGGTGATGTTGGCCGACCGCGCATCCAGCCCGGTCAGCAGTAGCGCCGGGAAGGTGATGAAGGAACCGCCGCCAGCCAGCGCGTTCTGGGCGCCGGCGAACACGGAGGCGGCGAAAAGGGCAAGCAGGATGAGCATCGGCGCCAGGGCTAGGGTGCGCCGCGCCGCAACGCAACTCGGATCGGTTGTCCGGGCCGTCGTTCCTGTGTCTACTGACGGCCATGCTCCACGCTCGCACCGTCCACACCGCAGGCGCCTGGGCCGGCGACGCGGCCGACGCGGTCCTGATCGACTTCGACCGCCGCCACCGACGCCGCATCGTGCTCACGACCGTGGCCGGCGCCGAGTTGCTGCTCGACCTGCCGCAGGCGGTGCGCCTGCGCGACGGCGACGGGCTGGAACTGGACGACGGCCGCATTGTCCGCGTGACCGCGCAGGCGGAGAAGCTGCTGGAGATCCACGCCCACGGCCCGGCGGAACTGGTGCGCATCGCTTGGCACCTCGGCAATCGTCACCTGCCGGTGCAACTGCTCGGCGACCGCATCCGCATCCGCGCCGACCACGTCATCGCCGACATGGTGCGCACGCTGGGCGGCCACGCGCACGCGCTGGACGCCCCGTTCGACCCCGAAGGCGGCGCCTATGCGGGCGGACACCACCATCACCACGATGACGACTGACACCGTCATTGCGAGGAGCGCTTGCGACGCGGCAATCCAGCGGTCAGCACCGTGCGCGCGGCCCTGGATCGCCACCCCGCCAAGCGGCGGCTCGCGATGACGGGTCGTTAAGGCCGCGCTGTCATGACGACGTTGCCGCTGCTGCTCACCTGGCTGTCCCCTGCCTTCCCGACCGGCGGCTACGCCTACAGCCACGGCCTGGAATGGGCCGTCGAGACCCGGGACGCGCACGACGAAGGCAGCACCGCCGCATGGCTGGCCGACGTGCTGCAGCATGGCGCCGGACGCACCGACGCGATCCTGCTGCGCCACGCGCACCGCGCCGACACGGTGGACGCGCTTGCCGCCGTGCAGGAGATCGCCGCCGCGTCGCAGCCCTGCGCCGAGCGGCGCGCCGAGACGCTCGCCCAAGGAACCGCCTTCGCCATCGCCGCCCGCGTTTGGGGCGCGCCGCTGCTGGCCGCCTTGCCCGATGCCGCCTACCCGGTCGCCGTCGGCGCATTGGGCGCGGCGCACGGCGTGACCGAGGACGACGCCGCCACCGGGCTGCTGCACGCCTTCGCGGCCAACCTCGTGTCCGCCGCGGTGCGCCTGGTCCCGCTCGGGCAGACGGCCGGGCTGCGCATTCTCGCCGGCCTGGCGCCGCTGATCGCGACGATCGCCGCCGACACCGCGCACGCGGCGCTGGACGACATCGGCGGCGCATGCTTCCGATCCGACATCGCCGCCATGCGGCACGAGACCCAGTACACGAGGCTGTTCCGCACATGAGCAACGAACATGGCCCGCTCCGCGTCGGCATCGGCGGCCCGGTCGGCACGGGGAAGACCGCGCTGATGGACGGGCTGTGCCGCGCGCTGTCGCCGCATTACGACATCGCGGCCATCACCAACGACATCTACACCAAGGAGGACGCGCAATTCCTCACCCGCGCCGGCTCGCTGCCGCCGGAGCGCATCATGGGCATCGAAACCGGCGGCTGCCCGCACACCGCCATCCGCGAGGACGCCAGCATCAACCTGGCGGGCGTAGCGGAGCTGCGGCGGCGCTTCCCCGGCCTGGACGTGATCTTGATCGAGAGCGGCGGCGACAATTTGGCGGCCACGTTCAGCCCCGAGCTGGCCGACCTCACGCTCTACGTCATCGACGTGTCCGCGGGCGACAAGATCCCGCGCAAGGGGGGCCCTGGCATCACCCGCAGCGACCTGCTGGTCATCAACAAGATCGACCTGGCGCCGCATGTCGGCGCCAGCCTCGATGTGATGGGCCGCGACAGCCGGCTGATGCGCGGCGAACGGCCATTCGTGTTCACCAACATCCGCGCCGGCGACGGCGTGGCCGCCGTGGCCGCCTTCGTCGAGCGGGCAGGCGGCCTGTCCCGCCAGCCTGGCGTGGTTCAGCGCTAGCGCATTGCCTGGTTCGTTTCCCCAATACCGTCATGCCAGGGTCAAGCCCCGGCATGACGAGTTTCTCGTCCGACCGTTGCGACATGGACGCGCCCGCCGGGTGGCCGCGCGTGGCGGACGCGCCTAGACTGCGAGCCGAGTTTCCAAGGAGTCAGCATGGCCGACACCGTTATCCCGCCCCCGCCGCAGGTCACCGTTCCAGTCGCGGGCGGCGGCGCGTTCCCCGTCCGCCGGGTGTTCTGCGTCGGTCGCAACTACGCCGAACACGCGCGGGAAATGGGCCATGACCCCGACCGCGAGCCGCCGTTCTTCTTCACCAAGCCGGCCGACGCGCTGGTGACCAATGGCGCCGAGATGCCCTATCCGACCCTGACCGCCGACCTGCACCACGAGATGGAGCAGGTGGTCGCCATCGGCAAAGGGGGCGCCGACATCGTCGAGGCGGACGCGCTCAGCCACGTCTGGGGCTACGGCGCCGGCCTCGACATGACCCGGCGCGACGTGCAAGGCGAGGCCAAGAAGCTCGGTCGTCCCTGGGACATGGGCAAGGGCTTCGACCATTCCGCGCCGATTGGGGCGCTGGTCCCCGCCGCCGGCATCGACCCGGGACAGGGCCGGGTGGAGCTGAAAGTCAACGGGAAGGTTCGCCAGTCCTCGACGCTCGACAAGCTGATCTGGAGCGTGCCGGAGGTGATCGCGCACTTGTCGCGCATGGTGCGGCTTGAACCGGGCGATCTGATCTTCACGGGGACGCCGGAGGGGGTGGCCGCGTGTCAGCGGGGCGATCTGTTGGAGGGCTCCGTCGAGGGCGTCGGGACGGTCAGCACTCGCATCGTGTAACAAAAGAGCCCTCTCCCGGCAGGAAGAGGGCCCTTTTCCTAGCGGTAGTAGCCGGGGTAGCCGTAGTAGACCGGCGGCGGAGCGTACACCACCGGCGGAGGCGCGTAGTAGCCGGGGTAGCCGTATCCATAGCCGTAGCCAGGAGCATAGGCGCCAGCAACGGCTGCACCCACGCCCAGGCCCACGATCGCCCCTGCGATGGCCGCACCGCCGAAACCGAACCCGCGATAGCCGTAGCCGCCGCGATAGCCGCCGTAGCCGCCATACCCGCCGCGGTAGTACGCGCTGGCAGGGGCGACGGTCGCCGCGAGCAGGCCAGCCGCAACCGGGATCGCAACAAGCATCCTGAGCTTTGAGCTCATAGGGGAACTCCTTTCACTTGGGATGACCGCCGCATGGCCTCCCATCGATGTTGCATATACGCTCGCGTTGTGTCCGATTTGCGGCAGGCTTGTAACAGCGCGCATCACGTTCCCGCGTTATCAATGCCCGCCGAGGTAGGCTGCGGCCACCGCCGGGTCGTTCGCCAGCGCCGCGGCCGGCCCTTGCAGCACGATGCGGCCGGTTTCCAGCACGTAGGCGTAATCCGCGACGTCCAACGCCGCGGACGCGTTCTGCTCCACCAACAGGATGGTGACGCCCTCGCGCCGCAGGTGGGCGATGGCGGTGAAGATCTCCTCCACGAACAACGGCGCCAGACCCATTGACGGCTCGTCCATCAGCAGCAGCCGCGGCGCGCCCATCAGCGCGCGGCCGAACGCCAGCATCTGCTGCTCCCCGCCCGACATCGACCCGGCGAGCTGCCCCAAGCGCTCGCGCAGCCGGGGGAACCGCGCCAACACGGCATCCCGCCGACGCGCCGTCTCCGCGCGGTCTCGCACCGTGTAGGCGCCGAGCCGCAGGTTGTCGGCCACCGTCAGCGCCCCGAACACCTGCCGCCCCTCGGGCACCTGGCGCAGCCCGGCCGCGGCGATGCGGTGCGCGCGACGCCCGGCGACGTCCACGCCGTCGAACAGGATTTCCCCGGCGCGCGGCTGCAGCAGGCCGGACAGGGCGCGCATGATGGTGGTCTTGCCGGCGCCGTTGGCCCCGATCAGGCTCACCACCTGGCCCGGACGCACCTCCAGGTCGACGCCCGTCACCGCCACCGTGCGGCCGTAGGCGACGGTCAGCCCGCGCACCACCAGCCCCGTCAAGCGCCGCGCACCCCCGCCTTCGCACCCGCCGCGAGCCGGGCGGCGACCTTGTGGCCGAGATAGGCCTCGATCACCGCCGGCTCCTGCCGCACGGCCGCAGGCGCGCCGCCGAAGATGCGGCGGCCGAAGCTCAGCACCGTCACGTCGTCGGAGATGTCCATGACGAAGCCCATGTCGTGCTCCACCAGCAGCACGGTCGTGCCGGCGTCGCGGATCGTGCGGACCAGGGCGGCGAGTTGCGTCGTTTCCGCCGGGTTCAGCCCCGCCGCCGGCTCGTCCAGCAGCAGCAGGCGAGGGGAGGCGGCCATTGCGCGGGCGATCTCCAGCCGCCTGGCATCGCCGTAGGACAAGGCGGCAGCCCGCAGCAACGCTTCGCGGCGCAGACCGACCAGATCCAGCGCCGCGTACGCCCGCGCCACGGCGTCGCGTTCGCCGCGGCGGAAGCGGGGCAGGCGGGCGATCACCTCCGGCAGGGTGGCGCGGGCGGCGGTGTGAAGCCCGGTCAGGACGTTCTCCAGCACGGTCATGCCGCCGAAGATGCGGATGTTCTGGAACGTTCGCGCCACGCCCAACTGGGCGCGCCGGTGCGCGGGCAGTCGGGTCACGTCTTCGCCTGCAAGCAAAATGCGCCCGGCCGTGGGCGGCAGCAGGCCGGACACCAGGTTGAACAGGGTCGTTTTGCCCGCGCCATTGGGGCCGATCACAGCGTGGATGCCGCCCGTCGCGACTTGCAGGTCCACCGCATCCACCGCAACTAGCCCCGCGAAACGCCGGGTCAGTCCACTTGTTTCAAGCAGCGGCGTCCCGCCGCGGACTTCGAGCAGCGGCGTCCCGCCGCGGACTTCGAGCAGCGGCGTCCCGCCGCGGACTTCGA
>CAXTBW010000138.1:0-8821 GCA_964242925.1 uncultured Acetobacteraceae bacterium
CACCATCTCGGGATGAGAGGCGAAATACTCATTGATCGCGATGGCCCCCGTCTTATCCAATTTCAGCAATGTTGGACGCTTCAGCCGCCAGTACCGCGCGCGCTTCGGCGACAAGATTGACGACACCCTCGGCGGCGTTGGCGCTGGGATCGGCGGCGAGTTCAGCCTGACAGCCAACAAGACGCTGAGCATCCTGGTAGGCGGCAGGGGTTGCGGCGTCCTTGCCGGCAGCAATGAGGAAGCGGCGGCTACGACGGCGCGGCGGCCTGGACAGACTGCTCAGCAACGCCTTCGTCGACGACCCAAACGGCTCGGTCGTCATCACGCCGCTATTCGCCTCCACGGATGAGTCGCCGGTCGATCCCTTTGCCCACGTCACCATTACCGACCCGAACGGCCCCAGTGCGACCGACACCGCCAAGATCTACCTTGGGAGCACCCGAGCAGCGCCACCGACGCCGACGGCACGCTCTCCGGCGCTGGGCTGAGCAAGACTGGCACCGGCGCTTACACGCTGACCGGCAGCGCGGCCATGGTCACCGCCGAGCTGGACGCGCTCGTCTTCACCCCGACTCCGCAGCAGGTCGCGCCCGGGCAGTTGGTCACGACCACCTTCGCCATCGTGGACCATAACTCGTTCTCCGGCGGGATCCCCGCGATCAACCTCGGCACATCGGTGGTGGCAACCGCCGTCAGCACCTCGCCCATTGTCGGCAGCGGGGCGCCGCCCCCCGCCGACCGTGGCCTCCACCATTACGGTTCCCCCCGCGGACCAGGCTCAGACGAGCACGGGCCTCGCGACCCTGACACCGTTCGCGGCCGTCACCCTCACCGACACCAACGCGGGCAGCCCGACCAAGACGGTCACCGTCACCCCGAGCACCACCACCATCGGCACGCTCTCGGACCCGAACCTCGCCAGGGACGGCAGTGGCACGAACATCAGCACCGGCGCCATCACGCTTACGACCAGCGCCAACGCCGTCACCGCCGACCTCGACGCGCTCACCTTCACCCCCGGTTAAGCCAGTCCGGCTAGACCAGCTTCAGCATCGCGGACCAGAACTCGGCCGGCCAGACCACCACGCCGCCCGCCACGGTCGCCGTGACGGTCAGCCTGCCCACGCTTGCCAAGGCGCTCTTGGGAGGGGTCGGTGCCGACCTACTGCAGTTCTAAACGGACGAACTTACCGGGCGAGCACACTGCCGCCGGCGCCAGCAAGCTCATGAGCGACCTCACCTCCCTCGACGTTTCGCAAGCCGAACTCGGCAAGCTGCTCGGCCAGGCGCTGACCGGAGCCACGCTGGGGGGCACCGCCGCCACGACCCTCGGCGTCCCCATCGCCAGCCTGTTCTATCCCAAGATCGCCGCCGAACTAACCGCCGGTCGCGGCGGCTACGGATGACCTGTTGCGCCTGCACAGCGGCCAGAGCGCGAGCCACGCCCTAATTGGCGCCGTGTCGGACTTCAGCAAGTTCATGTGATAGTGGCGTCATGAGTAGGAAGGGCGACCGAGGCGCTAAGCAGATTGATTCCGGCTAGTGATCCCTTTCGAGACCCGCTGTGATGTTCGCCCGTGTCCGGGAATAGGCGCTAAGCGGACGTTTGCGAGACATGTGCCCATGGCTGCTTCCCACCAAACCCGGCCATCTCTTGGATCTCGTCCGAATTTCTTTAAGGATGACGAGGGGGGACCGCTCGCATGTCCGTAGACGCCTACGCGACCCACGACGTGCTGAACCAGCCCGGCGCGCTGCACGGCTACGACGCCTTCACCGGCGACCGCGCGCTGGTGGAGTCGACCGACGCGTTCGGCGCCGGCTGGGCCGACAGCCACCTGGCCGCCGCCGGCGCCCTGGTCGGCAGCGAGCAGGTCCAGCACCTCGCGCGCCAGGCCAACCGGAACCTGCCGGAATTGCGCACCCATGACCGCTTCGGCCACCGGGTCGACGTGGTGGAGTTCCATCCGGCCTACCACGCGCTGATGGGCCACATCTACGGGTGTGAAACCCACTCCTTCGCTTGGACGCGCGACCGCCCTGGGGCGCAGGTCGCCCGCGGGGCGCTGTCCTACCTGTGGAACCAGGGCGAGAGCGGCATCTGCTGCCCCATGGGCATGACCTACGCCTCCATCGCCGCGCTGAGCCACGACCCGGCGATGCTGGCCGAGTGGGCGTCGCTCATCCACAGCCCGCGCTACGACCCTCGCGCAGCGTATGCCAAGGCGAAGACGGGCGCCACCGTCGGCATGGCGATGACCGAGAAGCAGGGCGGCTCGGACCTGCGCGCCACCATCACCACGGGGGCGCCCGCCTCCGCCCGGCGCGGGTCGGGCGCGCCGTATGTGCTGACCGGGCACAAATGGTTCTTCTCAGTGCCGATGAGCGATTTGTTCATGACTTTGGCGCAGACCGAGACGGGGTTGTCCTGCTTCCTCGCCACGGGGTGGTTGGAGGACGGGGCGCGCAACCGGCTGAAGCTGCAGCGGCTGAAGGACAAATGCGGCAACAAATCCAACGCCAGCTCGGAGGTCGAATTCCACGGCCTGCACGCAACGATGCTGGGCGACGAGGGCCGCGGCATCCGCACCATCATCGAGATGGCGCACGCGACCCGGCTGGATTTCGCCATTGGGTCGTCGGGGCTGATGCGGCAGGCGTTGAGCCAGGCGATCCACCACACCAGCAACCGCCGGGCGTTCCAGCGCAGCCTGGTGGACCTGCCGATCATGCGCGCCGTGGTGGCCGACCTGGCGGTCGAGAGCGAGGCGCTGCTGTGGATGTCGATGCGCCTGGCCGCCGCCGCCGACCGTGCCCAGGCAGGGGCCGCCGCCGACCCGGCGGAGGCGTTGCTGTCGCGCATCTGCACGCCCGTCGCCAAATACTGGGCCTGCAAGCGCGCCCCCGCCTTCGTGGCGGAGGCGCTGGAGTGCCACGGCGGCAACGGCTTCATCGCCGATCACCTGATGGAGCGCCTCTACCGCGAGGCGCCGCTGAACGGCATCTGGGAGGGCACGGGCAACGTGATCTGCCTCGACGTGCTGCGGTCCATGACGCGGGAGCCGGAGACGGTCGGCGTGTTCCTGGACGAATTGCGCGCCGCGCGTGGCGGCAACGCGGCGCTGGACGCCTACGCCGACCGCCTGGCGCAGCGCCTGGCGAACCCGGCCGGGTTGGAACCGGTCGCACGCCAGGTGGTGGAGCGGATGGCGATGGCGCTGCAAGGCAGCCTGCTGGTGCGGCACTCCACCCCCGCCATGGCCGACGCGTTCTGCGCGACCCGCCTGGATGGTGATTGGGGCCAGGCTTTCGGCGCCCTGCCTGCCGGCCTGGACACGCAGGCCATCATAGACCGCGCCCGGGTGTCTGCCGCTTCTCCTTCTGGGAGGGGGGCGGGGTGAGGGTGGCGTCCACGTCGAACATCCAGCCGGTGGGAGCGCCCCTCACCCAACCCTCTTCCATAGGCAGAGGGCTTTTTAGGCGAGACTGGGCGAAGGCCGGCCCTGACGGGGGCCTGATGCGCCCGCGCTAGAGACTGCCGATCGCGTTCACGCCAAGCACGGCCAGCACGACGAACAGCAGGAAGATCGCGATGAAGATGAAGAACAGGATTTTCGCGATGCCGGCCGTGGCGCTCGAGATGCCGGTGAAGCCGAAGAAGCCGGCGATGAGCGAGATCACGGCGAAAATCAGGGCATATCTCAGCATGGCGATGCGTCTCCAAGGCAGCCGTTTCGGCGCCGTCGCGTGCGCAACGCCCAAACGCGCGTGGCGTTGCAAAGCGAGACCCAGTCGCCGGTTGCGCTTCGGAAGCCCATTGCCGCTTGTTGGCGCCCGGCCCCGACCGTAGGCTCGGCTTCGTTGCCGAAGGGATGTGCTGATGCGTGCGTGGCCGATGCTCGCCTGCCTGCTGCTCTGTTCGCAGGCGCTGCCGGCGCGGGCGCAGAAGTCGGCCAACACGCTGCGGGTCGCCTGGCGGGACGCCGTGCCCAATGTCGACCCGTATTACAACCAGCTCCGCACCGGCCTCGTCCTGGCGCACCAGGCCTGGGACACGCTGGTCTACCGCGACCCCGACACCTTCCAGATCAAGCCGCTGCTGGCGCTGAGCTGGACGCAGCCGGACGACACCACCATCGAGTTCGAGCTGCGACCCGGCGTGGTGTTCCACGACGGCAGCCCGTTCACCGCCGACGACGTGGTCTACACCATCAACACCGTGCTGACCGACAAGCAGGTCGCCGTGCCCTCCAACTACGCCTACCTCGCCGGCGCCGAGAAGATCGACGACATGCATGTGCGCGTGAAGCTCAAGCGCATCTTCCCGGCCGCGCTCGAGTACATGTCCATGACCCTGCCGATCTGGCCCAAAGCCTACCGCGAGCGGGTCGGCGCCGACGCCTACAGCCGCGCCCCCGTCGGCACCGGGCCGTTCCGCATCACCAAGGTGGACGGCGTGAGCGAGATCGACATGGAGCGCAACGACGCCTACTTCGACGGCCCCAAAGGCCACCCGGCGCTCGCCAAGCTGGTTATCCGCGAGGTCGCGGACGCCACCACCGAGATCACCGAGATCCTGTCCGGCCGGGCGGACTGGATCTGGCAGTTCAACCCGGACCAGTTCGAGAACGTCAGCCGCGTGCCGACCCTGCAGGCGGTGCGGGCGGAGAGCATGCGGATCGGCTACGTCAGCCTGGACGCCGCCGGCCGCACCGGCTCGGACAACCCGCTGACCAAGGTCAAGGTGCGCCAGGCAATCGCCCATGCGATCGACCGGCCGACCATCGCGCGTCAGCTGGTGCAAGGCGGCAGCCGCGTGCTGGAGGCCGCCTGCTACCCGACGCAGTTCGGCTGCGACCAGTCGGTGGCGACGCGCTACGACTACGACCCGGCGGCCGCGAAGCAGCTGCTGGCCGAGGCTGGCTATCCCAACGGGTTCGACACCGAGCTGGTGACCTACGTGCTGCCGCAATACAGCGGCGCCATCCAGGGCTACCTCAAGGCGGTGGGCATCAACGCGCGGATCAGCCAGCTGCAGGTCGGCGCCGCGGTGCAGCGCACGATCGCCGGGCAGACGCCGCTGTCGGCCGGCACCTGGGGCAGCTACTCGATCAACGACGTCTCGGCGATCCTGCCGTTCTTCTTCGGCGGCGGCGGCAACGACTACAGCCGCGACCCCGACCTGATGCGCCTGGTGGAGGCCGGCGGCGCCACCACCGATCCGGACGAGCGGCGCAAGGACTACAGCGCCGCCCTGCGCCGCATCTCCGAGCAGATGTACTGGCTGCCCCTGCACACCTACGTCACGACGTACGCGTTCTCTCGCCAGCTCAACTTCAAGCCCTACCCGGACGAGTTGCCGCGGTTCTTCCTCGCCAGCTGGAAGTAGCCGCTCACGCCGCCGCGTCCAGGCGCTCCGCGGCGCGGCGATCGATCAGGCGCCGGATCGTCTCCAGCGCCTCGCCCTGGTCGACGCGCCCGGCGCAGTAGACGGCGGGGCCGGGTGCATGGCCGGGGTAGAGCGCGGCGTGTTCGTGCGCGTTGTGGAACATGAGGCGGCTGTCGTCGTCGATGAAGGACTCCGAGGCGGCGCCCTCGGCCCAGATGATCTCGTGCCGGTCGAACTCGACGTGGAAGTATTCGACCGAGTCGACGCGGTCCGCCTGGGTGACCGACACCCCGTTGGCCAGCGCCGCGGCCGGGACCAGCACGCCGTCGAGGAACATGGCGTGCTCCGGCGACACGTGCAGGTCGCGGTGCGGCAGTCCGTCCCCCAGCGCGCCGGCGTGGATGCGGATCGGCAGGATGTCGCGCCGTTCCGCGATGAAGTGCCCGGCATAGGAGCGGCGGCCGATCCAGCGCACCGGCTTGGGGCCGTTCATCGTCATCACCGGGTCGCCGATCTCCAGCTGCTCGATCGCCAGCTCGCCCCACGGCGTCCGGATCAGCGTGCCGCGGCGGTAGCACGACACGCTCGGCGTCGGCGCGAAGGCGATGCCGCGCACGTTGGTGTCCGCCGGCGCGGTGAACAGCGTGGTGAACGTCTCGCTGGCAGCCTGGGCCGCGGTGGTGTCGGCCAGCGTGTCGGTGATGCCGAACAGGTAGGTCTGGTTCAGGTCGCCGACCGTGGCGTTGGTCGCGTAGAGCTGGACGGCGCCGCCGACGACGACTCCGGTCAGCCCGATCAGCCCCGTGGTGCCCTGGCCGCCCTGGCCCGGGTCGGTGATGCTGTTGGATTTCAGGTTGAGCCCGGACGTCAGGGTGTAGTCCAGCTGCCACGCGCCGCCCACCAGGCTCCATTTCTGCAAGCCGCCATCGCCGGCGCCGCCCTGCTTCGGGATGCCGCCGTCGGCGATGTAGAGCGTGGTGGCGTTCGCGAAGAAGAAGTTCTCCGGGCTGAGGTTCACCGTGCCGGCGCTGCCGTTGATGGGGTTGCCGTTGCCGTTGGACAGCGTCGTCTGCTGGCTGATGCCGGGTAGCGGGGTCTCGCTGGAGGCGCCCGTCGGCTCGCCGGTCCCGACGGTGGCGACGTCGGACGTCCCGCCGCTGCTCGGCTGCTTGCTGTCCTGCGAGACGTAAAGCTGGCCATTGTACAGCTCAACGGTGCGGGCGTCGTCCGCCGTGTTGATCGCCGTGGCGCTGCTGGCGCCGTCCTGGGCGAGGAACACGCCCTGCGTCGCGTCGCCTTTGACGCCCTGGCCGGCGATGTAGAACGACGAGCCGTTGAGCGTGGCCACGCTGCGCGGATTGTTGGTGTTGAAGACGTTCAACAACGCGGTGCTGGTGTCCACCACGCCATTGCCGTTGATGTCGGCGATGACCCGCGGGACGGCGGCGTACTTTCCGCCCGGGACGCTGGTGGTCTGCGCCAGCGCGGCGTTGCCGTAGGGGGCCGTGTTGCTGTTGTAGGCGGCCGCGTTGATGCCGTAGCCCGCGATCACGAGCGAGTGGCCGTCGCCAGACAGCTCGAGCGTGCCCTCTGAGGATGAACCGTATTCGGCGGAGAACGCATTCTCGGTCACCCCGTTCACCACCGTCGTAGTCTGCGGCAGCGTCTGGCTGAACACGACGGCGCCGGCGGTGGTCAGCTCGTCGAGAACGAGCGGAGAGGCTTGGTTGTCGCCGTATGTCCCGCTGCCGTCCCCGTCGCCGTACAAGCTGACGACGAGGTCGCCTTGGGTGTAGGCGGTCGGGGTAGTGGGCATTGGCGCGATCCTTGCTGAACGGCGCCCGTACTATGAGATGGTCGCGCGGTCCACCAATGACCGTCCTATGACACTCCGATGATGGCTGAGTACGGTGCAACCGGGCATCTGATGCTTGACTCGCGTGGGCCTCGCTCGTAGAACGCGCCCCTCGGCTGGTCCTGATCGCTTGGTCGGGCAAGTCGTTGCTATCGCAGGCACCAATCGCGTGCGGCGCCGCGGGCCCTGCTTGGCTCGCCAAGGCCGGATGCAGCATGGACACCGCGCGGGTGGGCATTGTCCCGTCACGTGCGGTTTCAGTTTGGGCGTTTTTGGTTTGGACGGCCGGCCGCGACGCGGGCCGGATTGGATGAGAGAACGAGAGGGCGCATGCCGACCATCAACCAGCTGATCGCGAACGGCCGTGAGCCGGCGAAGAAGCGGAACAAGGTTCCCGCGCTGCAGTCCTGCCCGCAGAAGCGCGGCGTCTGCACCCGCGTCTACACGACGACGCCGAAGAAGCCGAACTCTGCGCTCCGCAAGGTCGCCAAGGTGCGGCTGACCAACGGGTTCGAGGTCGTCAGCTACATCCCCGGCGAGGGCCACAACCTGCAGGAGCACAGCGTCGTGCTGATCCGCGGCGGGCGCGTGAAGGACCTTCCGGGCGTGCGCTACCACATCCTGCGCGGCGTGCTCGACACGCAGGGCATCGCCAAGCGCCGGCAGCGCCGGTCGTTGTATGGCGCCAAGCGTCCGAAGTAGGGAGAACCACGCATGAGCAGACGCCGCCGCGCGGTCAAGCGCGACATCCTGCCGGACGCGAAGTTCGGCGACACCGTGATAACGCGTTTCATGAACGCGCTCATGTACGACGGCAAGAAGTCCGGCGCCGAGGGCATCGTGTACAGCGCCCTGGACGTGCTGAAGAAGCGCGGCGGCCCCGCGGCCGACGCGGTGACGCTGTTCCACACCGCGCTGGACAACGTGAAGCCGGCGGTCGAGGTGCGGTCCCGCCGGGTCGGCGGCGCCACCTACCAGGTGCCGGTCGAGGTGCGCACCGAGCGGCGCCAGGCGCTGGCGATCCGCTGGCTGATCGACAGCGCGCGCAAGCGCGGCGAGCACACGATGGAAGAGCGGCTGTCGAACGAACTGAATGATGCGGTCAACAACCGCGGTTCGGCAGTGAAGAAGCGTGAGGACACCCATCGGATGGCCGAGGCCAACAAGGCCTTCAGCCACTACCGCTGGTAACACCCAATCCACCCGCGCCTGGCGCGGGGCAACCTCCCGCAACTGACGCGGGCGACGGAGCAAGACGATGGCGAAGGCGAAATTCGAGCGGAACAAGCCGCACTGCAACATCGGCACGATCGGCCATGTGGACCATGGCAAGACGTCGCTGACGGCGGCGATCACCAAGGTGCTCGCAAAGAGCGGCGGCGCGACGTTCACCGCCTACGATCAGATCGACAAGGCCCCGGAGGAGCGCGCGCGCGGCATCACCATCTCGACCGCCCACGTCGAGTATGAGACGGCCAACCGGCACTACGCCCACGTCGACTGCCCGGGCCACGCCGACTATGTGAAGAACATGATCACCGGCGCCGCCCAGATGGACGGCGCGATCCTGGTCGTGT
>CAXTBW010000139.1:0-8728 GCA_964242925.1 uncultured Acetobacteraceae bacterium
TGCCAGGTGGCCATCGCGTTGTCCTGGGCCACCGGATAGTTGATGCCGAAACGCCCCATCGCGGTCTTCACGTTGGCGGTCACCCGCTCGGGGTCGTCGTCATGCTGATCGCGGTTGGCCTCTACTATCAATATGACACGCTGGTGACGGTCTGGCTGTCCGACTTCTACCCCAACCCCGGACCTTGGACGAACAGCTCCGAGCGATACTGGGCGCCGCTATCCGGCCCCTGCCGGTTCACCTGCGTGGGGTCGAGCGCCACCGAGAAGAACACCTGCAGGAGCTTGCCGTAGCTCACCTGGGCAGGGTCGAAGGTGACGCGCACCGCCTCCGCATGGCCGGTGCGGCCATTGCTGACCTGCTCGTAGCTGGGGTTGTCCAACGTGCCGCCCGTGTAGCCGGACACGGCCGTCTTGACCCCCGTCACATGTTGGAAGACGGCTTGCACGCCCCAGAAGCACCCGCCGGCAAATACCGCCGTCTGCAAGCCGCCACTGGCGGGTGCAGGATCTAGCGCGGGAGCAGGGAGCGCCTGGCTCAGTTCTTCGGCGCGGGCTGCTGGCCGGAGCAATTGGAACGATCCCGCCAGCACGCCCGCGCTGATCATGGCGCCCAGAATAGGTTTGACGATTCGACTCATGACCAGTTCCTTCGGTTTAGGTGTAGCCCAGCAACCGCGCTGATATCCGGCAGATCACCAAAGCTCGGCGACGCGTCATGTCGCTGCCCAAAACTGCTCGTCGGGTTGCACTCAGGTCCAACCGGCCCGCCGTCGAGCCTGTCCGCTGGACAGAACTTCGCCTAAGCATCGTATCCGTCCATATATAGCGGTATGTTCGGAGTCCACCCGCGAACGGCCGATTTGATCAACGCCGAAGCGCCTCGGCGTTCCAGGTGGCATGCCCTCCCCGGCCTGTGCGGCGGCGGCTCAGAATGTCCAAACTATTGTCGGACACCAGCCGCCAGCACCGGATGCGCCGCCTTGGATCGCCACGCCGCCGAACGGCGGCTCGCGATGGCGGATGATTGTCGTCGGCCGCTGGTGTAAGTTGTCAACCGCTGCAAGCCGCCCGTGGAGCGGCTGAGAGATGATCGATACAGTGGCGCGGCTGCCTGCCTAAGCGCAACTACTCTGCCGCCAGGAGAACAGCGCCAGCCGCCTCCGGCCGCATCCAGACGGCCGTGTCGTGGAACACCGCGCCCCCGGCCGGCAACGCGGGCTCGTCCGAGGTCAGCACGTTGATGCCATGCTGCAGGCCGCCGAACGCCTCCGCGGGCCAGATGCTTTCCACGACGACCGTGCCCCGGGTCTGGCCGGGGACGAACCGAGCATGCAGCACGACCTCGCCCCGGCCATTGCCCAGCCGGACCAGGTCGCCATCCGCCACGCTGAAGAGGTCGCCGTCCTCGGGGCTGATCAGCGCCTGCGGCCGGCCCTCGCGCTTGCGGGCTGTCGGCGTCTCGGTGAAGGTCGAGTTGAGGAATTGCCGCGCCGGCGCCGCGACCAGGCGCAGCGGACGATCCGCACTCGCCTGATCCGTCAGCGGCGCATAGTCGGGCAACGGCGGCAGGCGACCCTCGGTGTCGCCCAGCGCGCGCCAGTCGGCCCGGAAATGGAATTTCCGGTCGGCGTGACCGAACCCATCGAGGAAGTGGGCGCGCTCGAACGGAAGCTGCACGTCGAGCCACCGCCGGGCGGTCAGCTCCTCGGCCGAGAGGTAACCTGAGGCGCGCAATGTCGCATCGGCCAGTTCGAGCGCCGTCATCCGAAAGCTGGGGTGGTCGAGCCCGAAGCGTTGCGCCAAGGCGCACACCAGATCGTGGTTGGACCGCGCCTCGCCTGGCGGTTCGATGATGCGTCGACCGATCTGGATGTGGCTGTGGCCGCCGGCCTGGTAGATGTCGTCGTGCTCGAGGAACATGGTCGCGGGCAGCACGATGTCCGCGTAGCGCGCCGTCTCCGTCATGAAGTGCTCGTGCACGACGGTGAACAGGTCGTCGCGCATCAGCCCTTGACGGACGCGATTGCTGTCGGGGCAGACGGAGGCCGGGTTGCCGCTTTGGATCAGCAGGGCGTGGACCGGCGGGCCGCCATGCAGCGCCCTGGCGTCGTTGGTCAGGATGCTGGCGATCCGGCTCATGTCCAGTTCCCGGACGCTAGGGTCGCGCAACGCGGCGCCCTCGATCAGCGACTTGTCCCAGGTGTAGATGCCTTTGTTGCCGAACAGCGCGCCGCCGCCCTCGTGCCGCCACTTGCCGGTGACGGCGGGCAGGCAGGTGACGGCGTGCATGGAGGCGGCGCCGTTGCGACCGCGGGTGAAGCCGTAGCCGCAACGCAGGTAGGCGCGCGGCGTCGCGTTGTAGAGCGCGGCGAACGCCTCGATGTCGGCGACCGTCAGCCCGGTGATCGCACCCGCCCACTCGGGGCCGCGCGACACCAGGTGCGCCTCCAGGGCTGCCGGGTCGTCGGCGTATTCGGCCATGTAGGCGCGGTCGGCATGGCCGTCGCGGAAGGCGCAGTGCATGACGGCGCAGGCGAGCGCCGCATCGGTGCCCGGACGCAGCGCGAGGTGCATGTCCGCCGCCGCGGCGCTGCCGGTGCGGTAGGGGTCGATCACCACCAGCTTCGCCCCGCGCTCCTTCCGCGCGCGCGTCACGTGCGCCATGACGTTGACCTGGGTGGAGACCGGGTTGGTGCCCCACAGCACGTTCAGGTCCGCCACCGCCATCTCGCGCGAGTCCGAGCCGCTGACCCGGCCGCATCCGGCGGTCCAACCCGCGTTTGCGATGGTGCTGCAGATTGTGCCCTTGCGGCCGGACCAGCGCATGGCGTGGCGCAGCCGGAACACGCCGTCGCGATGCACCAGGCCCATGGTGCCGGCGGAGCTGTAGACCCAGGCGGCCTCGCTGCCATGCTGCGCCGTCGCCTCGCTGAACCCGGCCACGATCCGGTCGAGCGCCTCGTCCCACCCGATCTGCCGGAACGCGCCGCTCCCCTTCGCGCCCGTTCGCAGCATCGGGTGCAGCACGCGGTCGGGGTGATGCACGCGCTCGGCGTAGCGCGCCACTTTGTTGCAGATTACGCCCATGGTGTAGGGGTTGTCGGCGCCGCGCACCGCCCCGACCATCCCGCGGTCCGACACCTCCACGTCCAGGGCGCATGTGCTGGGGCAATCATGCGGGCAGACGGAGGCGCGGGTTTCGGGCAAGCGCGGAGCCTCATGAACCGTGGGTCGCTACGTCACGCAGACTAGCGCGGTTGGAACCGTCTGGACAACGACGGAAACCCGTCGGTGAAAGAAGGCGCCAACTGCGTCAGTTCGTGAGATGGGAGACGTTCTTGACCACGGTGTAGCATTGCAGCACTTCGACGCCGCCCTCCCGGCCATAGCCGTTATCCTTCACTCCGCCGAACGGCGTATCGGCGCTGGACGCGGCGAAATGGTTGATGCGCAGGTTGCCCACTTCGACGCCCTCATTCGGTCGACGTTGCGCGCCGACTTGGTGAATGCGTAGCCGGCCAAGCCGAATGGCAGCGAATTCGCTTTCTCGACGGCTTCGTCCAAGTTGCGGACGCTGCTCAGCAGAGCCAGGGGCCGAACGGCTCCTCTTGCATGGCGCGCGCGTGATCCGGCACGTCGGCCAGAACCGTGAGCGGATAGCGACAGCCCTGGTTGCCGATGCGGCTGCCGCCGGCCATGACCCGCGCCCCTTGGACTTCGCGTCCGCCACCAGCGTTTCCATCGCTTCGAGGCGCCGGGCATTCGCCACGAGGCCCATGTGGTTGGCCGGGTCCATCCGTCACCGACTTTCAGGGTTGCGGCTTTCTCGGCGAAGGCGGTGGTGAACCGGTCGTAGACCTCCTCCGCAACGAAGAACCGCGTGGGAGGCACGCAGACCTGACCGGACTCTCGAGACTTGCCCAGCGCGGAAGCGGCGCCTGCCGCGACCGGGTCGGCGTCATCGCAGACGATCACAGGGGCGTGACCACCCAATTCCATGATCACCGGCTTCATATGGGCGCCGGCCAGGGCCGAAAGATTTTCCGACGGGAACCGACCCCGTGAAGGTGACCAACCGAACGCCCGGATGCGGGATCAAGCATTCCGAATCTCGGACGGGTTGCCGAACACCAGGTTCAACACGCCGGGCGGCACGTTGGCCTCGGCAAAGGCCTGCACCAGTTGCACGGCGCCGGCAGGCGTCTCTTCCGACGCCTTGAGGATGATGGAGCATCCCGCCGATAGCGCTCCGGCAACCTTGCGGGCTGGCGAACTCATCGGGAAGTTTCACGGAGAGAACGCGGCGACGACCCCGATCGGCTGCCGCAGCACGGAATGGCGCATGCCCGGCTCGCTCGGGACGACGCGGCCGTTGACGCGGCGACCTTCCTGGGCGTCCCACTCGATGATCTCGCAGCCCCGGATGATCTCCAACCGAGCTTGCGCGATGGGCTTTCGCTGCTCCAGCGTCATCGCAGTCGCCATCTCCTGGACCCGGCGGCGTATGATCGCCGCCGCGCGGAGGAGTATGTCTGCGCGCTTCGCCGGAGCGGTGCGTGACCAGACCTTGAAGCCTTGCGCGGCCCCGGTAAGGGCATCGTCAAGCTCCGAGCGGCTGGCGTGCGGAACAGTCCCGATGATGCTCTCGTCGGGGGGGGTTGATCACGGGTTGGCCACTGGCCGTTCGCCATTCTCCGCCGATGTAAAGCTTCGGGTCCGGGCAACTCATCATCGTCCTCCGTCGCTGACGTCCGACGCGCTATATACGATGGGACGTAGCGGACTAGCCGCCCGCATCCGTCAAGGCCTGGCGCCCAGCGCATAGCGCTGTATCGGACGCGACGGTGACGAGCCAGACGTCGCTCGGCCCGCTAGGTGTTTGGCACTGACCCGCTAGGTGTTTGGCACTGATGGGACTGCTGCGGCGTCGTCTTGTTTTGTCAGTTCGCCTCGAACGGCCTCGACCATCTCCGCAACCAACCAGCGCAGCCCGGCATCCTGATCGGACCGTTGGTGCCAGACCGCCAGGATCTCGACCTCGAGCGGCAGGTAGGGCAGATCCAGCATGACCACTCCATCGCGTTCCGCCGCCCAAACGGCGATGCGGCGCGGCACGGTGGCCACCATGTCCGACGCCAGCAGCAGGGCCGGAACCGCCGCGTAACTCGGCACGGTGACGGCTACCCTGCCAACCAGGCCCTGGCTGTCATCGCTCATCTCCACCAGCAGCCGCTCGATCCAGGTGCGGCGGAATACGCCGCGGTCGTCCATGAAGCCGCTGGCCTCGTGCTCCTCGCTGCCGGTCAGGTCGACCGCCAAATGGGGGTAGCCGAACAACCGCCGGGTCGTGACCTCGCCGCGGCTGAGCGGATGGCCGGGTCGCACGATGATGGTCTCCACATCCATGGTGACGACGGCGTGCCGCATGCGGTCCGGCAGGTCGGCAAACCAGCCAAGCGCCACATCCAGGCGCCCGTCGTCGAGCAGGCGGACGGCATCGGTGCGGCCCGGCGGAAACACCCGAAGGTTCACGTGCGGCGCGCGCCGGCTCAGGCGCCCCACGAGCGGCGCCAGGACCGCCATGCACGTGTTGTCGGTCGCTGCGACGCGGAACGTCCTCACCGCCCGGCCGGGGTCGAACGCGTGCGCCCGGAGCGCCAGGGCAAGTTTCTCGAGGCCGCCGCTGACGTGCGGCGCGATGGCGAGCGCTCGTTCCGTCGGCGCCATGCCGGAGTCGCCGAGGACGAACAACTCGTCGCCGAGCAGCACCCGCAGTCGCGCCAACGAGTGGCTGACCGCAGACGCGGTGACGCCGAGCGCACGCGCCGCGCCGCTGACGCTGCCGTTCGTCATCACCGCCTCGAACACTTTGAGGAGGTTGAGGTCGACGCTCTTTATGCGCAACGGATGAGGACCTGAACGCTCCTCATTGGGCTGCTGAGAGCCATCCATGGCTACCCGGCCGCGAGAACGCGACGCTGACCGGACGCTTGCCTACAGTCCGTTTTCGTTGCAATTATCGCTACGCCTTTCTGAAGGGATCAACCAGAATGCCTATGATCACCATGAAGGACGGAACAGAGATTTACTACAAGGACTGGGGGACCGGGCAGCCGGTCGTCTTCCATCATGGATGGCCGCTGAGCGCGGATGACTGGGACGGACAGATGATGTTCTTCCTCGAACACGGCTATCGCGTCATTGCGCATGACCGGCGCGGGCATGGCCGCTCGACGCAGACGGCGACCGGCAACGAGATGGACACCTATGCCGCGGACGTGGCCGAATTAGCGGCGGCGCTCGACCTCCGCAGCGCTATCCACGTGGGCCACTCGACCGGCGGCGGCGAAGTGGCGCGCTACGTTGCGCGGCACGGCGGCGAACGGGTCGCCAAGGCGGTGCTCATCAGCGCAGTGCCGCCGATCATGGTGAAGGGCGAGGGCAACCCCGGCGGCACGCCGATCGAGGTGTTCGACGATATCCGCAAGAACACCGCAAGCAATCGCGCTCAGTTCTACATCGACATCACCATGCCGTTCTACGGCTACAACCGCGCCGGCGCCGAAGTATCGGAAGGCGTTCGCCGCAACTGGTGGCGGCAAGGCATGATGGGCGGCGCCAAGGCCCAATACGACTGCATAAAGGCGTTCTCGGAGACGGATTTCACCGAGGACCTGAAGCAGATTGCGGTTCCCGCGTTGGTGCTGCACGGCGAGGACGATCAGATCGTGCCGTTCGCAGACTCCGGACCGCTCTCCGCCAAGCTTCTGAGGAACGCCGTCTTCAAGTCCTATCCAGGCTACCCGCATGGCATGCCGACCACCCATGCTGCGCAGATCAACGCTGATCTCCTGGCGTTCCTGCAGGACTGAACGCCCTGAATTCGGTTCAGGACATGCCTGAGCCGAATTCATGGAGTGTCACCCTTGAAGCGCTCGGGTAGATAGCCGCCATGGCTGTCACTTCCGAATGTCGCTCCCCTTGGGGGTTGCGGGCATTGCCTGCGCTGCCGTCGTTGCTGCCTGTGTTGCTGTGCTCGGCTGGATGCAGCCAGTCGCCGTCGCAGGACATATTGGGATCGTTCTTTCCGGCGTGGATTCTTTGCGGCGCGGTTGGCGTCGCCGGCGCTATCCTGTGCCGGGTCGCACTAGGCGCCGTCCGGCTGCACGACCACGTGCTGGCGCCGCCGCTCGCCTACCTCGCGGTTGCGACGGCGGTCACGCTGTTCGCCTGGCTGACCTGGTTCGGGCAGTAGCCGCATGAAGCGCCTTGGCCAACTGTTCGGGGTCGTCTTCACCCTTGGCGCGGTCGCGGCCGCGATCGTCGCCGCGGTGCTGGCGTCGCAGCGGCTGGACCACCGCCCGCGTACCGACGACGCCTACCTCGACGCCGACGTCGTGCACATGGCGCCCGACGTGAGCGGCCGGGTGGTGGCGCTCAAGGTGAAGAACAACCAGCCGGTCAGGGCCGGCGACCTGCTGTTCGTGATCGATCCGGAGCCGTTCCGCTTGCAGCTCGAACAAGCCCGGGCGCAGTTGGCGGGGCTGCAGGCGACGCTTGCCAACACCACCAACCAAGTGGCCTCGCAGACCAGCAGGGCCGATGCCGCCAACACCAGCATCGGCAGCGCGCAGGCGCAGTTGGCGTTGGCCAGCAGCACGCTGGCGCGGCTGGAACCGCTGCTGCCGCACGGCTACGTCACGGCGGAGCAGGTCGACCAGGCCCGCACCAGCCAGCGCACCGCGCAGATCGCGCTGCAGCAGGCGCGTCAGCAGGCGCAGGAGGCTCGGCAGGGCGTCAGCAGCACCAAGCCGACCGAGGAGCAGATCGCCGCCGCCGGCGCCTCGGTCGCGATCGCCGAACGCAACCTGCGACTGACCGAGGTCCGCTCGCCATGCGACGGCGTGATCACCGGCCTGAACACGGTGGCGGGCGAGTATGGCGCGGCCGGCCACCCGCTGTTCACCATCATCGACACCGAACGCTGGTATGCCGTCGGCAACTTCCGCGAGACCGAATTGGGCCGGTTGCAGCCCGGTCAGCATGCCCGCATTTACGTCATGACCAATCCGAACGCTCCGGTCGACGCCGTGGTGGAAAGCATCGCGAGCGGCGTGTCGCCGGATGAAGGCGCCTCGCTCGCGGGCCTGCCGCGGACGCCGCGCAGCCTGAGCTGGGTGCGGATCGCGCAGCGCTTCCCGGTCCGGTTGGTCCTGCAAGCGCCGCCGCCGGGGCTGGCGCGGCTCGGCGCCTCCGCCGTCGTCGTGATCGACCGGTGAGCGCCGCCGCGGTCCAGCCGCCGCTGGTGGATGAGGGTCGGCTGAGCGGCTTCGAGGCGCTGCTGCAGGAGTTGCGGCCGCGGCCCGGACGCCTGGCGGACACGATGCGACTGGTGGCGCTCGTCCTGATCGCCGTCACGGTGGCGGAGGTCTTCCGGATCCCCGACCCGGGGGTCTGCGCCTACGTCGTCCTGTTCGTCTCCCGCGGGGAACGCGCCTCCACCGTCAAGACGGCCGTCGTCGCCGGGCTTGCCGTAGTCCTGGCCGTGTTCGCGACCATCGTCGTGTTCATGGCCAGCCTGTCGGAGCCAGCGTTGCGCGTGCCCCTGATCGCACTCGTCACCTTCGCCGCGATGAGCCTATCCCGCGCGTCGAAGCTTGGCCCGGCGGCGTTCGCGGCCGGCTTCATCATCGCCTACGGCCTGACCATCGGCGACCAGGTGCTTG
>CAXTBW010000140.1:0-8695 GCA_964242925.1 uncultured Acetobacteraceae bacterium
TCGCGGTGATCCGCGTCGGCGGCGCGACCGAGGTCGAGGTGAAGGAGCGCAAGGACCGCGTCGACGACGCGCTGCACGCGACCCGTGCGGCCGTCGAGGAAGGCATCGTTCCGGGCGGCGGCGTCGCCCTGGCGCGGGCCAGCCTGATCCTCGCGACGCTGAAGCCGATGAACGAGGACCAGAAGCTCGGCATCGAGATCGTGCGCAAGGCGGTGCAGACCCCGCTGCGGCAGATCGCCGAGAACGCGGGCGAGGATGGCGCCGTCATCGCCGGCAAGGTCATCGAGAACGGCGACTACAACTACGGCTTCGATGCCCAGACGGCCGAGTTCAAGGACATGGTCGCCGCCGGCATCATCGACCCGACCAAGGTCGTTCGCACCGCGTTGCAGGACGCGGCGTCGATCGCGGCCCTGCTGATCACCACCGAGGCGATGATCGCCGAGCGTCCGGAGCGCAAGCCGCCCATGGGCGGCGGCGGCGGCGGCGGCGGCGGCATGGGTGGAATGGGCGGCATGGGCGACATGGACTTCTAACCCGGGACGTCTAAACCCGGGACTTCTGACAACGAAGTCCAGTGTCGGCTCACAAGCCGTTGTAGAGTTGGAGGGGCGGGCCTACGGGTCCGCCCTTCTGCATTGCGGTCGACCGGTTGGCGTGCTCTCAATTGTGTCATTGCGTCATGATTGACTTTGACGCTTGATACTGCGATTTGTTGAGCCCGCAATCGCCTCCGCCTCGGCTTGCTGCGCCTCCGCCCGTTTCGTGCACCGATACGGGTTGCTGCCGTCAAGACGCCCAAGGGTACGGTTGTCAATATGCGCCGCGCATCCGTGCGGCGTCGTGACGGAGTTAGACGCAGCTATGGCTACAGGCACAGTTAAGTGGTTCAACACCACCAAGGGCTTCGGTTTCATCATGCCGCAGGACGGCGGCAAGGATGTGTTCGTCCACATCACCGCAGTTCAGGCAGCCGGGCTTCGCGGCTTGGATGAAAACCAGAAGGTCAGCTACGACGTGGTCATGGAGCGCGGCAAGGCCGCGGCCAGCAACCTCAAGCTGGTCTGAACATCAGCGGCCCCACCCGGTGACGGGTGGGGCCGCTTCGCTATTCAAGCCGTCTTCGTGTTCAGCCCGTCCAGCTGCTCGAATCGATGCCGGTCACCGCGCCGCCTTGACGGCGCACCGGCTCCACCGACGTGGCGCCGGCTGCGCGCATGATGCGCTCCACGTCGGCGCGCTTCTCCGGCGTCGGCGCGTGAACCGCCAGAATGAGTTCGCCGGCTGCCGCCGCGGTGTTGCGGGTGTCGGTCTGAGCGGCATCCACAGCATTGCCAGCCGCGTTCGCCGCCAACGCTGATCCGGCGCCGACGGCCGCGGCCGCCGCGATCGCCAGCCCGGCCGCGCCGCCCGTTGCGATCGTCGCGCCCGCCGCCGCGAATGCGCCAACATATCCCGCCATGCTCGTGCCCAACGTCCGCGCTTGGCGCACGTCCGTGTCCGTCATGGGGTCGGCCGCTCCCGCGTTCGGCGTCGCATCCGAACTGGCGGGCCGTGTGGTGGGCAGGCTGAAATCGGCGCGGTCGAACCCGGACAGGGTCAGTTGGCTGATCGCCGTCTGCAACGCCTCGTCGCTCGGGAAGACGCCCTGCACTTCCTCGACGCCTTCCGTCAGCACCGGGCCCGACTTGCTCGTCTGGTCGCTCATGTGATTCTCCTTCGACATGACGCCAACGCGAACGCTCGCCCGTCTGTTCCCAACGTCCGGGTTAGACCGTGATGACGGCGCGCACGTTGCTGGCCGCCGGCGCCGTGCTGTTGCTGGCGCCGCTGCTGGTGGTGGATATCCCGCCGCTGCTCGACTACCCAAACCATCTGGCGAAGATGTGGGTGCTCGCTTTCGGCGCCGGCGATCCGGTGATCGCGCGGGTCTACTCCACCCATTGGACCATCATCGGCAACCTGGGCGTCGAACTGGCGATGCCGCCTTTGCTTACGTTCGTTCCGCTGTATTGGGCCGGCAAGTTGTTTCTGGCGCTGGCCCTGCTGCTGCCCTGGCTGGGCGCCGTGGCGCTGAACCGGGCATGCCTGCCCGGGCGGTCGGCGTGGCCGCTGGCCGGCTGCCTGGTCGCATATAATTCGCTGTTCCTGCTGGGCTTCATGAACTTCCTAATCGGGCTGGGCCTGGGCATGCTGGGCGCCGCCGGGTGGATCGCCTGGCGAGACCGCCGGCCCGCGCTGGTCGTTGCGCTGGCGGTGCCGGGCGCGACGGCATTGTTCTTCGTCCATCTGTTCGGCCTGGCGCTGTTCGGTCTGCTGATCGGCGCGCACGAAGCGGTCCGTGTGGCGGGTTGGCCGCTCCGCTGGCCGAGCCCCGGCGCGGTTTTGCGGCGCGCGGTTCCGTTGGCGGCCGTGTTCGCCGTGCCGGCCGCGCTGTACTTGACGAGCGGCATCGCGGATGCGGGCGGGCCGTGGCAATACTTATCGTTGCGGATCAAGTTGGGGGAGTTGGCCGGACCGTTCCTCAACTACTATCAAACGCCGGACCGGCTGGTCGCGCTGGCGGTGGTGGGCTTCGCGGCGGCCTGCGTGGCGTGGCGGAGGGCCAGCGTGTCCCCGCCGGTCGCGATCGTTGCGGTGGCGCTGCTGCTGCTGTGGCCCTTCGTGCCGCACGTCTACAAGACCGTCGGCTACATCAGCGCCCGCCTGCCGATCATGCTGGGTTTCCTGCTGTTCGCCGGTTTCGCGCCTCGGCTGCCGTCCCGCCTGTCGAGCCGCCTGGGGCGGGCGCTGGGGAGCGTGGCGGCGCTGGTGTTCGTGGCGCGCATGGCGGTGGTGACGCAGGTGTGGCGTGGTCACCAGGGGGATCTGGCGCAGTTGCGGCAGACCATCGCGCCGATCGAACCCGGCAAGTGGGTGCTGGCGATGGACGTGCCGATGGCGGCGGTGATCCCGCTATGGCTGGACGGGCATCGGTCGTGGATGACCGCGGGATACCAGAAGACGTACTATCACCTGGCGGCGCTGGTGTTGCCGGAGCGACGCGCGTTCTGGCCGCGGCTGTTCGCCGGAGTGGGCAAGCAGCCGGTGGTGGTGAACCCGGCCTACGACGCGCTGACTGCGCAGGAGGGGGAGCTGCCGGACTTTCGGGAACTGGCGGCAGCGCCCTCGGCGGTGGCGCCGCGGGAGGCGCCCTATCTGCCGGGCTGGGAGGGCAAATTCGACTACGTGCTGGTGCTTGCGGCGGCGGCAGCCGGGCCGGGGCTGGATGACTTTCTGCCGGACCGTTTGGAGCTTATGGTGCGGACGCCATTCGCGGCGTTGTTCCGAGTGAGGAAACCGCGAGGCTGAGCGGCGCGTCCAGCGCCAGGCGGCGCTACCGAGGCCGATACGGCGTCGGTCAATGCCGATACGGCGTCGGTCAATGCAGATATCCCACCATCATCCCCTCGACCTTGGTCTGGAAAGCATTCATGGCGAATGGTTTTGTCATGACTTCCATTCCATCGTCCATCAAAGCGCTGGCGACGATTGCGTTGGCTTCGAAGCCCGTCACGAACAGCACTTTCAAGTCGGGCCGTTGCTGTCGCGCGGCGTCTGCGAGTTGCCGCCCGTTCATCCCGCCTGGGAGCCCAACGTCGGTGATGAGAAGATCGACCCGCTTGATCGTCTCGAGAAGGGTCAAACCGGACCGACCTGCGTCAGCCTCCAGGACCGTGTAGTTCAAATCCGTAAGCATCTCGACGAGGAGCATCCGCAATTCCTCCTCATCCTCGACGAGGAGGATCACCGGCCGCTCCAAGGGAGCAGGACCAGTTGTTTGCTGGACATGAGCAGGGTCCTCCACGGCTTCCCCGTGAAACCTCGGCAGATAGATGGTGACCTTTGTTCCCTGTCCGACCTCGCTTTCCAGCTTGATGTGACCACCAGATTGCTTGACGAACCCGAACGTCATGGAAAGCCCGAGACCGGTGCCTTGACCGAGCGGCTTGGTTGTGAAGAACGGGTCGAACGCCCGGGCCAGCACGTTCGGCGTCATCCCCGAGCCAGTATCGGACACAGTCACCACGACATAGTCGCCTGAACTGACGTTGTAACTGCTGACGGACGTCGTATCCGTGGTCTGGGCCGCGACAGTGTTTTGATCCGACAGAACGATATTTGCAGCGTTGATGACGATCGTCCCACCACTCAACATGGCGTCGCGCGCGTTCAGCACGAGATTGAGTATCACGTTCTCGAGCTGGTTTTGGTCGCACAACGTGTTCCACAAGTCGTTTGCAAAATCAGTCTCGATACTCACCTGCGGTCCGACCGTGTGTGCGAACAACTCCTCCATGTGATTGATGAGTTGGCCGACGTTCGTCGACTTGGGGCTAAGCGTTTGCCTACGGGAGAAGGCCAACAGGCGGTGCGTCAACGCTGAAGCGCGCTGGACCGAGTTGCTGGCGGAATTTATATAGCGTTGGATCTCACCCGTGCGTCCCTGCGCCAATCGAAGTTTAATCAAGTCCAAGCTACCGGAAATACTGGCTAGAAGATTATTAAAGTCATGCGCAATGCCGCCTGTGAGTTGGCCGACCGCTTCCATTTTCAGGGCCTGGCGTAAAACACCTTCAAGTCTGGCGCGATCCGCGGCTTCGGCTTCGAGCGCATCGTTCACCCGACTTAATTCTTCTGTTCGCTCGACGACCCTGGCTTCCAGCGCCGAATGCGACTCGGCTAACGCGGCTATACTTTTACATCGGTCAACAGCTCCGGCGAGTAGGTTGGCATAGTTGCCGAGGAACTTCGTGTCATCTTCCGTGAAGTTGCGCGTCTCTCGGCTGTCAACCTGAAGAACACCGAAGGGAGGCGAACTGTGACCTTGGATGATCACGTTGACGGCTGCCCGGACACCATTCTCTTTAAGGAACGGAGCGTAGAAGAACCGGGTTTCGTGCTCGATATCGGACGAGATCGTCGGGTTTCCCGTGTTCAACACATGGCCCTCTGACGATCCGGAGGCGGCTGTCACAGTGGCGATGCCAATCACCCCAGGTTTCCACCCAACGCCCGCCCGCACGAGCAGAGTGTCGCCACCTCCCTGCAACTCCATGACCTTCGCCAGATCGGTGCCCAAGCCCTCGCCAACAAGGCGGCAGGCTTCGGTGAGTATTTCATCGAGGTCATCGGACCTGAGCGCCAGTTCTCCGAACTTGGCCAATACGCTCTGCTGGCGTAGGAGCATGTCGTATCTAGCTCTCGCCATACCGAGGAGATCCTTCACGTCCAGCAAATGGCCCGCCCTTTGCGCACCAGTGCTCACGGTCTGGATTAACTTAAGTTATTAAGTGCAGTTTGAAAAGGGGTGGAACAAGTAATGACGTTTGGTCTCTCATCGACCCCAGCATCCAAGGGCGGAAGGCGATCGGCATGGTTTCGATCCGAAAACGCCGGGTCGCCAACGGCAACGTCAGCCCTTGCTCATCCCAGCGCCCCCACGTCGTGCGTGATCGCCGCGCCGATCTCCCGCACCGCTGCGAACAACCGGCGGATCGGCTCGAACACCGCCGCGTGCTCCCGCGCGTACGACATCGCCGTGCGCGCGCCGGCCGGCTCGGCGTAGTCGCGGGCGGCGGCCGGGTCGGGGGCGGTCGGGAAGATCTCGTCCAGCAGCGCCAGGCAGGCTGGCACGTCGAGGCGGATCAGCCGATCCTCCATGGCCTGGCGGGTGACGCCGTGGCGGGGGGAGAACTCGGGGATCTCGGTGCCCAGCAGCCAAATGCGCTGGATCACGGCGATGCGCAGCGCGTGCAGCAGCACGGAGCCGGACGCCATGCGCGGAGCGTCCGGCCAGGCGCCGGCCAGAGCCAGGGCGTCCAGCTGGATGCGGCGGCTCATCGCGGTCACGGGTTGCCATAGCGCCAGGCGGTCCAGCGCGCGGGCGACGGTCATCAGCGCGGCGGCGCGGCCCGGCTGGCTCGCGTGGGGCACGCGGTCCAGCCAGGCGCCGGGGTCCACCAGGCCCACCACGGCGCGCAGCACGTCCGGGTCGGAGTGGGCCAGCGCGTGGGCGGCGAAGTCCATCGCGCGGCGGAACCGCGGGCTGGAGGCGAGCAAGGGGGCGAAGTCCTCCTCGTGCCGGGCCACGGCGGCGCCCAGGCCCTGCAGCGTGTTCGCGCACCAGCCCAGTTGCTGCAGGATCGCGTTGTTGGGGATTGCGCGCAGCTCCCGCGGGTGGCGGATCGCGGCCGGGCCGCCGGAATCCGACTGGCGCGCGCTGGGGCGCGACCCGGTGGGGTCCAGCAGCGCCGGGCCGAAGGTGCCGAGCAGGGCGGCGTAGCCCGGGTCCTCCACCAGCTCGCGCATGCCGCCCCCGATGGTGGCGAAGAAGTCGGCGGCGAAGTCGGGTTCGGCGTAGATCGGGTCCTGCGCCTCGGGGATGGCGGCGAAGGCGTGCGCGGCGAGCCCGGCGATGGTGGCGCGGGCCAACGCCGGCGTGCCGAACAGCAGGTAGCCGTCGCCGCCCTGGAAAGCGCATTCCTCACGCGTGGCGATCCCGGCCGCGGCGAAGGCGGCGCGGGACGCGGTGGGCGAGTAGTATTTCAGCCGGTCGGCCAGCGACCCGGGGTGCGCGCCGCGGCCGATGCTCTCGCCCCCCGTGTCGAACAGCACGACCTCGACCTCGGTCAGGCCATGCTTGACGAGCAGCTCGGTCACCTTCAGGCGGAGGCGCTCGATCAGGTAGGAGGCGGCGAGCTGGCCGACGTAGCGGCCGCTGTCGGAGTAGCCGAATTGCAGGCAGAAGCGACCGTTGGCGCGCAGGTAGTCGCACCAGTGCCGAGACCGCAGCGCCTCGGCGATCACCCGGGCGCCGCTCTCGAGCGCCTCGGCGGTCTCGAACAGCGGGCTGATCTCGACGTGGCGCTCGACGCCGAACAGTCGGGCCAGCCACAGCGCGGTCAGCAGGGTGTAGCCGCTCTCGGTCTCGGCGATGAGGAAGCGCACCGGGCTCTCGGCGTCGATGTGCTTGGCGATCTGCGCCACCGTCATCATCAGCCGCGCGGCGGAGGATTGCTCGGCCAGCAGGGCGCCGAAATCCACCGGCTCCGGCTGCACCGCGTCGAGCGCCTCGCCCATCGCGGCCAGCAGCACCCGGCGGCGGCTGGCGTCCGCGGGGGGCTCGGCAAGGCCCAGGCGGACGCGGGCGGCGTTGTGGATCTGGGCCGCGTTCAGCCGCATGTGGGTGTGCGCGAGCGACAGGCCGTGGCTGGCCAGCCCGGCGCGGGCGACCGCGAGCGGCATCGGGTCGGGCGCGCTGGCGATGGCGTCGTCCAACAGCTGCAGCACGGGGGCGACCGTGGTGAGCGCGGCGTCGCGCTGGCCGACCAAGGCGGCGGCAAAGGCGGCAACGGCGTCCGGATCGGCCGAGTTCGGGCAGGCGGCGACTTGCGCGTCCACCGCGGCCAGCGCCTCGTCGACCCGCGCGGCGGCGGCGGCCCCCACCTGGCCGCGCACCCGAGCCAGTTGCAGGCGCTTCATCACCAGTCGCAGCCGCAGCGTGTCCCACCAGCCAATATCGGTGCGCCCGTCGGTGTCGTAGCCGACCCACGATGCGAGGATGACCGGGCGCGGCGCCAACGACCGCCAGCGGTCTGGCCAGGTGGCGGCGGCGGCGCGCAGCAGGGCGCCGGTCAGGTGGTCGATGGCGTCGCGGCCGTTGGCTATGGCGGCGACGACCTGGTCGAACTCGTCGGCCAGGGTGGGCCTGGCTGGGCGATGGCTGTCGAAGCGCTCCGCCGGGCCGCCGGACGCCGCGGCGGCGAGCGCCGCGGACACGGGTGGCGGCAGGGAGAAGGTAGGGTGCGCGGTGAACACGGCGGCGAACCGGGTGCGCTGCACGGCGGCCTGGAAGGTGCGGAACGGCGTCGGGCTGTCGGCCGGGTCAGGCCGCACCAGGCGGTCGGCGATGCCCGCCATGGCCGCCTCCGCGCGATCCAGCCCGCCCAAATAGGCGGGAATGCGGCGGGCGCGGGCGTCGAACGCGGCATCCCGCAGGTGGCGGATGACGGCATCCAGCGTATCGAGGTCCAGCCCGCCTGAGTCCATGCGGCGGATGATGGCCAGGGCGGTGGCCAGCACGGGGCTGCCGAACGGGTCGGTGGCGCTGCGTTCGCGCGCCTGGTCCACCAGCGCTAGCAATTCGCCGGCGACGATTTCGGGGCTTGGCTGGCTGTCCATGCGGCGAGATTGCAGTGCAGCATGGCTAGGTTGCAAGCGCGCGGGCGGCGAATCTCTGTGCTAACCAGCGCGCCATGGACTCCCTCCCCGTCGACCCGGACCGGCTGGCCCGGCGCTCCCTTGCCCGCCACCGGGCGTTCGCCACCGGGTTGCTGGCCGCCATGGCGGCGCTCACGCTCGGCACGTACGCGTTGCCGCCAGGCTGGTGGACCGACCTGCTGCAGGCGGCGGCGAAGGCCGGGTTCGTCGGCGGCGTGGCGGACTGGTTCGCGGTGACGGCGCTGTTCCGCCACCCGCTCGGCCTGCCGATCCCGCACACCGCCATCATCCCGGCGCAGAAGGCGCGGCTGGGCCAGGCGCTAGGCCGCTTCGTCTCCACCCACGTGTTCACCGAGGCGGAGCTGCGCCGCACGCTCAGTCGCATCGACATGGCCGGCATCCTGCGCCGCTTCTTCGCCGACCCGGAAGCGTC
>CAXTBW010000141.1:0-8570 GCA_964242925.1 uncultured Acetobacteraceae bacterium
CCTGCATGATCGGCGGCAACGTCAACATGAACTCCGGCGGCGCGCATTGCCTGAAGTACGGCGTCACCGCCAACAACCTGCTGGGCCTGACCGCGGTCACCATCGACGGCGAGGTGCTGACGATCGGCGGCGAGCACCTGGACAGCGCCGGCTACGACTGGCTGGGCCTGCTGACCGGCAGCGAGGGCCAATTGGTCGTGGTGACCGAAGTCGTGGTACGCATCCTGGCCGCCCCCGAGGGCGCGCGGGCGATGCTGGTGGCGTTCGACAACCACTCGGTCGCCGGGCAGTGCGTGGACGCGATCATCGGCAGCGGGATCATCCCGGTGGCGCTGGAATATATGGACCGCCCGGCGATCCACGCCTGCGAGGCGTTCGCCCATGCCGGCTATCCGCTCGACGCGGAGGCGATGCTGATCATCGAGGTGGAGGGCAGCGTCGCCGAGCAGGACGATCTGCTGGGCCGCATCCAGGCGCTGTGCCAGCCGTTCGCGCCGATCAGCATGAAGGTGTCGCAGTCGGCGGAGGAGAGCCTGGCGATCTGGAAGGGCCGCAAGGGCGCGTTCGGCGCGGTGGGCCGGATCAGCCCGGACTACATGTGCATGGACGGCACGATCCCGACCAGCCGGCTGCCGGACGTGCTGCACCGAATCGGCGAGATGAGCGAGAGCTACGGGCTGAAGGTCGCCAACATCTTCCACGCCGGGGACGGCAATCTGCACCCGCTAATCATGTTCGACGCCAACGACAAGGACAGCTTCCACCGGGCGGAGTCGTTCGGCGCCGACATCCTGCGGCTGTGCGTGGAGGTGGGCGGCTGCCTGACCGGCGAGCACGGCGTGGGGCTGGAAAAGCGCGACCTGATGGGCGTGCAGTTCAGCGAGCCCGAGTTGGACCGGCAGCGCGCATTGAAGGCGGCGTTCGATCCGGATTGGTTGCTGAATCCGGCAAAGGTGTTTCCGCTGAAGGCGGCTTGAGGGTGCGGCTTCCCCTCACCCCGACCCTCTTCCGCAAGCGGGAGAGGGAGCGGGAAAAGCCCTCTGTCGCTGGCGGAAGAGGTTTGAGTGAGGGTGGCGCTTACTCGTGACCACTCTCCAAACCCCCACCGACGAAGCCGGCATCTCCGCCGCCATCGCCGCCGCCTACGCCGCGCGCGAGCCGATCCTCGTGCAGGGCGCCGGCACCAAGCTCGGCATGCTGCGCCCGGTGCAGGCCGCTCGCTCGCTGTCCACCAGCGGCTTGCGCGGCTTCCCGCTCTACGCGCCGAAGGAACTGGTGCTGTCCGCCCGCGCCGGCACGACCATCGCCGAGGTGGAAGCCGAACTCGCCACCAACGGCCAGCACCTGATCGCCGAGCCGCCCGACCTGTCCGCCCTGCTCGGCGCCGAGGGCGCGCAGACCATCGGCGGCGTGGTCGCGACCAATCTGTCCGGCCCGCGCCGCGTCGCTTGGGGGGCCATGCGCGACCACCTGCTCGGCATCCGCGCGGTGGACGGGACGGGGGAGGCCTTCCACTCGGGCGGCCGGGTGCTGAAGAACGTGACCGGACTCGATCTATGCAAGCTGCTGTGCGGCAGCCATGGCACGCTCGGGGTGATGACGGAGGTCACGCTCAAGGTGCTGCCCGCGCCGGAACGCACGGGCACGCTGGCGCTGCCCGGGCTCTCGGCGACAGATGGAGTGGCGGCCTTGTCCGCGGCGCTCGGCTCTCCCTACGGCGTGTCCGGAGCGGCCTGGCTGCCAGCGGCGGCGGCGGCGCGCGTGCCGTTGCTGGCCGGGTACGGCGCGTCGGTCGCGCTGGTCCGGATCGAGGATTTCGCGGCGAGCGTGACCTACCGCACCGGACGCCTGGCCACCGACCTGCTGCCGTACGGCGCGGCGGAACTGCTGGACGACGACGCTAGCCTAGCCGTGTGGCGGGCGGTGCGCGACGCCGTTCCTCTGGAGCCGGGGCCGGCGATCTGGCGCGCCTCGGTGCGTCCGTCGGCCGGGCCGGGCGTGCTCGCCGCCAGCGGGGTGAGCGGGTTCCTGGACTGGGGCGGCGGCCTGGTCTGGCTGTCCGGCGACCCGTCCGCCCATGCCGCGGTGACCGCCGCCGTGACCGCCGCGCGAGGAACCTGGACCCTGATGCGCGGCCCCGACGCATTGCGCGCCGCGGTGGATGCCGTGCCGCAAGAACCGCCGGCGCTGGCCGCCATCGGCCGCCGGGTGAAGGCGGTGATGGACCCGGGGGGCATCCTCAACCCCGGCCGGCTGTACCCTGGAGCGTAGTCGATGCAGACCGATTTCACCGCCGAACAGCTGCGCGACCCGGACACCGCGTCCTCCAACCAAATCCTGCGCACCTGCGTGCATTGCGGCTTCTGCACCGCAACCTGCCCGACCTTCGTGCTGCTGGGCGACGAGTTGGACAGCCCGCGCGGCCGCATCTACCTGATGAAGGACATGCTCGAATCCGGCCGCCCGGCCACGGCGGAGGTGGTGAAGCACGTCGACCGTTGCCTGTCCTGCCTGTCCTGCATGACGACCTGCCCGTCCGGCGTGAACTACATGCACCTGGTCGACCACGGCCGCCGCTACATCGAGGAGACCTACACCCGCCCCTGGCACGAGCGGCTGCTGCGCGGCGTGCTCACCCGGGTGCTGCCGGTCCCGGGCCGGATGCGTCTGGCGATGACCGCTGCGCACCTGGCCCGGCCGTTCCGCAAGCTGCTGCCCGGCGGCGTATTGGGCGGCCGGCTACGCGCCATGCTGGACCTGGCGCCCTCGAAGTTGCCGCCGCGCGTGTCGGTGGACGGCGTGCACCGGGCGGAGGGCGCCCGCAAGGGACGCGTGGCGCTGCTGGCCGGCTGCGCGCAGCAGGTGCTGGCGCCGTCGATCAACCAGGCGACCATCCGGTTGGTCACGCGGCTCGGCTACGACGTGATCGTCCCGCCCGCCGCCGGGTGCTGCGGCGCGCTGACGCATCACATGGGCCAGCATGACCCGGCGATGGCCTCGGCCCGCGCCAACATCGCCGCCTGGACGCGGGAGGCGGACGGCGAGGGGCTGGACGCGATCCTGGTGAACACCTCCGGCTGCGGCACGACGGTGAAGGATTACGGCTTCATGTTCCGCAACGAGCCGGATCGGGAGGCGGCGGAGCGCGTGTCCGCCCTGGCCGCGGACGTGTCGGAGTTCCTGTTCCGCATCAACTACGCGCCGACGCGCGAGAAGCCCGGGCTGACGGTGGCGTATCACGCGGCTTGCTCGCTGCAGCACGGGCAGCAGGTGACGCTGCCGCCGAAGGGCCTGCTGCGCAACGCCGGTTTCACCGTAGTGGAGCCGGCCGAGGGGCATCTGTGCTGCGGCTCGGCCGGCACCTACAATCTGCTTCAGCCCGAGATCGCCGGCCGCCTGCGGGAGCGCAAGCTGGACAATATCCGCCGCACCAACCGCGGCGCCGGGCCCGACCTGATCGCCGCCGGCAATATCGGCTGCCTGACGCAGCTTGCGGGTGGGGGCCTGCCCACGGTGCACACGGTGGAGCTGCTGGACTGGATGGCCGGCGGACCGCGCCCGGCGGCGGTGCCGGCGTGAGGCGCCTCGCGGCCCTGTTGCTGCTGGCCGCTAGCCCGGCATTGGCCCAGGCGCCGGCGCGCCCGACGCGGGAGCAGACGCTCGATCGCCTGCTGGGCATGCTGAAGGTGGCGCCGGACGAGCAGAGCGCCGCCGCCGTGGAGGGCTCGATCCGCGGCCAGTGGCTGGCGGAGGCCACCCCTGCGACCAAGCTGCTGCTGCAGCACGGGTCGCACGAGCTGGACGAGCACCAGGCCAGCGAGGCGCTCGATGATTTCGATGCGGCGCTGGACCTGCAGCCCGACCTGCAGGAGGGTTGGCACGGCCGCGCGATGGCTCGCGCCGGGCTGGGCGACTACGCCGGCGCCACGCGCGACATCGCCGAGACGCTGAAGCGGGAGCCGCGGCAGTTCACCGCGTTGCAGGACCTGTCCCGCATCGCCGAGCAGCGCGGCGACTGGAAAGGCGCCTACGAGGCATGGGTCCAGGCGCTGGAGCTGGACCCGAAGACGCCGGGCGGCGCCGACCGGCTGGCCGACCTCAAGCGGCGCGCGTTCGGGGAGGCGACTTAAGCCGGGCGTTGGCCGTTGATCGCCGTATCGGGCTGTAAGCACCTCAGCCACCGTCATGCTCGGGCTTGACGGGATATTTCAAACCGACGCGCCTCCATCCAGTCGTGCGTTCACGCGTCGGAACAGCACGAGGCAGTTGTCGGCCGGCATTGGCAGCACCGTCGGCGCGTCGAAGCCCGCCGCCTCCGCCGCGACATCCTCCAGAACTCGCAGGCCCCAGGCCGGATCGCGCGCGCGCAGGTCGGCGTCGAAGGCGGCGTTGCCCGGCTCCATCGCGCGGCCCGTGCGGCGAAACGGGCCGTAGAGCGCCAGCAGGCCGCCGGCGCCCAGCACCCGGGCGGCTCCGGCGAGCAGGCCGAGCGTCGCGCTCCACGGGGCGATGTGGATCATATTGATGCAAAGCACAGCGTCGGCGTCCGGGCAATCCGGCGTTGTCGCGTCCAGCTTCAAGGCGCGGCGCACGTTCGCCAGCCCGGCCGTCCACGCGTCGATGCTCGCGCGGCATTGCGGGTCCGGGTCGGTCGGCTGCCAGATCAGCCCGGGCAGCGCGGCGGCGAAGTGCGCGACGTGCTCGCCGGTGCCGCTAGCGATCTCCAGCACCACGCCCGCCTGCGGCAAGTGGGGTCGCAGGGCGTGCAGGATGGGGTCGCGGTTGCGGGCGGCGGAGGGCGCGTATAGGCGGGCGTCGTCGGTCATCGTGGGAGCCTTCGCGTGACGGTGTTCTTTACCGCGGACACGCATTTCGGCCATGGCGGCGCGCTCGGCCTATACCGCCGCCCGTTCGCGTCTGTGGCGGCGATGGACGCGGCGATAGCGGCCAACTGGCAGGCGCGGGTGACCGCGGCGGACGAGGTGTGGCACCTGGGCGACTTCGCCGTGGGCCGCCGGGTGGACGCGGCCGGGCTGCTGGCGGCGCTGCCGGGCCGCAAGCACCTGGTCACGGGCAATAACGACCCGGCGACCACGACGGCGCTGCCCGGCTGGGCCAGCGTGCAGGCCTACGCCGAGCTCGTCGTAGACGGGACGGCGCTGGTGCTGTGCCATTACGCGTTCCGCACCTGGCGCGACATGGGCCGCGGCGCCTGGAACCTGCATGGGCACAGTCACGGCCGGCTCAAACCGATGCCCCGGCAGGCCGACGTGGGCGTCGACGCCTGGGCGTTACGGCCGGTGACGCTGGCGGAGGTCGCCGCCCGGCGCTAGGCCGCCGCGCGGATCGCGCTATTGCGCACGTCGTCGCTGACGCCGTCCTGGAAGGTGGCGAAGTTCTTCTCGAACAGCGCCGCCAGGTGGTGCGCGGCGCGGTCGTAGGCGGCCTTATCCGCCCACGCCTCGCGCGGGTTCAGCACCTCGTCGGGAATGCCGGGCACGCCCGTGGGGACCATCAGGCCGAACACGGGGTCCTTCTTGAAATGCGCCTGCGCCAGGCTGCCGTCCAGCACCGCGCCTAGCAGCGCGCGGGTGTGCTGGATGGGCATGCGCTGGCCTTCGCCGAACGCGCCGCCGGACCAGCCGGTGTTCACCAACCAGCAGCCGGCGCCGTAGCGCTCGATCAACTCGGCCAACATTTTGCCGTACACTTCCGGACGGCGCGGCAGGAACGGGGCGCCGAAGCAGGTGCTGAACGTCGCCTGCGGCTCTCCGCCCAGCCCCTTCTCGGTGCCGGCGACGCGGGCGGTGTAGCCGGACAGGAAGTGGTACATCGCCTGACCCGGCGACAGCTTGGCGATCGGCGGCAGCACGCCGAACGCGTCGCAGGTGAGCATCACGACGTGCTTCGGCTGGCCGCCGCGACCGGTCTTGCTGGCGTTGGCCACGTAGTCGATCGGGTAGCAGGCGCGGGTGTTGAGGGTGGCGCGGCCGTCCTTCAGGTCCAGATGGCCGGCGGTGTCGGCGGCCACGTTCTCGAGCACGGTGCCGAAGCGGTGGGTGGCGGCCCAGATCACCGGCTCGGCGGTGCGGCTCAGGTCGATGACCTTGGCGTAGCAGCCGCCCTCGAAGTTGAAGATGCCGTTCTCGCCCCAACCGTGCTCGTCGTCGCCAATCAGCGGGCGGGCTGGGTCGGACGACAGCGTGGTCTTCCCGGTTCCGGACAGGCCGAAGAACAGCGCCACCTCGTGGTCGTCGTTCATGTTGGCGCTGCAGTGCATCGGCAGCACGCCCTCGGCCGGCAGCTTCCAGTTCATCACCGTGAAAATCGACTTCTTGATCTCCCCGGCGTACTCGGTGCCGGCGATCACGATCAGCTTCTTGCTGAACGACAGGGCGATGGCGGTCGAGGTGCGCACGCCGTCGCGGTTCGGCACGGCCTGATAGTGCGGCGCGTGCAGGATGACGTAGTCCGGCTCGAAACCGGCCAGGTCCTCGGCGGGCGGGCGGATGAACATGTTGCGGGCGAACAGCGCGTGCCAGGCGGAGGTGGTGACCAGGCGCACGCGGACGCGATGGGCCGGGTCGGCGCCGGCGTAGAGGTCCTGGGTGAACAGCTCCTGCTGGCTGCCGAGGTAGTCGGCGACGTGGCCGCGCAAGCCCTCGAACTTGTCGCCGGGCAGCTTTTGGTTGATCTTGCCCCACCAGATGTCGTTGGTGGTGTCCGGCTCGTCGACCACGAACTTGTCCTGCACCGAGCGGCCGGTGTGCACCCCGGTCATCGCCATCAGCGCGCCATCGGCGGACAGACGTCCCTCGCCGAGGCGCATGGAAGCTGCGACCAGTGCGGGCGGCGCCAGGTTGGCGTGCACGGCGTGGCTGGCGCTCACGCCGGTGCCGGCGAGCGGCGCTGGGTTGGAATGGGGCACGGACGAGCTCCTCAAGCCTGGTCTTTCAAATATCAGTAGAGATGTCCGCAGGCAGCGTCCATCCTCCTGAGATGGCTTGGCTGCTCCTTTTCGCCGCATTGCTCGGCGTTCCTGCGCAGCGCGCGCCACAACGCTACGTCACGCCTAATTTTGGTGTGCGACTCGCCCTGCCTGGCGGCCTGTTTTACTGCCCGCTGCCCAACGGGTGGGTCGGGACCGACCATGGGCCGACCTTATATCTGGCCCGGCCGGATTGCACCGACCCGGCCGGGCCGCACATCGCCGTCGATTACGAACACAACGTGGCGGAGCACGATTTCGGCGACCGCGAGGAGCGGCCCGCGCGGACCTATGCCGAGCTGCGGCGGTTCGAATGCGCCGGACGAGCAGGTCGCGCTGTCCCGCTGCTGGGCCGCCGCGTGGCCCCTTGCGTGGAAGCGCGCCCAAACGCCGTCAGCGTGACCGCGTGGGCCGTCTACGACCTGGAGCCGCCCGAGCGTTGGCGGGACCGAGGGGCGCAGACGTTGGCCGTGATCCTGGCAACGACGCCACGCCGCCTAGCCGCCGACATGATCATGTTTCGGCGCGTGGCGGCGGGCGCATCGGTTTGTATGCCGCACTGGGCGAAGCGGACGCCGGGCCGGCCGGCATGCCGGGAGTTCCCCGGCTCATGGTGGTGAACGGCGGCGTTGAAGCGTCACGCCATTAAACCGTCATGCTAGGGCCTCCAACTGTCATGCCCGGACTTGACCCGGGCGCCCACGCGGCCCCCGCGAAAAGGTGGTGCGGGTACTGGCGCTATGGTGCCGGGCGCGCGGCGTGGGTGGCCGGATCACGTCCGGCCATGACGGTAAACAACGTGCTGCAAGGGCTCCTCGGCCGGACAGCTAGGCCTCGACCCCGGCGCCCACGCCGTTCTAGGCGCGCTGGCGCGTTCCAACGCGCCAACACGCCCGACATGATCAGCGGCGCCCCGTGGATGCCAGGGTCAAGCCCTGGCATGACGGCCTGGACGCGCTACCCCCGCAGATGCTCCGGGATCGTCATTCCCAGCCGGGTCGGCACATCCCATATCTCGCGCACCGAGCGCACCGGCTTGAACCCGGTCCGCATGTAGGTCGGCATCGCGCGCGGATGGTCGGCGGTGCAGGTGTTGACCGTCACGCCGCGACCACTCGCTGCAAAGGCCTGGTCCACCGCGGCGCGCAGGAAGGCGCTGCCCAGGCCGTGGCCGACCGCAGCGGGGACCAGGCCGAAATAGCTGAGGTTCACATCCGGTCGCGCCCTGGCGTCCAACTCGAAGAACCCGGCCGGCTCGCCCCCGCGATACAGCACGTGGATGCCGACCGCCGGGTCGGACAGGATGCTGGCGATGGCCTGGTCCGGCAACGCGCGGCGCAGCCACCACAGATGCGCGGCGCCAACCGTGTCGTAAAGATAACGGTAGAACGGCACGCTGGGCGACGCCAGCCGCACCAGGCTGGCATCGCGCGGCAACGGCGGAGCCGGGTCCAGCGGACGGCGATCCATGCGCAGGAACGTCACCGTCACGGCGACCCGGGTGGACGGCTGCACGCCTAGTCGTCGAGGAAGGAGCGCAGCTTGCGGCTGCGGCTCGGGTGCTTGAGCTTGCGCAGCGCCT
>CAXTBW010000142.1:0-8375 GCA_964242925.1 uncultured Acetobacteraceae bacterium
ACTCCGCCCGCAGCGTGATCGCGTCCGCCAACTGGCCGTTGTTCACCCGGCGGTGAATGGCGGCGAAGATGCGGCCGTGGATCGGATCGGCGAAGTGCTCAGGCGCTAGGAACTCCGCAACACGTTCGTAGGCGCGGTTATTGGCCAGCAGGGCGCCCAGCAGCGCTTGCTCCGCCTGCATGTTCGAGGGCGGTATGCGCTGGGACAGGCCAAGCAGCGGAGAATCGATGACGTTCATGCGTCATCATAACCGCATCAAAGCGGTCCGGCACGCGCTTGGGCCTGTGGATGGCGGTGGATCAAGGGGATGCTTTTGACCGCGCGTGTCGAATTGTCTTCAAAACGCCATCAACACTGACCATTATAGCGTCATGAAGCCCCTGGTCGGGATCTCCTGCTGCACCAAGTTGTTCGGCGCCTTCGGGATGCCGAACCACGCCGCGTCCGACACCTATATCCGCGCGACCGTGGAGGTGGTGGACGCCGTCCCCGTTCTGCTGCCCGCCAGCGGCGACCGATGCGACATCTCGACCATCGTGTCGCGCTTGGACGGGCTGATCCTGACCGGCAGCCGGTCCAACGTGCAGCCCAGCCTGTATGACGGGCCGCCCCACGCCGAGGGGACCCCAGAGGATCCGGCCCGCGACAGCGTCACCCTGCCGCTGATCCGCGCCGTCATCCGCAGCGGCGTGCCCCTGCTGGCGATCTGCCGCGGCATGCAGGAGCTGAACGTGGCGCTGGGCGGCTCGCTGCACCAGCGGCTGCAGGACCTGCCGGGCCGAATGGACCACTCCACGCCGATGCAGCCTGCCAGCCGGGTGCGGACCGGGAAGGCGCACGCGGTGGCGGTCGTGCCGGGAAGCTGGCTGCACCGGGTCGCGGGCGCCACCACGATCGCGGTGAACTCGCTGCACAACCAGGGCATGGACCGCCTGGCGCCCGGCGTGGTGGTCGAGGGCACGGCGCCGGATGGCACGGTGGAGGCGATGCGGGTCGCCACCGCGCCGGGTTTCGCCGTGGCCGTCCAATGGCACCCGGAATACGACTGGATGACCGACGCGGTGTCCCGCCGCATCATCGCGTCCTTCGGCGAAGCGGTGCGCGCTCGCATGGGCGCCCTCGAAACGGCCGCGGCGGACTGACGCGGCGTCAGCGACCCAGATGCGCGTCGAAGAAGCGCGCGATGTCGGTGAACGCTTCCTTCGTCTCGGGCGCCGCCGGGTCGACCTGGTATTGCGCGTGGGACATGCCCTCGTACACGTTCAGCTCCGCCTCCACCCCGGAACGGCGCAGCTTGCGGTGCACGCGCACCGTGTTGGACAGGAACAGATCCCGCGTCCCCGTCGTCAGGATCGCCGGCGGGAAGCCGTGCATGTCGCCGTAGATCGGTGAGAGCTGCGGGTCCTTCAGGTCGTGCCCGGCGGCATACAGCAGCGCGGCGCGGCCCAGCCAGCCGTCCCACGTGACCAGGATGTTGTCGACCCACTCGTTGGTCTTGTAGGTGTCGCCGGCATCCGTGATGTCGGCCCACGGCGTGCCCGGGGCGATGGCGCTCGGCAACGGCAGGCCCTCCGCCTTCGCGCGCAGCACCATCGCCAGGGTCATGCCGCCGCCGGTGGAGGTGCCGAAGATCGCCATGTTCTTCGGGTCGGCCATCTTCACCGCTTCCTTCCACACGGCCATCGCATCGTCCATCGCGGCCGGGTAGGCGGCTTCGGGCGGCATGCGGTAGTCGACCGAGATCACCTTGAAGCCGCCGAACCCGGCCATCAGCAGCGCCTCGGGCAGCGCGGCCTCGCCCGGCCCGAACACGTAGCCGCCGCCATGGACATGGACCAGCAGGCGGTTGCGGTTGGCGTCCGGCATGACGTCGGGCGTCACGATGAACGCCTTCACCCCGGCGATGGTGGTGGGCTCCACGCTCACGCCCAGCAGCTTCGCCATCCCGGGCACGGCGGCGCGGATGGGTGCGGCCCGGCGCTCCACCAGCGCGCGCCACTCGTCCGCATTCTTCGGGTCCGCGTTCATGTGCGGCGGGAACGGCGCCGCGATCAGCGCCTGCAATTGCGTGCTGACCTCGTTGGTCGGGACCGGGATGACGTGCGCGGGCGACGAGCGCGGGCCGGGGTGGCTGTTGGCGGCGGCTTCTGCCGCGGCGAGTTGCGCGGAGTCCAGCGTCTCCGCCCACCCGGGCGCTGACGCGGCCAGCAACAACGCGGCAGCCATCACGGCGGCTCGGATCATTCCTCTACTCTCCCAGTTCGCCCGGCGGCGCCGGTTCGTTTCGGGAAACATACAAGTGGCGGATCGCCGCTGCCAATCAGCCGCGCAGGATTTGCCGCAAGAAACCGGCGTGCCACCGAGCATAGCCGGCTTGCACCACGCCGAGCCGGTCCCGCACCGAGGCGTGCGCCGCCGGCAGCCGGTGGAACGGGATCGACGGGTAGAGGTGGTGCTCGGTGTGATAGCTCATGTTCCACATCACCCGGCGCATCAGCGCGTTGGTCAGCGTCGTGCGCGTGTTCACGAGGCCGTTCGGCGTCTCCTCGCAGCCGGTGTGCTCGGTCAGCAAGTAGAGCCGCAGGAACACTTGGCCGATCAGTTGCGGCGCGACCCAGAACAGCAGCGGCGCCCGCCATCCCCAGATCAGCGCGGAGCCGATCGCGAGGCTGGCCACCAGCACGCTCATCCAGCGCACGCTGGCGATCACCCGGGCGGCCTGCGCGGGCGGCACGTAGGGGTAGCCGGACAGGTCGCCGCGCCAGCAATCCGCCAGCACTTTCACCCGCGCCCGCCAGTAGTTCACCGCGAGCACGCGCAGCAGGTAGCCGTCGAGCGCCGCCGGCGGGCGCGGCGTCAGTTCCGGGTCGCGCGCCGGGTCCTGGGTGAAGCGGTGATGGGCCAGGTGGAAGACGGTGTAGAAGTGCCAGTTCAACAGGGACGGGCAGGCCGCCAGCCAGCCCACCACGGCGTTCGCCCGGCGGTTCGCGAAGGCGGTGAGGTGCATCGTCTCGTGCACCGGCGCGAACAACGCCGATTGCGCGACGCCCAGCAACACCAGCGCCGGAGCGAGCGTCCACGGACCGGATGTCGCCACCAGCCACCCGGCCGCCGCGATCCAAGCGACGTGCAGCGCAGTCTGCGCGGCGCCCCTCAGGTCGGAGCGCCCGGATAGCGCGCGGACTTCGGGGCCGGACAGGACTCTCGGCGTGGCGGTGTTCATGGACTGAACAAGTAGCAAAGGGGCAGCCTGGCTGCACTAAAGATTTGAGTTCGCGCGGCGTAACGCTGGCCACCGGTTGCGCAGCAGTTACGTCGACCATAATGTCGCGTGATGCACCCTGGCGCTCCGGAGTCGTGTCGCATTACCTGCGCCAAGCGGCGACTTTGGAGGCATGTTGCGGCGCCAGAACAGGCCCGCCCAGGGCTTTGCTGGCGCCGGGCGGGCTAAATCCCAGCAAAAGTGAGCTGTTTACAGCACGGCGGCTTGTATGGCGGTCGTGTGCGCGTGATGGTGTTTCACCGAACAACGAGGAGTTGCCAAGAAATGGCTAAGAGCGAAACCACCGCCAAGACATCGGTGAAGAAGGCGCCGCCCCCGCCACCTGCGAAGGCCGCGGCCAAGGGCGCCAAGGCCCCTGTGAAGGCCGCAAAGCCTGCCGCGCCGGTAACGGTCACGCTGAAGCACATCTCGGCCGAGATCGCCGAGAAGCATGACATGCAGAAGCGTCAGGCGGAGACGCTGCTGAACGACGTGTTCATCCAGTTGGTGGACCACTTGAAGTCGGGCGAGCGCGTGCGCGTCGCCGGGCTCGGCATTATCGAGGTGAAGGATCGGCCGGCCCGCATGGGCCGCAACCCTGCGACAGGCGCCGCGATCGAGATCAAGGCCAGCCGCAAGATCGCGTTCCGCGCCGCAAAGGAACTGAAGGAAGCGATTTGATGCAGCGGCGCCGGGCGCAACCTCGCCCGGCGCCGCAGCGGCGTCGAGAGGTCGCTTTCAGGCCGTTGTCGGCGCTACTGCCGGCTTACGGCCGCGACGCTTGGCGGGAGGAGCCTCGTGATCGGCGCCATTCGGCTTGGCAACCTCAGCCGGCGCCGGCTTAGCGGCCGCCTTGGTCGAGGCCTTCGCCGGCGGCGTCTTTTCAGCCGGCATCTTCTCCGGCTTCGCAGGAGCCGCCTTGCGGGCCTTCTCCTTCTCCTTAACCGCCGCCACCTTCGCCTTGTCTCGCCGCATCTTCAGTTCATCGCGCACCATCGCGAGCGCCGCCTTCGCGATCGCGGATCTCGACAGTTCAGGCGCCTGCTCCAGCGCTGTGAAGAAAGCCTGAGCGACGGGTTTGCTGCCTCGCGGCGCACGTGCTGCCGGCATGTCTGCTTTCGCCATAATTCGACTCCACTCCTCGACCGTGATGATCGTGCGTGGACATATAGTGCCTGCGCCGCAATGAAACACCTAATTGCTTGACAAGGCGCGACGCTTATCAGCGCGCTGGCTCGATCGGCAGCGCAGCCGTATCCTTTAATTGCTCGAGAGACACCATCGAGCGCACCTGCGACACGCTGGCGTGCGGCAGCAGCACGTCATTCACCAGCGCCCCTAAGCCTTGCAGGTCGCGCACTGCGACCTTCAGCAAATAATCGGCATCGCCGGTGATGGCGTGCGCCTGCTGAATCGCCGGGATTCGTTCGACCAGCGCGCGAAAGTGTTTGGCGTTGTCGGGCGAGTGCCGCGCCAGCGTCACCTGAATGAACGCCACCACATCGAAGCCAAGCCGGTGCGCGTCGAGTCGCGCGTGGTAGCTCGCGATCACGCCGTCCTGTTCCAATCGCGCCCGCCGCCGCGAGCATTGCGAGGCGGACAAGCCAACGCGCTCCGCCAGGTCCTGTACCGAGAGCTGACCGTCGGCTTGCAGCGCGGCGAGCAGGCGCAGGTCGAACGCGTCCAGGGCGACGGGCTTTTGCATCGGCGCAGCCTAACGCGCGGCCCAGGTGCAAACCATCGTGATCCGAGACGCCGTTTGCACAAAACGCGCATGCCATCCGTGCGACTGTCTTCCCATCGCAGGAGTATTCCGCTTGGGCCCTTATCCGCACGACGCCGCACCCGCAACGATTACGGCGGAGAACCCAGCCGGGCTGGATGGTTTCGCCTTCGTCGAGTTCGCCCACCCCGACCCTGCGGTTCTTCACTCCCTGTTTCGCCAGATGGGCTTCACCGCCGTAGCGCGCCATCGCGCCCGCGCGGTGACGCTGTACCGGCAGGGCGATGTCGACTACCTGCTCAACGAGCAACCCGGCAGCCACGCCACGCGCTTCGTGGAACAGCACGGCCCGTGCGCCCCCAGCATGGGCTGGCGCGTGGCGGACGCGCGCGCCGCGTTCGACCGCGCCGTGGGTCTTGGGGCCGAGCCTGCAAGTGAAGGGCTGACGCTGGATACGCCGGCGATCAAGGGCATCGGTGGTTCGCTGATTTATTTCGTCGACCGTCATGGCGCTGCTGGCAACATGGCGGACTTAGGTTTCGAATGGCTTGGCGAGGCGGACCCGCATCCCGCCGGCGCCGGACAGTTTTATATCGATCATTTGACGCACAACGTGCAGCGCGGCCGGATGGGCGTGTGGACCGGCTTCTACGAGCGGCTATTCAACTTCCGGCAAATCCGTTTCTTCGCCATCAACGGCGAGTACACTGGCCTGCACTCGCGCGCGCTGACCAGCCCGGACGGCCGCATCCGCATTCCGATCAACGAGAGCGCGGATGACCGCAGCCAGATCGAGGAATATTTGCACGCCTATAACGGCGAGGGCATCCAGCACGTCGCCTGCGGCTGTCACGACGTGCACGCCACCGTGGAGGCGTTGCGCGCTGGCGGCCTCGCGTTCATGCCGCCGCCGCCAGTCACCTATTTCGAGCGCATCGACGCCCGCGTGCCGGGCCACGGCGAGGATGTCGCCCGGCTGCAGCGCAATGGCATTCTGCTGGACGGCGAGGGCACCAGCGACGGCAGCGCAACGAAGATCCTGCTGCAGATTTTCTCCGCCAACGCGATCGGCCCGATCTTCTTCGAGTTCATCCAGCGCAAGGGCGACGAAGGCTTTGGCGAGGGAAACTTCCGCGCGCTGTTCCTGTCGATCGAGGAAGACCAGGTCCGGCGAGGCGTGCTGGCGGCGGAGTAAGGACCCACCTAAGCCCTTATCGTCGTGCCCGGGCTTGACCCGGGCGCTCACGCGGTTCGCGCGAAAAGCTGGTGCGGATACTGGCGCCCTGGAGTCGGCGCGCGGCGTGGGTGGCCGGATCAAGTCTGGCCATGACGGTTGATATTTTGTCGTAATGAAATCCTCAGCCGGACAGCCGAGGGCAAACCCTGGCATGACAATACGGGCTTGGTTGCCGCCGCCGGGGCCTGCCGCTAAACGGGCGACGCAACCGTCGCAGGCAGCCCCAATGACCAATCCCACGCTCGACGCGCCCGACGACGACCCCTGGCTCTGGCTGGAGGAGGTGGAGGCCGAGCGCGCTTGCGCCTGGGCCGACGCGCAGACCGCCGCCACCCTCGCCCGCTTCGCCACGCCGCGCTTCGAAGCCGACCGCGACACCCTTCGCGCGCTGCTCGACCGCCCAGACAATCTGCCCGTCCCCGGCCGCCGCGCCGGGCTGATGTACAACTACTGGCGCGACGCTCAGCACCCGCGCGGCGTATGGCGCCGCACCACCCTGGCTTCATACCGGACCGACACGCCCGAGTGGGACATCCTGCTCGACCTCGACGCGGTGGCGGAAGTGGAGGCGGAGGACTGGGTGTGGCAGGGCGCATCGACCCTGTATCCGGCGCACGAACGAGCCATCCTGCGCCTGTCCCGCGGCGGCAGCGACGCGGTGGTGCTGCGCGAGTTCGACCTTGCCACCCGCGGCTTCGTGCCGAACGGATTCTATCTTGCGGAGGCCAAGGGCAGCGCGGCGTGGCTGGACGCGGATACGCTGCTGCTGTCGTCGGCCGCTTTCGGCGCCACGCAGTCCGGCTACGCCAGCACCGTGCGGCTATGGCGGCGCGGCGCCGCGCCGGACGCGCCGCTGTTCGAGGCCGAGCCCGGCGACATGATGGTCTACGGCAGCTACGACCGCGACGACGACCGCATATTGTTCCATCGCACAACCGACTTCTTCAACGGCCGCTTGTTCCTCGGCGACCGCACCGGCCCGCTTCGTCACGTCGACCTGCCGAGCGACGCAACCTACACCTGGCATCGCGGCTGGCTGGCGGTGAAGCCGCGCAGCGCCTGGTCGGTCGGCGCCGCCACTTACCTGCCCGACACCCTGCTGGGCATCCGCCTCGACGACTTCCTGGCCGGCGACCGCTCGTTCACCGTGTTGTTCCAGCCGAGCCCGCGCACCGCATTGCAGAGCTTCTCGTGGACCGCCGCCGGCCTGCTGGTCAGCCTGCTCGACGAACTGCGGCCGGTCTTCCTGCTGATCGCGCCCGGCAGCTGGACCACGCGAACGCTCGGCGGGTTGCCACCGGTCGGCACCGCCAGCGTGTGGCCGCTCGACGCGGAGATCGACGAGTCGGACGGCACGCTGCTCGCGGTGACGCAGGACCCGCTGACCTCGCCATCGCTGCTGATCATCCCGCCGGACCTGGCCGCGCCCGCATTGCTCAAGCAGGCGCCGCCTCGCTTCGACGCCGCCGGGCTGGTCGTGACGCGGCACGAGGCGATCAGCGTCGACGGCGAGCGCATTCCGTACGTGCAGTCCGGGCCACCGGGTGAAACCGGGGACGCGCCGGTGCACATGACCGGCTATGGCGGGTTCGCCATCTCGTCCATGCCGGCCTACGCGGTGCGGTCCGGCAAGTTGTGGTTGGAGCGCGGCGGCACCACGGTGCTGGCCAACATCCGCGGCGGCGGCGAGTTCGGCACGCGCTGGCACGAGGCGGGGCGGCGCGCGGGCAAACGGCTGAGCCACGACGATTTCGCGGCCGTCGCCGCCGACCTGGTGGGCCGCGGGGTCACCCGGCCGGGGCGCATCGCGGCGGAAGGCGGCTCCAACGGCGGCCTGCTGATCGCCAACATGCTGACCCGGTATCCCGACCGGTTCGGCGCGTTGTTCTGCACCATCCCGCTGATCGACATGCGCCGCTACACCAAGCTGCTGGCCGGCGCGAGTTGGATCGCCGAGTACGGCGATCCGGCCGTCCCGGAGGACTGGGCGTTCCTAGGCCCGATCTCCGCCTACCACGTGGCGATGCCGGGCCAGCCGTATCCGCCAATCCTCTTGGCGACCGCGAGACGCGACGACCGGGTGCACCCGGGCCACGCGCGCAAGATGGCGGCCAAGCTGCAGGCGATGGGCTACGACGCGCATTTCTACGAGC
>CAXTBW010000143.1:0-8339 GCA_964242925.1 uncultured Acetobacteraceae bacterium
TTCAACAAGTCGCACGCCGCCGCCTACGCGCTGGTCGCCTACCAGACGGCGTGGATGAAGACCAATCATCCGGTCGAGTTCCTGGCGGCCTGCATGTCGCTCGCAATCGGCAACACCGACAAGCTGGCGGCGCTGCGGCAGGAGGCGGAGCGGCTCGGCGTCCACGTGCTCCCGCCGGACGTCAACCGCTCGGGCGCGGATTTCACCGTGGACGTGGACGCCGAGGGCAAGCCGGCGATCCGCTACGCGCTGGCCGCGGTGAAGAAGGTCGGGATGGCGGCGATGCACGCGCTGGTGGCCGCGCGCGGCGAGCGGCCGTTCCGCGACCCGACGGATCTGGCGAGCCGGGTGGACCCGCGGCAGCTCAGCAAGATGCAGATCGAGAACCTGGTGCGCGCGGGCGCCTGCGACTGCCTGGGGACGAACCGCGCCCAACTCTATGCCGGGGCCGACCAGGTGCTGCGCCGGGCGCAGGCGGACGCCGAGCAGAAGGAGAGCGGCCAGATCGGCCTGTTCGGCGGCGCCGCGCCGCAGCCGATTCGCCTGCCGACGCTGCCGGACTGGCCGCCGTTGGAGCGCCTGGGGTACGAGGCGGAGGCGATCGGCTTCCACCTGACCGCGCACCCGCTCGACATGTACAAGCCGCTGCTGGCCCGGCTCGGCGCGGTCGGGTCCGGCCGGCTGGAGGCCGCCGCGGCGGCGGGCGTGACGCGGGTGAAGCTCGCCGGCTGCGTGATCGCGCGCAAGGAGCGGCCAACGCGGACCGGCAGCAAGATGGCGTGGGTGCGCCTGTCGGACGCGGCGGGCAGCTACGAGGTGACGTTCTTCTCCGAGACGCTGACCGCCTGCGCGGACCTGCTGCGCGAGGGCGCGCCGATCCTGGTCACCGCCGACCTGAAGCAGGATGGCGAGGCGCTGCGAATCACGGCGACAAGCGCAGTGTCGCTGGAGCAGGCTGCCGCCGATGCCGGGGCTGGCGTGCGCATCTGGCTGCGGGAGAGCGCCGCGCTGCCGCACATCCGCACCATCCTGGAGCGCGAGCGTCGCGGGAAAGGTCGCGTGGTGCTGCTGCCGATCGTCGGGGAGGGGCAGGATGTGGAGATCGAGTTGCCCGGCGGGTTCAACGTCACCCCGTTGCTGGCGCAGGCGCTGACCCTGGTGCCGGGAGTGGAGCGGGTGGAGGAAGTCTGACCGCCTCTTAGGCGAAGAGCAGCGCCGCTGTGGTGTCGCGCGCCTGGGCGCAGTCGTTTCCCTCTCCCGCGGGCGGGAGAGGGGCGGGGTGAGGGTGCGAGTGCCCTGTCAGGTCCAAACCCGCGGCCGGAAACAACCATCCGTCATCGCGAGCCGCCGCTTGGCGGCGTGGCGATCCAGGGCGGCGCATACGGTGCTGCCGGCCGGATTGCTTCGTCGCAAGCGCTTCTCGCAATGACGGTTGGCGCGGCGAGAGAGGCGGTTAGATCGGTGGAAGATATCAAATCGGCATCGGGGCGTTGTCGATGACTTCCTTGATGACGAAGAAGGTGCGCGTTTGCCGCACGCCGGGCAGCGCGATCAGCCGCTCGCTGTGCAGGCGGTTGAAGTCCGCCATATCGCGCACCCTGATCTTGAGGAAGTAGTCGAAGTCCCCGGCGACCAGGTGGCAATCCAGCACCATTGGCATCGCCTTGGCCGCCGCCTCGAACGCGGCGAAGCTTTCCGGCGTGGAGCGGTCCAGCACGACGCCGACGAGAACCAGCGAGCCCCGCCCGAGCTTTTCCGCCGCCAATTGGGCCCGCACGCCTGTGATGTAGCCCTCGTCGAACAGTCGCCGGGTGCGGCGGTGGCAGGTGGCGGCGCTGGTGTTCACCCGTTGGGCGATGTCGGCGTTGGCCATGCGGCCATCGGCCTGCAACAGGCGGAGGATGCGCAGGTCGGTCCTGTCGAGCGGCTCGGCGATGGAAGGATCTTCCGCTTAACGGTCTGAATGCGGAAGCGGCCGCCTCAGAACAGGTTGTTGCCAACAATCTGCAACAAAACGAAGCCAAAAGTCGAGAGCACCTTTCAACGCGCTGCTGATACGGTCCGCGTCGTCGTTCACTAAGGAGGCCGCCATGCTGGAGAACTTCGAGCGTTACAAACTCACCTTCGGCCCGACGCCGATCGAGCATCTGCCGCGGCTGACCGCGCATCTCGGCGGCGCGGTGCAGATCTACGCCAAGCGGGAGGACTGCAACTCCGGCCTCGCGTTCGGCGGCAACAAGCTGCGCAAGCTGGAATACATCGTGCCCGACGCCATCGGGAGCAACGCCGACACCCTGGTGTCGATTGGCGGCGTGCAGTCGAATCACACCCGCATGGTGGCGGCGGTCGCGGCCAAAATCGGGATGAAGTGCCGGCTGATCCAGGAGAGCTGGGTCCCGCACGAGGACGCCGTGTACGACCGGGTCGGCAACATCCTGCTGTCCCGCATCATGGGCGCCGAGACGCAGCTGGTGGACGAGGGCTTCGACATCGGCATCCGCGAGAGCTGGACCGCCGCGCTGGAGGACGTGCGGGCCAAGGGCGGCAAGCCCTACGCGATCCCCGCCGGCGCCTCCGTTCATAAGTTCGGCGGCCTAGGCTACGTCGGCTTTGCGGAGGAGGTGCGCGCGCAGGAGGCGGAGATGGGCGTGCGGTTCGACTACGTGATCGTCTGCACCGTCACCGGGTCGACCCATGCCGGGATGGTGGTGGGCTTCGCCGCGGACGGCCGGGCGCGCAACGTGATCGGGATCGACGCGAGCTGCACGCCGGCGCAGACCCGCGCCCAGGTGCTGGACATCGCCTGCAACACGGCGGACCTGATCGGCGCGCCGGCGGTGGCGGACGGGGACGTCGTGCTGCTGGAGGACTACGCTTACCCGGTCTACGGCGTCCCCTCGAAGGAGACCGTCGAAGCGATCCGGCTCTCGGCGCGGCTGGAAGGCATGATCACCGACCCGGTGTACGAGGGCAAATCCATGCAGGGCATGATCGACCTGGTGCAGAAGGGCTTCTTCCCGGCCGGGTCGAACGTGCTTTACGCGCATCTCGGCGGCGCGCCGGCGCTGAACGGCTACAGCTACACCTTCCGCAACGGCTGACTACCGCGGCGCGACCTTCTCCGCCGGCACGCTGGACGGCGCCGACGCGGCAGGCGGCGCCGCCAGGGACGGGTTGGCCGGGGAAGGAGCTGCGGTCCCGGCATTGACGGCGGGCGGCTGCGGGTTGCTGCTGGACGGTTCCGACGTCGGGCCGGGCGTCGCCGCCATGGTCATGGGCGGGGGCGTGGCGAAGGCCGGCGCGGACGCCAGCAGCAGCGCGGCAGCCAGGGTGATCCGGATCATCGAGCGTCCTCACGCAGACTGTTCCAGATGGCAACACCGGCAGCGCAGGGCGGGTTCCGCCGCCTTGCCATTCCACCCGGTTTCCGCCATATCCCGCGCGTCGGCGCCGTCGGGCGACGATAATTCACACGCGGGGCGCCTTCCTGGCCGAACAAGCCAGCGCCGGTGCCGCAAGGCTCGGCCCCGCGGAGGCTCAACCGGTCCACCCAGGAAGACACACATGGCTCTGCCAGATTTCACCATGCGCCAGTTGCTCGAGGCCGGCGTGCATTTCGGCCACCACACCCGCCGCTGGAACCCGCGCATGGCGCCGTTCCTGTTCGGCATCCGCAACCAGGTCCACATCATCGACCTGCAGCAGACCGTCCCGATGCTGGACCGGGCGCTGCGGGCCGTGCGCGACATCACCGCCAATGGCGGCCGCGTGCTGTTCGTCGGAACCAAGCGCGCCGCGGCGGAGCACGTGGCGGACGCCGCCAAGCGCTGCGGCCAGTATTACGTCAACCACCGCTGGCTGGGCGGCATGCTGACCAACTGGAAGACCATCACCGGCAGCATCAAGCGTCTGCGCCAGATCGAGGAGCTGCTGGGCGGCAACGTCGAGGGCCTCACCAAGAAGGAGGTGCTCGACATCACGCGCGACAGCGACAAGCTGGAGCGCGCGCTGGGCGGCATCAAGGAGATGGGCGGCCTGCCCGACATCCTGTTCATCATCGACACGAACAAGGAGAAGCTGGCGGTCGAGGAGGCGAACAAGCTCGGCATCCCCGTCATCGCCATCCTGGACAGCAACTCCGACCCGGCCGGAGTCACCTACCCGATCCCCGGCAACGACGATGCGCTGCGGGCCATCACGCTGTATTGCGACCTGATCGCCGGCGCCGTGCTGGACGGGATCAGCGCCGAGATGGCCGCTTCCGGCCGCGACATCGGCGCCGACGAGGAACTGCCGCTCGGCGCCATGCCCGACGAGGCGATTCCCGCTCAAGCGATCGCGGACCAGCCGGCCGCCTGAAGGAGAGACTGAAATGCCCGATATCACCGCCGCCCTGGTGAAGGAGCTTCGCGAGAAGACCGGCGCCGGGATGATGGATTGCAAGCGCGCCCTATCCGAGACGATGGGCGACATCGAGGGCGCGATCGACTGGCTGCGCAAAAAGGGCCTGTCGGCCGCCGCGAAGAAGAGCGGCCGGGTCGCGGCCGAGGGCCTGGTCGGCGTCGCCACGATGCCGAACAAGGGCGCCATCGTCGAGATCAACGCCGAGACGGACTTCGTCGCGCGCAACGAGACCTTCCAGCACTACGTCCACTCCGTCGCCAAGCTGGCGCTGGAGCTGGGGGAGGACATCGAGACGTTGAAGGCCGCCGCGTTCCCGGGAACGGGCCGCACGGTGGCCGATGAGCTGACGCACCTGATCGCCACCATCGGCGAGAACATGAGCATCCGCCGCGCCCGCGTGCTGACGGTGTCGTCGGGCACGGTGGCGAGCTACGTGCACCAGCCGGTGAAGCCCGGCCTGGGCAAGATCGGCGTGCTGGTGGCCGTCGAGGGCGGCAGTGAGCTGGACGCGCTGGAGTTGCTGGGCCGCCAGGTCGGCATGCACGTGGCGGCCACCAAGCCGGACGCGCTGGACGTCGACGGCGTGGACCCGGAAGCGCTGGAGCGCGAGAAGGCCATTCTAACCGAGCAGGCGCGCGCTTCCGGCAAATCGGACGAGATCATCGAGAAGATGGTGATTGGCCGCATCCGCAAGTACTACGAGGAAGTGGTGCTTTTGGAGCAGGTCTGGGTGTTGGACAACGAGAGCCGGGTGAAGGCGGTCGCCAAGAAGGCGGGCGCGAACATCACCGGCTTCGTGCGGTTCGGCCTGGGCGAGGGCATCGAGAAGACGCAGGACGACTTCGCCGCCGAGGTCGCCAAGGCGGCCGGCCTGCCGCCGAGCCAGTCGCCCACGCTGTAACGCGTCGTGGTCATGCCAGGGCTTGACCCTGGTATCCACTGGGCGCGGCCGACGACGTCGGGTCCAGCAAGGCGCGAGCGTTCACGCGCCGGCCGACGCTGTCTGGACGGCGTGGATACCAGGCTCTAGGCCAGGCATGACGGTGAAGGAAGGCTGGCGGCCGCCGGGCAGGGGTTCCCACTGAACCCGCAGACGCGCATATCCGCCGCATGAAACGCCGCGCCCTGCTCGCCGCCTTGCTTGTTCCGTTCGCCGCCCTCGCCCAGGGCCTGGCCGCGCCGCCGCTGTCGCCGCAGGACCGAATCGACATCGGCCGGGCGGAAACCAGCCTGAATGCGTTGCGCACGCTCAAGGCGCGGTTCCAGCAGATCGCGCCCAACGGCGGCGTGACCAACGGCACGGCTTGGCTGGAGCGGCCGGGGCGCATGCGGTTCCAGTATGACCCGCCGACGCCGTTCCTGCTGGTTGCCGGGCACAGCCTGCTGGTGTTCTACGATTCGCAGTTGCAGCAGACGAGCAACATCCCGCTCGGCCGCACCCCGCTCGGGCTGCTGCTGCGGGACAATCTGAAGCTGTCGGGCGACGTGACGGTGACGCGGGTGCAGCGCTATCCGGACCAGATCCAGATCACCTTGCTGCGCACCGCCACGCCCGGCGATGGCTCGCTGACGCTGATCTTCGCCGAGCCGCAGATGGCGTTGCAATCCTGGACCGTGGTGGATGCGCAGCGTCAGGAGACCCGCATCCGCCTGTCCGACGTGCAGTTGGGCGGCACGTTCGACCAGTCGCTGTTCACCTTCATCGACCCGAAGTTCTTCGGGAACAACGAGCGCTAACCTATTTCAAAATCATCATGCCCCGGGCTTGACCCGGGCGCCCACGCCGTCCCCACGTCGCTGGTCGACCTCGTCGGCTTCATCGTTGCCGAGACCCGTGTCGTCGATGTGGCGCACGGCGCGCCAGGCTTGCAATATGAGGGCGCCCACAGGAGCCCCTAATGTCCTTGTTCGATGCGCTGCAGCCCGAACCGCTCGACCCGATCATGGCGGGCTTCCAGGCGTTCAACGCCGATCCACGGGCCGGCAAGGTCAACCTTGGCGTCGGCATGTACTACGACGAGGACGGACGCATCCCGATCCTGGACACCGTCCAGGCCGCGGAAGCCGGGATGGCCGGGCGTGTGGCGAACTGGGGCTACCTGCTGCCGGTGGGCTCGCCGACGCTGCGGGAAGCGGCCAAGCGGCTGGTGTTTGGCGACCCGCTGGCCGAATCGGAAGGCGGACGAATCGTCACGGTGCAGAGCCTAGGCGGCACCGGCGCGCTGAAGCTGGGCGCCGACGTCATCCACCGCGTCGCGCCGGGCGCCACGGTGGCGATGAGCCGCCCGACCTGGGGCAATCATCCGAGCATCTTCGCAGGCGCCGGGCTGCGGATCGTCGAATATCCGTATTTCGATCCGGCGACCGGCGGCGTCGACTGGCCCGCGATGCAGGACGCCGTCGCCGCCATGGCGCCCGGGACGGTGCTGCTGCTGCACGCCTGCTGCCACAACCCGACCGGCGCCGACCTGTCGCCCGACCAATGGCAGGCGCTGGCCGGCCTGGTGCGGGAGCGGGCGCTCGTGCCGTTCCTTGACATGGCGTATGCCGGGTTCGCGGAGGGGTTGGAGGCGGACAGCCGACCGGCGCGGCTGCTGGCTGGGGCGGGCGTGCCGCTATTCGTGGCGACGTCGTTCTCCAAGTCGTTCGCGCTGTATGGCGAGCGGGTCGGCGCGCTGTCGATCGTGGCGGCCGACGCGGCGCAGGCCCGGCTGGTGCAGGACCAGGTGAACGTGGCGATCCGCACCAACTACTCGACCCCGCCAAGCCACGGCGCCATGCTGGTCGCCGCCATCCTGACCGACCCGGCGTTGCGCTCCCAATGGGAGGCGGAGCTGGACGCCATGCGCGCACGCGTCAAGCGCATGCGGGAGGGTCTGGCAGTCCGGTTGGAGGGCAACAACAAGCAGGATTTCAGCCGCTTGGTTGCGCAGAAAGGGCTATTCTCCTACTCCGGCCTGAGCGCGGCGCAGATGGAACGGCTGCGCGACGCGTTCGGCATCTACGGCGTCAGCGACGGCCGGCTGTGCATGTCCGCGCTGACCGAGGCGACGCTGGACCGGGTGGCGGATGGCATCCGGGCGGTGCTGTGACACACGCCTCTCCACCCCCCGTACCGTCATGCCAGGCCTTGACCCTGGTATCTACGCCGTCCCACCGGTGCAGGCCGTCGACGTTGGCGCGACCGCTTTTCTCCTTTGCCAGACACGTGCCGCTGGCGGCCCGCGCAAACCAGGGTCAAGCTCTGGCATGACCGTACAGTGTGCGGACTGCGTCATCATCGGCGGCGGAGTGATCGGCTCGGCAGCGGCGTACTTCCTCGCGCGATCCGGGCGCGGCGGGCGGGTCGTGGTGATCGAACCCGACCCGCTCTACGAGTTCGCCGCGACGCCGCGCGCCTCGGGCGGGCTGCGGCGGCTGTTCTCCCGGCCGGAGAACATCCAGATGTCGCAGTTCGGCCGGGCGTTCTACGGAGACTTCGCCACCCACGTCGCGGTCGACGGCGAAGCCCCCGACATCGGCTGGGACCCGGCGGGCTACTTGTTCCTGATCCCGCTCGAGGGCGTTGACGGCCTCGCGGAGGACGCGCGGACGCAGGCGGCGCTGGGCGTGGAAGTGGAACTGTTGGACCCGGCCGGCATGCAGGTGCGGTTCCCGTCCCTTTCGGTGCAGGACGTTGGCGCTGCCGCGCTGTCGCCGGACGACGGCTTCATCGACCCAAACGCCGCGCTGCAGGGGTTCAAACGCAAGGCGCGCAGCCTGGGGGTGGAATACCGCACCGACCGGGTCGTGGGCTTGGACGTGGAACGCGGCGCGGTGCGCCACGTGACGCTGGCCAGCGGCGCCGCGATCGCAGCCGAAGCCGTGGCGTGCGCGGCGGGCACCTGGTCGGCTGAGGTGGCGGCCCTGGCGGGCATGGCGCTGCCGGTCGAGCC
>CAXTBW010000144.1:0-8254 GCA_964242925.1 uncultured Acetobacteraceae bacterium
GGTCGACGTCGAACGCGCCGCCGGTGACGACCAGGCCGTCCAGCCGGTCCAGCATCTCCGCGGCCAGCGCGGGATCGTGCGGCAGGGCGACCGGCAGGCCCCCCGACCCGGTGATGGCGTCGGCGTAGTTCACGCGCAGGGCATACCATGGAAAGCGCGACCACCCGCCGGGCGGCTCCGCATCCAGGGTCACGCCGATCAGGGGCCGGGTCATGGGAAAGCCCTAGACCCAGGGGCGGCGTGCGGGCAAGACGCACGGCATGGACGGGATGGACGCTGCCCTGGCGGAGGCCCGCGCCGCCGCCGCCCGCGCGGAGGTCCCGGCTGGCGCCGCCGTGCTGGCCGCCGACGGCGCCGTGCTGGCCCGCGCCGGCAACCAGGTGGAGGCGGACGCGGACGCCAGCGCCCATGCCGAGCTTCTGGCGTTGCGGCAGGCGGCGCGCGCGCTGGGCTCCTCACGGCTGGTCGGCTGCACGCTGGTGTCGACGCTGGAGCCTTGCCCGATGTGCGCGGCCGCGGCGGTGCATTTCCGCGTCGCCCGAGTGGTGTTCGGCGCCTACGACCCGAAAGGCGGCGGGGTGGAGCACGGCCCGCGCATCTTCGCCGCGCCCGGCTGCCTGCACCGGCCGGAGGTGGTGGGCGGCGTGCGCGAGGCCGAGGCGGCCGGCCTGCTGCGGGCGTTTTTTGCGGCGCGCCGCTAGCTGCGGCCTGTGTGATTTGGCGCAGCTTGTCCAACGCCGTAGACTCCCCACGCAGCCGCCAAAGGAGCCCGCATTTGCCCGTCCACAACCGCATCGCCGATTTCGCCCCGGACATGACGGAGTGGCGCCGGGACATCCACGCGCATCCCGAACTGGCGTTCAACGAGCACCGCACCAGCGACCTGGTCGCCGCCAAGCTGGAGGGCTGGGGCATCGAGGTCACCCGCGGCATCGCCGGCACCGGGCTGGTGGGCACCCTGCGCCTCGGCGCGTCGCCGCGCGCCATCGGCATTCGCGCCGACATGGACGCGCTGCCGATGCCCGAGGCCAACGACTTCGCCTATCGCTCGCAGACGCCGAACGTGATGCACGCTTGCGGCCATGACGGGCACACCACCATGCTGCTGGGCGCGGCCAAGTATCTGGCCGAGACGCGCAATTTCGACGGCACGGTGCACTTCATCTTCCAGCCCGCCGAGGAGAGCGGCGGCGGCGGCGAGGTGATGGTGAACGAGGGTCTGTTCGACCGCTTCCCCTGCGACATGGTGTTCGGCGCCCATAACGACTCGTCGATCCCGATCGGCCAGATCACCGCCGTCCCCGGCCCGGTCTGCGCCAACACCGACGACTTCATCATCCGCATCCATGGACGCGGCGGCCACGCGGCCCGCCCGCATCGCGGCATCGACCCGGTGGTGATCGGCGCGCAGATCGTGCTGGCGTTGCAGACCCTGGTGGCGCGCCGGGTCGACCCGCTGGACTCCGCGGTGCTGTCCACCTGCCAGTTCAACGCGGGGACCGCCAGCAACGTGATCCCCGATGAGGCGGTGCTGCGCGGCACCATCCGCACCCTGAAGCTCGAGACCCGCGAAACGATGCGCCGTCTGGTGGGCGAGGTGGCGGAAGGCATTGCCAAGGCCAACGGCGCCACTGCGGAGCTGACAATCGAGCCCGGCTACCCGGCCGTGGTCAACGACAAGGAAGCGGTGGCCCGCGCCGCGTCCGCCGGCTCCAAGCTGCTGGGTTCCGACAAGGTCATCCACGAGCGGCTGCCGGGCATGGGCGGGGAGGATTTCGCCTACATGGCGCAGAAGGTCCCGGGCTGCTTCGTGCGCATCGGCCAGGCGGACGGCGCCAAGGGCAGCACGCCGGTGCACACGGCGCACTACGACTTCAACGACGACATACTGCCGATCGGCGCCTCGTTGTGGGCCACGCTGGTGGAACAGGAGCTGCCGCGCCATGACTGAAATCGCCATCGGCACGGGCCAGACCGGCATGCGCGTCGAACGGGACTCGATGGGTTCGATCGAGGTGCCCGCCGAGCACTATTGGGGGGCGCAGACGCAGCGCAGCCTGCAGCATTTCTCGATCGGCGACGACATCATGCCGATCGGCATCCCGCACGCCTACGGCTACGTGAAGAAGGCTGCGGCGCTGGTGAACCAGGCGGCCGGCCGCATGAAGCCGGACCGCGCCGCCGCTATCTGCGCCGCTGCGGACGAGGTGATCGCCGGCCGGCTGGACGCGGAGTTCCCGCTATACGTGTGGCAGACCGGCAGCGGCACCCAGTCCAACATGAACGCCAACGAGGTGATGGCGAACCGCGCCACCCAGCTGCTGGGCCTGCCGTTCAACGACAAGGGCCGGGTGCATCCGAACGACGACCTGAACATGGGCCAGTCCTCCAACGACACCTTCCCGACCGCCATGCACGTGGCTGCGGTGCTGGAGCTGGAGACGCGGCTGCTGCCCTCGCTGCGCGCGCTGCACGGCGCCATCCTGGCGAAGAGCGCCGAGTGGTCGGACGTGGTGAAGATCGGCCGCACCCATTTGCAGGATGCGGTGCCGCTCACCGTTGGGCAGGAGTGGGGCGGTTGGGCGGCGCAACTGGCCTTCGCCATCGCCGGCGTCGAGCACAGCCGCGCGGCGCTGTACGAGCTGGCCGCGGGGGGCACTGCGGTGGGCACCGGGCTCAACGCGCCGCCGGGCTTCGCGGAGGGGATCGCAGCGGAACTGGCGCGGCTGACCGGCCAGCCGTTCGTGACCGCGCCCAACAAGTTCGCCGCACTCGGTGGGCTGGATGCCATGGTGGCCGCCATGGGGGCGCTGCGCGGCGTGGCCGTCGTGCTGCTGAAGGTGGCCAACGACGTGCGCTGGCTCGGGTCGGGACCGCGCTGCGGCCTGGGCGAGCTGTCCCTGCCGGAGAACGAGCCGGGCAGCTCCATCATGCCGGGCAAGGTCAACCCGACGCAGTGCGAGGCCATGGTGATGATCTGCACCCAGGTGCTGGGCGAGGACGCCGCCGTGGCCTTCGCCGGCGCGCAGGGGCAGTTGCAGCTGAACGTGATGCGGCCGATCGTGATCAACAACTTCCTGCACAGCGCCCGCATTCTGGGCGACGGCGCCGGCACGTTCCGCCGCTATACGATCGAGGGCACGGCGCTGAACCGGCCGCGCATCGCCGAGCTGCTGGACCGCTCGCTGATGCTGGTGACCGCGCTGGCGCCGACCGTCGGCTACGACAAGGCCGCCGCCATCGCGCACGAGGCGCACGTCCACGGCACGACGCTGCGGGAAGCGGCGCTCGCGTCCGGCACGATCGACGCGGAAACGTTCGACCGCGTGGTGGACGCCAGGGCGATGGTCTGACTCCTCCCCCCGAGTTGCCCTCTCCCGCTTGCGGGAGAGGGTTGGGTGAGGGGCTTAGCCACCAAACGAACACGTCGAGCCGCTCCCTCACCCCGACCCTCTCCCGCAGGCGGGAGAGGGAGTAGAAGGACGCAATGGACTTCAGCTTCATCCACGCCGCCGATCTGCACCTCGATTCCCCTCTCCGCGGGCTCGAGGCGGACGCTCCCGCCGAGCGCATCCGCGGGGCCACCCGGCAGGCCCTCGTCAACCTGGTGGACCTCGCGCTGGCGGAGCACGTCGCCTTCGTGCTGCTCGCCGGGGACCTCTACGACGGCGACTGGCAGGACTACCCGACCGGCCACTTCCTCGTGGCGCAGCTCGCCCGGCTCACCCGCGCGGGGGTCGCCGTCTACGCGATCAGCGGCAACCACGACGCGCAGAGCGTGCTGACCAAGCAACTGCCCTGGCCCGAGCGCGCCCATATGTTCGACACGGAGGCGGCGCACAGCCTGGACGTGCCAGGCCTCCCCGTCGTCATCCACGGCCAGGGTTTCGCCACCCAGGCCGTCACCGACAACCTGGCCGCCAACTACCCGCCACCGGTGCCGGGCAAGCTCAACATCGGCCTGCTGCACAGCGCGGTCGGCGACGACAGCGTGCACTCCAACTACGCCCCGTGCACCGTCGAGCAACTGGCCGACCACGGCTACGACTACTGGGCGCTGGGCCACATCCACCTGCGCGGCGAACTGCGCGGACACCCGAGCTGGATCGTGTTCCCGGGCAACCTGCAGGGCCGCCACATCAACGAGGAGGGTGAGAAGGGCGCCACGCTGGTGCGCGTGAAGGGCGGCCGCCTCACCCCCGAGCACCGCACCCTGGACGTCGTGCGCTGGTCGCGCATCGCGGTCGACCTGAGCGACACGCCGGACCTCGAGGCGATGGGCGCGCTGGTCCGCGCCGCCGTCACACGCGCCGTCGAGCAGGCCGGCGACCGCCTGCTGGCCGCGCGGGTGGAGCTGCGCGGCGCTTCCACGCTGCACGCCGCGCTGATGCGCGACCCGGCCGCCACGCGGGAACGCATCCGGGCCGAGATCACCGGCCTCGGCCTGAGCGAGCATCTGTGGGTCGAGAAGGTGGAGATCGCCACCACCCCGGCCATCGACCTGGCCGAGTGGCGCGAGGGCTCCGACGCGGCCGCCACCCTGCTGCGCTCCGTGGAGTCGGAGCCGACGCCGCCCATCACCAACCTGGCCCGCGACTACGCCGGCCACATGCTGGGCCGGGTCGCCAAGCTGCGCGAGGCGCTCGGCGCCGACCACCCGGCCGTGCGCGCCGCGGCCGGGGACATCCCGCCCGACCTGGTGGAGCGCGCCCGCAACCTGGTGCTCTCCCGGCTCGGCGAGGCCTGAGTGCGCCTGCGCCGCCTGGGCCTGGACAGCTATGGCAACTTCGCCGCGCAGGACGTGCTGCTGGACCCAGCGCCGGGCCGCATCAACCTGCTGGTGGCGCCCAACGGCGCGGGCAAGTCCGTGCTGCGCCAGGCGATGTCGGAGCTGCTGTTCGGCATCCATCCGCAGACGCCGATGGGCTTCCAGTTCGGCTACGGCAAGATGGGCATCCGCGCCGAGGCGGTGTTCCCGGACGGCGAGACGATCGGATTCATCCGCCGCAAGGGCGCGAAGAACACCCTGACCGACCCGGCCGGGAAGCTGCCGCACCCCTCCCTGCCCGACCGCCTGCCGCGCGAGAGCGAGCGCAAGCGGCTGGAACGGCTGTTCGTGCTCGACTCCGCGCAGTTGCGTGCCGGCGGCAAGGCACTGCTGCAGACTGACGGCGACCTGGCGGACGCGCTGCTGTCCAGCGCTGGGGATCTCGGGTCGGCCCGCGCGCTGGCCGCCGACCTGGCCCGCCGCCGCGACGAGGCGGCGCCCATGCGGCGCAGCGGCAACACGCCGTTCTACCGCGCCTGCGACGAATGGACCAGCGCCGGGACCCGCCTGAACGAAACCCTGGTGCGTCCTCCGGCCGTGGCCGAGCATGAGCGGCGTCGCACCGAAGCGTTGCGGGCCCGCGACGCCGCCGTCACGCAGGACATCGAGGCGACCGAGCAACTAGCCCGGCTCAACCGCGTCCGCAGCACGCGGCGCCACCTGGCGGCGCTGGACGCTGCCGCCAATTGGCTGGACAGCCATCGGGACGCGCCCGTGCTGCCCCCCGGCGCGGGGGCGGCGCTGGCCACGGCCAAGACGTCGGCCGAGAAAGCGGTGCGGGACGAGGCGACGGCCCGTGCGCAACACGCCGCGTCGGCCGCCGAACTGGCCGCCGCAGTAGTGGACGACGCCGTGCTGGCCGAAGCCGAGGCAGTGCAGCGGCTAATCGCGGCGCGCACCCAGTCCGAGCAATCCGAGGCCGACATCCCGAAACGCCATGCCGAGCTTGCCGACGCGCAGGGCGCCATCGCCCGGCTGCTGCGCGAGCTGTCCAGCGCCGCCGACCCGGCGAACGCCGCGACCGAGTTGCGCTCCGCCGCCGACATCGCCGCCGCCCGCGACCTGATCGCCTCGGCAGGCGACATCGCCGCCGCCCGGACGGCAGCCCTTGCCGCCGTCGAGCGTGCGCGGGATGCGACCATGGCGGCCGAGGACGACCTGACCGCGCTGCCCGAGACAACCGCCACCGAGGCGTTGCGCGCCGCCCACGACGAGGCGGTGGCGCTCGGCGACCCCGCCGTGCTGGCCCGGCAGGCGCAGGCGACGGTGGCCGACGCCGCCGGGCGCGCGGCAGCCGCCCTGGGTCGCGTGCCGGGGTGGACGGGCGGCATGGTGGAGCTGGCTGCGCTGGCGACGCCGGCGGATGCCGCCCTCACCCGGTTGGACAAGGCGCTCGGCCTCGCCCGGGCCGCCGCTGCGGCGGCCCAGGCCCGCCGGGCGGACGCGGAGGCGACGCTGCTTGCCGCGCGCGACCGCCTGGACGCAGCCAACGGCGCGCGGCCGCTGCCCGACGCGGCGGCGCTCGCCGCCGCCCGCGCGCATCGGGATCGTGGCTGGGCGCTGGTATTCGCCCGCCTCGGCGGCGCCGCAGACCCGGCAGCCGAAACCGCCTACGCCCCGGAAACGCCGCTGCCGCTGGCCTTCGCACGCGCGATCACCGCGGCCGACGATGTGGCCGACCGTCGCGCGGACGAGAGGGAGGAGTTGGCCGCCGCGGTCCAGGCGCAGGGCGAGATCGGCCGAGCGCAGGCGGTGCTGGACGAGGCCGCGCGAACCGCCGGCGCCGCGGACGGGGCGGCCGCGCGCGCGCAATCGGCCTGGGCCCAAGCGGTGGCGCCGCTCGGGCTGGACCAGGCCGCCGGGCTGGCGGAAGCGCGCGCGCTGCTGGCCGGTCGCGAGGCGGCGCTGACCGCGGCCCGCGAGCACCAGGCTGCGATGGCGGCGGCAGCCAGCTTGGCGGATCGGCAGGCCGGCCTGGCCGGGCAGCTCGCCGCCGCGCTGGCGACGCCGTCCGACACCCTGCCTCGGCTGGTCAACGCCGCCCGGCTGCGCCTGACCGAGGCGGAGCGCAATGCGGCGCAACGCCAAACCTTCACCCGCGCGCTCACCGTGGCCCGCCGCGCCGCCGCCAAGGCTGCGCCCGACCTAGTGGCCGCCGAGGCCGCCATGACCGCCTGGGTGACGCGGTGGGATGCCGTGCTGGCGCGATTGCGGCTACCCGCCGGCGAGTCCCCGGGCGTCGCCGCGGCCGTGCTCGATCGACTGGTGGCGCTGCCCGCCAAGGTGGACGCCGCCGAAACCGCGCGCAGCCGCCTGTCCGACATGCAGGCGCAACTGGGCGCCTTTGCCGACGCCTGCGCCGAAGCCGCGCGCCACCTTGGCGACCCGGGCGGTGAACCGGCGACCGTCGCGCGCCGTCTGGCCGCCCGCTTGTCCGACGCTATCTCGGCGAGCGGCGCACGGGATGCGCTTGCCCGGCAGACCCGGCTCGCGCTCGACCGCCACCGCGCCGCGGCGGACGCCCTGACGGTTAGCGCCCAGCGCCTGGACGACGCCATCCGCGCAATCGGCGCGGCCACGCTGGACGAGGCGGAGGCCCGCGTCGCGCTCGCCGCCGAGCGGGCCGGCCACGAGGATGCCCGCGCCGCCGCGATGTTGCGCCTACGGGAGGACGGCGAGGGCCTGGACGCCGAGACCCTGCGCGCCGAGTCCGAGGCGACCCCGCCCGAGACCATGGCCGAGGCGATGCGTTCGGCCGAAACCGCCGCCAGCGTTGCCCGGGCTGCCGCGCAGGAGGCTGCCGCCGCCATCGAACGGGCCGATGGGGCATTGCGGGCGCTGGCCACCGGGCAGGACGCCAACCGCGCTGCCGCCGACCGGCATGCGGCCGCCGCGCGCATCTCCCGCGTGCTCGAGGACGCACTGGTGCAGCACCTGGCGGCTACGATGCTGGAACATGCGCTGGAGCAGGTGGAGGCCAGCAGTTCCATCAACCAGCGTTTGCTGCGGATCGGCGCCACCTTCGCCGCGCTGACCGGCGGCGCCTACGACCGGCTGTCCCCCGCCGAGGAGGATGGAGAAAGCCGGGACCACGGCCGCCTGCTCGCGCACGAGCCCGACGGTTCGGACAAGCACATCGCCCGCCTGTCGGAAGGCACCCGCGATCAGTTGTACCTGGCGCTTCGCCTGGTGGCGGTTGAGGACCATGTCCGCAGCGCCCCGCCGCTGCCGTTCGTCGCCGACGACATCCTGCAGACGTTCGACGACACCCGGGCGCGCGCCTCGATGGAGGCGCTGGTCGGGCTGAGCCAGCATGTGCAGGTCATCGTGCTCACGCACCACCCGCATTTAGTGCCGCTGTCCGAGGGCCTGCCGGTCCACGTCGTCGCGCTGTAACCCGCTTCGTCATGCCAGGGCGGAGCGGCC
>CAXTBW010000145.1:0-3536 GCA_964242925.1 uncultured Acetobacteraceae bacterium
CCGCGCGAGTCCCCGCCAGCCGCGCGTAAGGCGCACCGGCCGGGGTTGGAAAGACCAAAGCCTGGGCGAGGGGGACGCGGCGCATCCGTTACGTCGAAGCCGGCGCAGCGCCTGACGATCGCCTACGCTCAAAGCTGGACCTGAAGCCTGTCTGAAAGCCATGATCCCTGGCGCATCGCGCGCGATGCCAAGAACGATCCGGCCTACGTGCCGCGACAGGGAGAGACCAGATGGATACGATCCTTCGACCCGACGGTCGGTTCCAGTTGGATCCGGAAATCGCCGGGCCGCTAATCGCAGCGTGGCTGCAGCGGCTCAACCAGGCCATGGCGGCCGGCAGTCGCGCCGGCATCGCGGCGCTGTTCCGCGACGACGCGCACTGGCGCGACATCGTCGCGCTGACTTGGTCGATCGGCACGGTGAGCGGAGTGGAGGACGTTGCATCCGCACTCGCCGCGGCCGCCGGGTCAAACGGCGCGCACGGGTTCGAGATCGATCCCGACAGGGCTGCGCCGCGGCTGACGGAGTGTGCCGGCGAGCCTGTGCTGGAGGCGATCGTGCGCTTCCGTGTCAAGGCCGGGCGAGGCGCGGGAGTGGTCCGCATCAAGCAGTCGGACGCTGGTGCGGCGCCGGTGGCATGGACGCTTATGACCGCGCTCGATAGCCTCGATGGGTATGACGCGGAGACGCTGCGGCAGCAACGCGAGGAGCCCGCCTTCGAGCGCACTTTTCGCGGACCGAACTGGCTGGACCGGCGCCGGGAAGCCGTGCGCTACGTCGACCGCGACCCGGCCGTGCTGATCGTCGGCGGGGGGCATGCGGGCCTGACGGCGGCCGCATCTCTGAAGGCGCTGGGCGTGGAGACGCTGATCGTCGACCGCATGCGGCGGGTCGGCGACAATTGGCGGCTGCGCTATCACGGGCTGAAGCTGCACAACCAAGTGCACAGCAACCACATGCCGTTCCTACCATTCCCCGCCACCTGGCCGAAATACATCCCCAAGGACAAGATCGCCAATTGGCTCGAGCTGTACGTCGAGGCGTTGGAGTTGGATTTCTGGACCGAGACGACCTTTGCCGGCGCGACGTATGACGAGCGGGCCGGGTGTTGGGACGCGCGGCTGACCCTGCCGGACGGCAGCACGCGGACGATGCGGCCGCGCCACATCGTCATGGCCACCAGCGTGAGCGGAACCCCCAACATCCCGGCCATTCCCACGCTGGACCGGTTCGGCGGGACAGTGGTGCATTCGAGCGGCTTCCGGGACGGGGCGGCGTGGACCGGGCAGGACGTGTTCGTGGTGGGCACGGGAACCAGCGCGCACGACATCGCCCAGGACCTGCACGCCAATGGCGCGCGGGTGACGATGATCCAGCGCAGCCCGACGCTGGTGGTGAACGTCGAGCCCAGCGCGCAGCTATACGATGGGATCTACTACGGCGGCGGGCCGTCGCTGGCTGACCGCGACCTGCTGATGTCGTCCTACCCGATGCAGGTTATCAAAGCGGCGCAGACGCTGATGACGCAAGCCGTTCGGGTGCTCGATGCGCCGCTCTACCGCGGCCTGGAGCAAGCGGGCTTCAAGGTGGACCTGCCCGACAACGACCCGGGCTGGCCCTGGCGGTACCGGCAACGCGGCGGCGGCTACTACTTCAACGTCGGGTGCTCGGAACTGATCGCGGCCGGCGAGATCGGCGTGCTGCAGGCTGCCGACATCGAGGAGTGGGAGCCGTCGGGGCTGCGGCTGCGGGATGGCGGCCGGCGCGACGGCCGCCTCGTGGTCCTTGCGACGGGCTACAAGGGACAGGACCATCTTGTCGCCGCCCTATTCGGCCCGGCGGTGGCCGCCCGCGTGGGGCCGGTGTGGGGTTTCGACGAGCGGACGCAGGAGCTGCGCAACATGTGGATGCGGGGGCGCCAGCCTGGACTCTGGTTTACGGGCGGATCGTTCGCGCAGTGCCGGATCTACTCGAAATACCTCGCGGTTCAGATCAAGGCGGACCAAGTAGGCGCGTCGCCGCACGCCGCCGGGCAGCTTGAGGTGTCGGGAGGGCGCCCTATGGCTGCACCTACGCCGCCGCCACAAGGTTAGGACAGCAGCCTGAGACGGGCGAAGTAGAATTGCTGGCGCACCGCGAGACGCAACTGCGCCAGCGTGGCGCGCAGCATCATCGGGCCGTAGGTGGTCCGCGGTATGCGGCTAAGATGTCGACGAAGCTCGCTTCTTGGGTTCAGGATTTGCGCGACGCTCCGGGCCGTTCGCAGGGTGTTGGCGGCATAGCGGCGTTCATCCAGCACCGGATGCTGAAGGCGTGTTCCGGGACCGGCGACCACGTCGCTTTCCAGTTGGGCCGGACCCCAGTTGCAACGGCTCACGTCGCCAAACCGCGCAAGCGAGTCGCGCCTGAGACCCGCCAGTGCGACCTCGGTAGGAATGGTGACGCGAACCACGTGTTCGAATGGGATCGGACCAACGCCGCCGTTGGTCTCGTCGATGGAGATGAATACGTCGCAGCCGACCGCCGCTTCTGCGAACCGACGGGACTGTCGTTCCACGAAACTATCCCAGCTATAGGTCTTGAAGACCGCGGCGCAGCGTCGCTCCTGTTGCATCACCGGCTTCCCCCTTCCACTTGGACCGTTGGTTCGGACATTCCCGTGAGCGCGCTTGGCGTGTAGGCGCCCGTAAGCCAACGCTGTCCGGCGAGCAGTTTGCCCAGTCGAGCGCTCGGCGCTGCCACCAGCACGTGGAATGCCCAGCCGGCTTGCAGGCAGAGGATCGCGGTCGGGATGAGGATGGCTGGCAGCGGCAGCCGGTCGCGCAGCAGGAAGACGGTTGCGAGCAAAATCGGAACATGCACCAGACAGAGGCTGTATGAGATCCGGCCCAACCACATTGACCAGCGATGCGATAGGACGGAGTGGATTGGTCCGCCGGGCAGCGTGGAGCAGATGACGATGGCGGCGCCGGTCCCGACAAGCAGGTCCTGCGGGACTTGCAACCCGGACCAGTGGGCCTGCACCATGAGCAGGCCGCACGCGAGCAAAACGACTGCCAATTAGGGACTTATCGCGGCCTGCATGCAACGTTCATTCCGCCGCGATCTGAAGGGCGGCCCTGTCGAGCCAACTCAGTTCGTCGTTGACGGCCCGCACCACGTCGTCGAGTTCCCCGTCCGTCATCAGGTCGAACAGTGGCAAGCTGACGATGCGGGCCGCCACGTCGTCCGTCACGGGAAGTTCTCCGCCAACGATTCGCGAGCGAAATACTCCTGCTGTTGCAGATGCGGGCTGAAGTAGGTGCCGATGCCGATGCCCTTCGCCGATAAAGCGGCGACGAAAGCGGCCCGATCGACACCCGGCGGAAGCAGCGCGGGGACGAACTGGTGGGCCTGTCGCTCGGCCCGGATCGGCTGGAGGCGCAGATTGCGCACGTCCGCCCGGTAGCGCTCGGCGAGGCTGACCCGGCGTTGCATGACGGGTTCGTAGCCCGCGAGGCACATGGAGCCAAGCAACGCGCCAACCTCGCTCAGCT
>CAXTBW010000145.1:3636-8234 GCA_964242925.1 uncultured Acetobacteraceae bacterium
GCTCTGCCGAACGGCGAGCATCAGGCCGATAGTGGCGTTGCAGACGGTAAGACAGCTGCCCTGCCCGCCGAACATCGCCGCGTCATGTCAGCTTCGAGACGACGGCTGACTGGGCCGTAGTTGCTGAAGATGCCGCTCTGCTCGATTCACGAAGCGCGCCGGACGCTTCGCTGAGCTTCGGTGGGTTTGGCCTCACAAGCGGAATGGACTTTTCGCGCTCCTAATGTGTGATCGCGAATACGCGAGCCGCGGGCCGGGATCGCTGTCCGGCGGCGTCATGGGCCGCCGTCGGTTTGGTCTTGGACAACACCGCATTCACGATCAGGGCTCCGACGTCGTGCTGCCACAGCCACAGACCATTGGCCTGACCGCGGAAGCTTGGCTCACCCCCCAGCGGGCCGCTCGGCACGAAGCCGGCTGCAAGGCCGATCCCGAAGACGTTCTCGACGGCGTCCCCGTTCCCATCCAGCACCCGGCACTGCCCGTCGACCATGGGCATCTGCGGCGACGTCTCCGCCAGCAGCCTGAGCCGCGCCCCGTCCCGGCCATAGAGAGGCAGCGCGAGCGGCCGGTAGCCCAGGGCGAGAACAACGAGATCGGCACGGTCGATCAGGGCCTGCGCTGCCGCAGGGTCCATGCCGATCTGATGCAGATGGAGCCGCGGTTCGGGCGGACGCCCGCCGAGGCCGCGCGCCTGCATGATGAGCTCCCTGGAGTCGAGCCGGAACCCTGCGAAGCGGAACACCTTGCCGCTGACCGGACAGATGTCGTTCTCGCCCCATTCGAGATAGTCCTCGGCAGCGGCGGCGGCGGCGTCCGGATAGTAGATGCGCAGCGGACGGCGATGCAGCAGCGCCACGCCCTGCTCCGCAAAGGCGACGCCGTGGAGGCGATTAAGCAAAGCATGAACGACAGCTGCGGCGCTGGTCGAACCGCCGACGACGGCCACGCGAGGCGACGGATTGCCGGCGAACATCTGTTTGACTCGTTCCAGTCCGCCCGTCTTGAGCACGTCGCCGGATTGCAGGACGCGGCCCTCGCGGAGGGGCGCCCGGAGACAGAAGCCGTCGAACGTCTCGGCTTGAAGCCGATCGAGCGGCTGGTGGGCGCCCGTCGCAATGATGAGGTTGCGGGCGACGATGCGCCGACTGGCGCCACTAACGAGGTCGCGCAGGGTGATGCGCCAACCCAGCGGCGTTCGCCTGGCTGAGACAGCAAGCGTTCCCAGGAGCACGTCGCAAGCGGGTTGCTCGAGAATCATGCTGCGCAACGCGTCGCCGACAAGGTGGAGAAACCTTGCCGCCTGGCGGAGCGGCACAGCCGACTCCCCAGCCTGTTCGAGTTGGCGTGTGACCGGGTGCTCCGCCAGCTCGGTAAGGCGCGTCTCCTCCCCGCAACCGCGAAGGCAGTCAACAAACGTCCTGCCGCTGCTGTCCGAGTTTATGGCGTAATCGCCAAGTAATCCGCCGCCGATGCGATGTGACCGTTCGATCAGCACCACGCCAAGTTTCAGCAGATCGGTTAAAGTTCCGTCTCGGTGAGCCGAAAGTAAGGAAGCGATGCCGGCTGGTCCGCCACCAACTATCGCTAGATTATAAACGCGAGCGTCGTTTGATCTCACTTGGGGTGTCCTGCTTGGCCGCCTCTCATGGTTTATGTCTGACCGGCTGCATACAAAATTTGAGGCTAGTTGTCAAAATTAGAGCGAAATAACTCCGATGTGTTGGTAATGTTCGTTGTCGACGTTTTGTGAGTCCCTGACCAACATCATAGGTTGTTTTAGCGTGCGGGTTTTTGGCTGTTTTCCCCCGCTGGCCAGGTTTGGCTGTCCGGACACGACGAACGGAGAAACTGAATGAGCGTTACCTTCTCGTCGGATCGCTTGTGGCAAAGCCTAGACGAGATGGCGCGCATCGGCGCGACGCCGGATGGCGGCGTCAAGCGCCTGGCCCTCTCCCCAGAGGATGCCGAGGCTCGCGCGGTGCTGCGCGACTGGGCCCTCGCCGCCGGTTGCAGCATGGCCGTTGATCGGCTTGGCAGCATGCATCTCACCTATCCCGGCGCCGATCCGGATGCCGGCCCAGTCGCGGTCGGCAGTCACCTCGACAGTGTGCCGACGGGCGGGAAGTATGATGGCCCTTACGGCGTGTTGCTCGGGTTGGAGATCGTGCGCGCGTTGCACGAGGCCGGACGGCGCACCAGGGCGCCGATCACCGTGGTGAACTGGACCAATGAGGAAGGCTCTCGCTTCAGCCCGTCGATGTCGGCCAGCGGCGGGGCGATGGGCGTTCTCGACGAGGCGGAGGTCCTGACCGCGCTCGATAATTTCGACCCATCGATCACCTATGCCGATGCGCTGAACGCGATTGGTTGGGCCGGCGCCGCCGATCCTGCGATCGCGCGCAAATTCAGCGCCTACTACGAAGCCCATATCGAGCAGGGCTCGATCCTGGAACGGGACGGCATCCCCATCGGCATCGTGACCCATTGCATCGGGGTCGAGCAGTGGACCGTCATCGTCAGCGGCCGCGACGGACATGTCGGCTCGCCCATGGCGGGGCGGCGGGACGCGCTGGCGGCGGCCGCGGAACTGGTGCTGGCTTTGGAGCGCATCGCGATCGCCGCCGGCGGCATGGCTACGGCCACGCGCCTGACGGTGCAACCCGACGCGCGCGGCAATATCCCGTCCCTGGTGCGGCTCGCGGCGAACATCCGCCACCCCGACGCGGACGGCAACAACCGGATGACAGCCGCCTTTCGGCAGGCGATTGACGAGTTGATCGCGCGACGCGACGTGCAGGTCGAGGTCGAGCGGGTCGGCGGCTTTCCCCGCGTTCCCTTCGCGCCACCGCTGCTCGATGCCCTGCGGCTCAGCGCCGATGCCGCCCAACTCCGCCATCGCGACATGGCCGGGCCGATCCCGCAGGATGCGCTGCATCTCGGCGTCGTGGTTCCTTCGGCGCTGATGTTCATTCCCTGCCATGGCGGCGTCAGCCACCATCCTTCGGAGAGCATTTCACGCGATTGGTGCGCGGCGGGCCTTGCCGCCATGGGCCCGGCGGTGATCGAAGCGGCAGGCGGCCTGACGTGATGCCGCACGCCGGCGACGGGGCGATTCACTTGGCTGGAGCGAATCTCTTGCGGCAGCAAGGTTGACGCAACGCCGTTCGGCACAGCCTACTCCCGCGCAGGCGGCAGACCGAAAAGCGACGGGGAAAACACATGGACGTAGAAGCACGCACAATTCGCAAGGTCATGTGGCGGCTCATGCCGTTTCTCATGCTCTGCTATTTCGTCGCTTATCTCGACCGAGTGAATGTCGGGTTCGCCGCGTTGAGCATGAACCGCGACCTCGGCTTGACCCAGACTGTGTACGGTTTGGGCGCCGGCATCTTCTTCATCGCCTATTTCTTCTTCGAGGTGCCGTCGAACATCCTGCTGGAGCGGTTCGGGGCGCGACGCTGGATCGCCCGCATCATGTTCAGCTGGGGCGTGATCGCCGGCGCGATGGCGTTCATCCCGCAGATTTCCCATGGGCTGGGCATCGACACGACCACTACGTTCATCACCTTGCGCGTGCTGTTGGGAGTGGCCGAGGCAGGCTTCTTCCCCGGCATGATCTTCTTCCTGACGATCTGGTTTCCGGCCTTGTACCGCGCTCGGATGATCGGGATGTTCATGGCCGCGATTCCGCTCTCGACGGTGATTGGCGGCCCGATTTCCGGTGCGCTGCTCTATCTGGACGGTTTCGGCCTTGCGGGCTGGCAGTGGATGTATTTGATCGAAGCAGTCCCGGCGCTGATCCTGGCCTTCGCCGTGCTCGCCTACCTGACGGACCGGCCGGACCAGGCGAGTTGGCTGGCCGCCGACGAGCGGACATGGCTCGTCGAACGCCACGTGATTGAGAACCAGATCCGCGAGCGAGCGCAACGCTTCACGATCATGCAGGCGCTAGGCAACACGAGGGTGATCCTGCTCGCCTTCATCTACTTCGGGATCAACTCGGCCACGTACGGCATCGGCTTCTTTTTGCCGCAGATCGTCAACGGCTTCGGACTGGACTACGGCTGGACCGGCATCGTCACGACGTTCCCCTACATTCTGGGAGTGGTCGGCATGGTCTACTGGGGACGCCATTCCGATAAGACCGGCGAGCGGCGGGAGCATGTGGGCCTCGCCATCCTTATCGCGGCGCTCTGCATCGCCGGGTCCACCGTCGTGGACAATCCGGTCGGCAAGATGATCCTGTTCACCCTGGCGGGCTTCGGCATCTACGGCGCTCAACCCTGCTTCTGGGCTCTCCCGACGACCTTCCTATCGGGTCCGGCGGCCGCCGCCGGGATTGCCGCAGTAAACTCCTTGGGCAACCTGTCCGGTTTCTTCGGGCCGTATGTCATGGGCAGGATCAAGGATGCGACAGGCAGTTACGCGATCGGCTTGCTCGCCATTGCGACCATACTTGGCTTCGCCATGCTGGTGGGCCTCTCGCTGACCCACGATCGGCAGCTTGAAACGCTCGGAGTGGACGTTGACCTCATTAAGAAGGAGGTGGGGGAAAGACAGCGCGTGTAAGCCGCAACGGTCGCAGGAATGGCCCG
>CAXTBW010000146.1:0-8164 GCA_964242925.1 uncultured Acetobacteraceae bacterium
GCGGCTGCAACACTGGTGAAGCTGAGGCTTGCGCCCTAGCTTCGCCGCATGACCGCGCCCGTTCTCGACCTCGCCGCCGACGATCCGACCACCGCCGAACTGCTGGCCCGCCGGCCCGCGTTGCGCATGCACGCGATGGACGGCCTGCTGCTGGAAGGCGTCAAGCTGGCCGAGATCGCCGCCGCAGCCGGAACCCCGTGCTGGGTGATGTCGGCCGGCGCATTGCGAGCGCGGCTGGCGGCGCTGCGGGCGGCGCTCGACCCGGTCGGCGCGCACGTCCACTACGCGGTCAAGGCGAACGACCACTTGGCCGTCTTGCGGATCATGGCCGAAGGCGGCGCCGGGGCGGACGTCGTCAGCGGCGGCGAACTGCGGCGCGCGCTGCAGGCAGGGATCGCGGCGGACCGCATCGTGTTCTCGGGCGTCGGCAAGCAACCGGCCGAACTGCTGAGCGCCGCGGAGTCCGGCATCGCCCAGGTCAACGTCGAGAGCGCGGCGGAGTTGGCGATGCTGTCGACAGTGGCGGCCGGCGCCGGGCGCGTGGTGGACGTGGCGCTGCGGCTGAACCCGGACGTCGACGCGGGCACGCACGCCAAGATCACCACGGGCCGGGCAGACAACAAGTTCGGCATCGGCCTGGACGAGGCGGCCGCGCTGTACGCCCACGCCGCCGCCCTGCCCGGCGTGCGGCCGGTCGGCCTGGCGCTGCATATCGGCAGCCAGATCGGCGCGATGGCGCCCTATCGCGCCGCCTACGCCAAAGCCGCGGACCTGGTGCGCACGCTGCGGGCCGACGGCCAGACCGTCACGCGCATGGATTGCGGCGGCGGGCTGGGCATCAGCTACCGCGACGAGGCCCCTGGCGACCCGGCGGCGCTGGCGGGTGCGATCGCAGCGACGCTGGGCGGGCTGGACCTTCAGCTGATGGTCGAACCGGGCCGCTGGCTGGCCGGACCATCGGGGCTGTTGCTGACATCGGTCGTGCTGGAGAAGACCACGGGCGGGCGCCGCTTCACGGTCGTGGACGCGGCGATGAACGACCTGCTGCGCCCGGCGATGTACGATGCATGGCACGGCGTCGTGCCCGTCTCGGCAACTGACGCAGTCCGACCCGTGTCGGCGACCGATCTCGTTGGCCCGGTGTGCGAGACCGGGGACACCTTTGCGCGACGTCGCCTGCTTCCGACGCTCCGGCCCAACGCCGTTCTGGCGATCCTCGATACGGGCGCCTATGGTTCGGTGATGAGCTCCACCTACAACGCCCGCCCGCTGGCGGCCATGGCGATGGTCGATGGTGAACGCTGGGCCGTGATCCGCCCGCGCCAACCGGTCGAGGCGTTGTGGGAGAATGAGTCGGTTCCCGCATGGCTGTGACCGCCGGCAGCCTGACCGCCCGCCTGGCTGCGCGCAGGGCGCAGGCGCGGCGCGTGCTGTGGGTCGAACGCATCTGGCCGGCGCTGTGGCCCGCGGCCACGCTGCTGGCGGTGGGGCTGGCGGCGGCGCTGTTCGACCTGCCCGCTATGCTGCCGCCGGTCTGGCATCTGCTCGCCTTGCTCGCGTTCGTCGCGGCGATCGGCGCGCTGGCCTGGCGCGGGCTGCGTCCGCTGGTGCGGCCGACCGACGCGGAAGTCGACCGCCGCCTCGAACGCGCCACCGGACTGCGCCATCGTCCGCTGGTGGTGATCGGCGACCGGCCCGCCTCGCCCGACCCGGCTGGCGCCGCGCTGTGGCAGGCGCACCTGGACCGTGCAGCCGCCCAGGTCGCGCGGCTGCGGGCCGGCTGGCCGCACCCGGCCGCGCCCCGGCGCGAGGTGCGCGCGGCCCGCCTCGCGCTCGGCGCCGTGTTGCTGGCCGGCGTGGTGGTTGCCGGGTCCGATCTGCCCGGCCGGCTGCTGCGATCGGCGTGGCCCGGCCTTCCGGTTGGCGCCGCCCGGCCTGGGACGCAGCTGCAGGCCTGGCTGACGCCGCCCTCCTACACGGGCCTGCCGCCGGTGTTCCTGCACCCCGAGACGCCGGATGCCAACGTGCCCGCCGGGTCGCACCTCACCGTGAACCTGACTGGCGCGGGCAGCGCGCCCACGATGAGCCTTGCTGGCGAAGCGACGCCGTTCACGCCGCTGGATGCCTCCAGTTGGCAGGCGGAGCGCGATGTCGCGGACGGCGGCGCCTTGGTCGTCCGCCGCCCGCCCTCCGTCCTGGGCTTCCTGTTCCCGGGCGAGTTGAGCCATTGGACGCTGACCGCCATTCCGGACGCGCCGCCCACCGCGGCTTGGACCGAGGCGCCGGGCGCCGGCCGGGCGCAGCGCCGCCTACAGACCCGGCTGCCCTGGACCGTCACGGACGATTACGGCGTCGCCTCCTTGCAGGCGGAGCTGCGGCTCAAGGACCGGCCGGACGCGCCGCCGCTGGTGATCGCTCTTCCGCTGCCCGGCGGCTCGCCCAAGCAGGCCCACGGCATTGCGATGCAGGACCTGACGGCGAACCCATGGGCCGGCCTGCCGGTGGTCGCGCGGCTGGTCGCCAAGGACGCGCCGGGGCATGCCGCCAGCAGCGGCGACGCCGAGTTCATCCTGCCGGAACGGCAGTTCAAGAACCCGCTCGCGCGCGCCGTGCTGGATGTGCGCAAGCGGCTGAGCCTTTCGCCGGAGGCGAACGGCTCGGCGTCCGCCGACCTGGAGGCGATGGCCGATGCTCCGGAGGCGTTCGACAACAACACCGGCGTGTTCCTGGCGCTGAGCAGCACGTCCAGCCTGCTCAAGCGGCGCGGCGACCCGGTGGCCATCGAGGAGGCGCAGTCCCGCCTGTGGTCGCTGGCGCTGCAGTTGGAGGACGACGCCGTCGCGCGCACGGCGCAGGCGGTGCAGGCGGCGAAGGATGCGCTGCAGCAGAGCGTGCAGAAGGGCGACAAGACGGACATAGATCGCAAGGCGGAAGCCCTCCGCCGCGAAATTCAGCGGCACCTGCAAGCGCTGGCCGAGCGGTCGCGCAAGGATGGCACGCTGATGCCGTTCGACCCATCGCAACGCGCGCTAAACGAGCAGGACTTCAACAAGCTGACGCAGGAGATGAAGGACGCTGCGAAGGCCGGCCGCATGGAGGAGGCGCAGGACAAGATGCGCCAACTCGAGCAGATGCTGGAGATGCTGAAATCCGCCGAGGCCAACCCGAGCAGCGATCGCCAGCAGTCGCGTAGCCAGCGCCGCACCGGGCAGCAGCAGATGGGCGCCGCCGAGGACATCATACAACGCGAGGAGAAGCTGCGCGACCGCGCCAATGCCCGCCAGACCGCCGATGACGCGCCCGGGCGCGATACGGACGGCAAGCAGGGCCGTGCGATGCGGCGGGCGCTCGGCGTCATGATGCAGAACTTCGGCGACCTGACTGGCAAGGTTCCGGACGGGTTGAGTCAGGCCGACATCGCAATGAGCCAGGCCGACCAGGCGCTCGCCGCACGCAACGACAAGGAAACCGCCGCGGCCGACCAGCGCGCCATCGACGCCCTCAAGAAGGGCGAGCAGCAGATGAGCCAGCAGATGGCGCAGTCGCTGGGCATCTCGCTCCAGCCCGGCGAGGGCGAGGGCCAGGGCGACGGTCCGGGCGACCAGATGTCGCAGGGCGACGACGGCCAGGGCGACCAACCGGGCGACGGACGCGGGGGGCGGGATGCCGAGAATGGCGAGACCGGTCAGCCCGGCGACACTGCGGACGGGCAGCGAGACCCGCTGGGCAGGTCGACGCGTGATGGCACGTCCGGTCGGGCGGATGGCGGGGACGTGCACGTGCCCGACCAGATGGAGCAGGCCCGCACGCGGGAGATCCAGACCGAGCTTCGCCGGCGCGAGGGTGAACGCACCCGGCCGGCGAGCGAGCTGGACTACATCGACCGGCTGCTGAAGGCATTCTAGCTGCGCTTCTCCCCTCTGCCTCCAGGAGAGGATCGGGGCGAGGGCATGCGCGACGGCGTCCTGGTTGGTGGCGAGCCCTCTCACCCAGCCCTCTCCCAGAAGGAGAGGGCCTTTTAGAAGGCAGCCTTCACGCCGGCGCGCATGAGCAAGGCTCCATGGCGCTTCAGCCAGGCCACGCAGTCATCCATGGCGGGCGCGTGTCGGCGAACCAATGCCCAGAACTCCGCACCGTGGTTCATGTGCTGCAGATGGGCCAGCTCGTGCACCACTACGTAGTGCTGCACATCAGGCGGCGCCATCACCAGGCGCCAGTTGAACATCACCACTCCCGCCGCCGTGCAGCTGCCCCAGCGGCTGCGCGTGTCGCGGATGGCAAGGCGGGCGGGCTGCAACGCCATCATCGCAGCGCTGCGCGCAACCTCGGCGCCGAGGCGACGATGCGCCTCCTGCCGCAGCAGGTCGCCGACTCGGCGTTGCAGGAACGCAGCCTGTCCGGCCACCTGTATCTCTGCGCCATCGACCCAGGCGCCGCCGCGCGAACCGGGCACGTGCCTGACCAGATGCGGTACGCCGTCAATCGGCACGGTCGCACCATCCGCAAACACGAGCGCGGGTGGAAGAGCAGCCAGCTTGTCGCCGACCCAGCTTGCATGGGTCGTCAGCAACCGCAAGCCGGCCGCGCGACCGGAGCGGGTCGGCAGGATGATCACGACGGACGCCGACCTGGTGTCGATTCGCAACCCCACGCGCCGGGCCCGGGCGCTGCGCCGCCACAGCACCGGGGTCGGTCCGTGTGGTAGATCGACCGTTTCAGCTGCGTCCGCTGCCATGCCGATAGACTGGCAGCGAACGGCGCGTCGGTTCAACCTGCCATGACGAGCTTACTCGGCGTCGGCGGGCTGGGCCTTTTTCGGCGCGTGGCGGAGCTCGGCCATCTTCTCCTGCACATGCCGGCTGAACGAGTATTCGGCCGGGCGTTGGCCCTCGAGCTTGATCTCCGGCGCCATCGGCCCCGTTACGGCCGGCCCCTTCAACGCCACCATCATGGTCTTGATGGGGCTCTTCACCGCGTCCATGACGGCGGTCGATTCATACCCGGAATGCACCATGCAGTCGGCGCACTTCTCATAGTTTCCCGTGCCGTACTTGTCCCACTCGGTGGTGTCCATCAGCTCCTTGAAGCTTTTGGCGTAACCCTCGCCGAGCAGGTAGCAGGGGCGCTGCCAGCCGAACACGTTGCGCGTCGGCTTGCCCCAAGGGGTGCAGCGGTAGCTCTCGTTGCCGGCCAGGAAATTCATGAACAACGGCGACTGGGTGAACTTCCAGCCCTTGCCCTTGCCGCGCGCCAGGATGTCGCGGAACAGCTGCTTGGTCTTCTGGCGGGACAGGAAGTGCGCCTGGTCGGGGGCCCGCTCGTAGGCGTAGCCGGGCGAGGTCATGATGCCATCGACCCCCATGGCCATCACCTCGTCGAAGAACTTGGCGACCCGGTCCGCCTGGGCGCCGTCGAACAGGGTGCAGTTGATCGACAGCCGGAAGCCGCGGCGCTTGGCCTCGCGGATGGCGGATACGGCGCGGTCGTAGACGCCTTCTTGGCTGACGGCGCGATCGTGCATGTCCTTGTCGCCGTCCAGGTGCACGTCCCACGAGAAGTATGGGTGCGGCTTGAACAGGTCCATCTTCTTCTCGAGCAGGAGGGCGTTCGTGCACAGGTAGACGAACTTCTTGCGCTCGAGGATCTTGGCGACGATCTCGGGCATCTCCTTGTGCAGCAGCGGCTCGCCGCCGGCGATCGCCACCACGGGGGCGCCGCACTCGTCCACCGCCAGCAGCGAGTCGGCCACCGAAAGGCGCTGGTTAAGGATTTCCGCCGGGTAGTCGATCTTGCCGCAGCCGGAGCAGGCCAGGTTGCAGCGGAACAACGGCTCCAGCATCAGCACGAGCGGATAGCGTTTGCGCCCCGCCAGGTGCTGTTTGACCACGTATGTCCCGACCTTGAGAACCTGCCGCAACGGAACCGACATCGATCTACTCTCCTACGCCGGAATAGCGTCCAGCGGTTCGCTCACTTCGATGGGCAACCGGAACCGCACGTCCTCGGCCACCCCGGGCAGGGTCGTCACGTCCAACTCGGCATATCGCCGCAGGCCGTCAAGCACCCCTTGCACCAGCAACTCCGGCGCCGACGCGCCGGCTGTCAGACCGACCGACGAGACGCCCTGAAACCATTCGGGTTGCAAGCCGGCCGCGTCGTCGATCAGGTAGCTCGGCCGGCCCAGCTCTTCCCCGATCTCCCGCAGACGGTTGGAGTTCGAGCTGTTCTTGGAACCGACCACCAGGATGATGTCAACACTGGCGGCCAAATCGCGAACCGCCTGTTGACGATTCTGCGTCGCATAACAGATATCCCGCACGTCGGGCCCGACGATTGCCGGAAAGCGGCCCTGCAGCGCGGCGATGATGCCGCGCGTGTCGTCCACAGAGAGCGTCGTCTGAGTGACGTAGGCTAGCGCCTCGGGGTTGCCGACCTCAAGCCGGGCGACGTCGTCCGTCGTTTGCACCAGGTGCACGCGGCCGTCAATCTGCCCGACCGTGCCCTCCACCTCGGCGTGTCCGGCGTGGCCGATCAGCACGACCTCCCGCCCTTGCGCGGCATAACGCCGGCCCTCGGCATGCACCTTGGCGACCAGCGGGCAGGTCGCGTCGATCACCGGCAGGCCGCGGTCGGCGGCAACCTGCTCCACGCTGCGAGCGACGCCATGCGCGCTGAAGACGGTCATGGCGCCGGGAGGGACCTCGTCCAGTTCGTCGACGAACACGGCGCCGCGCCGGCGCAGGCCCTCCACCACGTGCCGGTTGTGCACGATCTCGTGGCGGACGTAGATCGGCGGCCCGAATTTGGCGAGCGCACGCTCCACAATCTCGATCGCACGCTCGACCCCCGCGCAGAAGCCGCGCGGCTGGGCCAGGACGACGCGCATCCTAGCTATTTCCAATCCGCATCTCTATGGCGCCCCGCATTGGCTATAATCACGCACAATGCCATTTGCAGTTGCCACAAACAATCCGCGGCGTGGCTCTGCTGCATCACTCTACCGACCATCTGTGGCCGAGATATCGCAGAGTTGCGTCCTTGAGGGCGCTGCACCTTGCATTGAAGAGAGTGTAGGTGTTTGTTGGCGGGCTATCGTCTCTCGACATGCATGCTAGGTGGCGCAGCCATCGAGCCTCCCAGAAGGGCGTTCCAATTGCTTACGGTCAGGATCAAGACGCTCGCGGTCATGAATGTCGGCTGATCTGCTCTCGTCGCGTCAAGTCGGCTCGCTTGCGTCGGCCATGGCCGAGGGCGCCACGGCGACAGAGGCCGCTCTGGCCGAGTTGATCGGCGAGCCGACCGGCGCAGAGGCGCGTCTTATCGAGTCGATGCTTTACGCCAGCCTCAACGGCGGCAAGCGGATGCGGGCTTTCTTGGTGCTCGAAGTTGCCCGGCTGTTCGACGCGCCGATGACCCGGGCGGTGCGGGTGGCGGCATCCGTCGAAATGCTGCACGCGTATTCGCTCGTGCATGACGACCTGCCCGCGATGGACGACGACGATCTGCGGCGTGGAAAGCCAAGCACACATCGCGCCTTTGACGAAGCGACCGCCATTCTGGCAGGCGACGCGTTGCAAGCTCGCGCGTTTGAGGTTCTAGCCGAAACGGCGACTCATCCGGATCCGCTCGCGCGCTGCGAGTTGGTCGCAGCGTTGGGGGCCGCGAGCGGCGCGCGCGGCATGGCTGGAGGGCAGATGATCGACATACTCGCCGAGGGCCGCGCGCTGACGCCGCCCGAGGTTGCACGGTTGCAGGCGTTGAAAACGGGCCGGCTGATTCAATACAGTGCGGAGGCGGGCGCAATCATCGGGCGGGCATCGCCCAGTGCGCGGGCTCAGATGGTTGCCTACGGGCGGGACCTGGGCGCCGCCTTTCAGATCGCCGATGACTTGTTGGACGTGACGGGGGACAGCGCCGTGATCGGCAAGACCGCGGGCAAGGACGTCGCGGCCGGCAAGGCCACGCTCGTCAGCCTGCTCGGGTCGGAACGGGCCGCGGACCAGGCCCGCACGCTCAGCGCGCAGGCAGTTTCCCACCTTGATGGTTTCGGCGAAGCGGCCCATCGGCTGCGCGAATTGGCCAGCTACGTTGTAACGCGAGGCCACTGAGATGAACGCCCCGCTTCTCCCCCCTCGCCCGCTGACCCCGTTGCTGGACCGCGTGT
>CAXTBW010000147.1:0-7512 GCA_964242925.1 uncultured Acetobacteraceae bacterium
CGTTGCACGACCTTCACCCAGTTGCCCGTGGTGTTCTGCGCCGGCAGCAGCGAGAACGAGGATCCGGACGCCGGGCTGATGCTCTCGACCACGCCGGTCCACGCGACGTCCGGGTAAGTGTCCACCGTCACGGTCGCCGGCTGGCCCGGCCTGACGTAGGTCAACTCCGTCTCCTTCGGGCTCGCGTCGACCCATAGCTGGGTGTCGGAGATCAGGCTGAACCCGGGTTGCGACGCGCGCAGGTAGCTGCCCACCTGCAGCGCGTCGACGTTGGTGACGACGCCGTCGAACGGCGCCCGCACCACGGTGTCCGCGAGATCGCGCCGCGCCGAGTCCACAGCGGACTGCGCCTGCTTGTAGAACGGGTTGTCCTCAACCGGCTGACTCGCATCGTACCCCAATTGCGCCAGCATGGCCTGCGCCTGCGCCTGCGCGACCGTGACCTTCTGGCGCATCGAGATCAGGTCGTGCTGGGCCTGGTCGAAATTGGCGCGGGAGGCGACCACGCTCGCGACGAGGTCCTGTTGCCGCTTGAACACCGTCTCGTAATACGGGATGTCGGCCTTGGCCTGCTCGATCAGCGACAGCGACTGCTTGTAGGCCGCCTGCTGCGTCAGCACCTGGTTGCGCACGGTGCCGAGCTGCGCCTGGGCGCCCTCCAGCGCGATGCGGAACGAGGCGTCGCGCAGCCGGAACAGCACGTCGCCTTTCTTGACGTGCTGGTTGTCGTGCACCTCGACGGAGTCCACCAGGCCCGAGACGTCGGTCGACACGCCGACGGATTGCGCCTGCACATAGGCGTTGTCCGTCGTCATGACCTGGCCGCCAACGACGTATTCGTAGGCGCCGGCGATCAACGCCACCGGCAGCAGCGCGAACAGCAGCGGCCGCAAGATGCGCCGGCGCCGCTTCGGCGCAACGGCGAGGCTGCTATCGAGCCGGGAGAGCGGCTCGTCGTCAACGATGTGGGTGCTGTTGGTATCCATGTCCGCCGTTGCTTTATTGTTGGTTCAACTGGCCTTCTTCGCGCCGGGGCGGCAGCACGCCTCGACGAGGTTCGCCTTGATGGCGACCAGCATCTGGAGCAGCGCCAAGCGGTCCGCGTCCGACAATCCAGCCAGCGCCTCGGACCGCGTGTTGTCGCCGATGGCGCGCAGGGGTTGCAGGCTCTCATGCGCTTCGGGCGAAAGGTAAAGCAGCCACGACCGGCGGTCGGTCGGATGCTGCCGCCGCTCGATCAGCCCGCGCGCCTCCAGCCGGTCGAGGATGCGCACCAGGGAGATCGGCTCCATCTCCAGGATATCCGCCAGCGCGGCCTGGTGGATGCCCTCATTCTTGGCCAAGTGCAGCAACACCAGCCACTGCGACCGGGTAAAGCCGAGATGCGCCGCCTTCTGCTCGAAGCTCTTGCGCAACAGCCGGCCAACGTCGTGCAGCACGAAACCGATGGCTGACAGGCCTGTGTCGTCGTCGCTCAACGCGGTCGCCCTCTGGTCATAAGCTGTCGCACTCATCATATAAGCTGATATCGTAGCTACGTCTACGTTTGCCAAGCGAATCGCATGGAGCTGGGGTTGTGACCGCGAGAGCCAAAGGCGCGCTGCTCGTTCTGTGCCTTGCTGTGCCGCCAATAGCGCCGGCGCTGGCCCGCGCGTCGTTCAGTTGCGCCGGGGCGGCGTTGGCGGGCGGGGCGGAGCTGTTCTGCAGCCACACCGACCCGGATGCGCCGAGGCAGACCTGCTCGTTCAGCTGGACCTTGATGACCGTGGCAAACCAGCAAACCGTCGTCAGCGGATCGTTTGTGCTGCCGGTCGGGGTGTCGAACTCGATCGTTTATACCGGGAGCGGTTACGCCTATGCGCTTTCGAGCCCCGTTGTCCTTTGCCAGGGCCGCAAGGACGGCTGAGACCTACTATCGCGACTCGCCCAAGCGGTTCATGGTGTCGCGTGCCCAAAACACTACCCCGCTTCATCGCGATCGGCGCCTCCGGGTCCGAGGGCTTGGGCGATATTCGTCGGCTGCTCGCTCTGCTGACGAAACCCGTGCCGGCGATCGTCATGGTGGTGCTGCATCGTCCGAGCGATAAGCTCAGCCACTTGCGGGAGGTGCTCGCGCGTGGAAGCGGCCTCAGCATCGTGGTGGCCACCGAGGCCGAACGTCTCGAAGAAGCGGTTTGCTATATTGGCGAGCCTGACGGCCACCTCACCCTGGTGGACACGCACATCGCCCACCTCGTGCCTGGCGCTCGCCACGTGCTGAGAGGCCGGACGATCGACACCCTTTTCGAGTCGCTCGCTGCTCACGCGGGAACGCGCGCCATCGGCGTCGTGTTGTCGGGCGCGCTTGACGATGGGTCACGCGGCTTGGCCGCCATCCATGCCGCTGGCGGCCTCACGATGGTGCTCGAGCCCGGGAGGAAGCCCCGCGGCATGCAGCAGAACGCCATCGAGTTCGACGGGCCGATCAGCAATATCGGACGTCCGGCAGCCATTGCAGCGGCAATCAACCTGGCGATCGTCGAAGCTGATTAGACCGAGTTCCTCGTAAGCCTTTCGCCCACTGGCCCTCCTCCGACCTAAGGGCGAGCCGGCGGGGACGCGCTCGTCGAGGTTAGGACCGCCAGCCCGATCGCGTCGGCGCCATCGGCGACGCCTACGGCTCTAGACGGGGCGCGTCACGCGTCATTGCGTTGCTCCTGGATGCTGTGGCGTGGTGAGTCGGACTTGGAACGAATCCGACTCTGGAAAACGCAACGATGGCAACTTTAGACTTCGCGGATGACGTTCAAACCGGCGCTCTGACGAATTATGGCGACTATTCGACATTCGCTCCGACGGGCGGCAACTACGATCCATACGGAAGCGGGCAGATCTCGTTTCAATATTCGAATGAGCCACTTCTTGCGGGGGATGCTGTAACTTACCAGACCGTTGTGGATGGCGCAGTCGTGACCGAAACGGGAGTTTATCAAGGATACGTTCGGAACATCCTTCCTGGCGCAGCCGTGAACATAGCCCACCCCGTTGTGACAAGCGGGGGGATGACGACGCTTCTGGGTGTTGGTTACCAGGCAGGTTATAATCCGGTAGATGTTGTTGCAACATCAGGCGCCTTTCCCGAGTGCTTCGTATCCGGCACCCTGATCTTGACGTCTCGCGGGGAAATAGCCGTAGAGGCGCTGACCGAAGGGGACCACGTCGCCACCGCCTCTGGCCATTACCGCCCCATCCGCTGGATTGGCCGCCGCCGCTACACAGGGCGCTTTCTGGCCGGCAACCCGAACATGCAGCCAATCCGCTTTCGCGCTGGCTCGCTCGGGGACAGTCTACCTCGTCGCGACCTGCTGGTGTCGCCCGAACACGCGATGTTCCTGGACGGAGTGCTGGTCCCGGCCAAAGCGTTGGTGAACGGCGGCGCCATCGTGCAGGAGCATGGCCTGAACCGGGTGGAGTACTTCCACATCGAGCTGGACAGCCACGACGTGTTGCTGGCCGAAGGCGCCCGGTCCGAGACTTTCCTGGCAACCGGCGACCGCGGGCGGCATCAGGACGCGGCCGAGCACGCCGGGCTGTATCCGCACTGGCCTGCGCCGGGCGACCGTTGCGCTCCCTTCGTGGACAGCGGGGCCGAGCTCGAGGCGATCCGGGCGCGGTTGGCTCAAGTGGCGGGAGACGTCGCACGGGCAGCATAGCGCGACAGTCGGCGCGGCGCGGCTGCGGCTCAAGTTCTTGGGGATTTATTGGTGGGCCCGCAGGGGCTCGAACCCTGGACCCCAAGATTAAAAGTCTCGTGCTCTACCAGCTGAGCTACAGGCCCACTGCGGCACCGCCTACTCGGCGATGCCGCGCGCGTCAAATTCCGGTCAGCTGTTCTCTTCAGCCATCAGACGCAGCTTGATGATCTTGTCCGGATTGCTCACAGTTCCACTGCTGCCTGAGCCTTTTTTGATCTGGTCCACGAACTCCATCCCGGACACCACCTGGCCCCAAATCGTATACTGCCCATCCAGGAACGGCGCCGGAGCGAAGCAGATGTAGAACTGGCTGTTGGCGGAATCGGGGCTCTGCGAGCGCGCGGCGCCAACCGTGCCGCGCAGGAAGTGCGCCGAATTGCTGAACTCAGCCGGAATATTTGGATACTTGCTGCCGCCGGTGCCGGTCCCAGTCGGGTCGCCGCCCTGCGCCATGAAGCCGTCGATCACCCGGTGGAATACAATGCCGTCGTAGAAATGCTCGTGCGCCAGCAGCTTGACCCGCTCCACGTGCTTCGGCGCCAGGTCGGGACGCAGGCGTATCACCACCCGGCCGCTCTTGAGGTCCATATACAGCGTGTTCTGCGGGTCCAGCGCGGGCTGCGCCTCGGCAGAAGACGTCACGGCGTCGCTCATCAAAGTTCCGATCGCTATCGTTGAGAGGAAAGTCCGGCGGTCCATAAGGCGCTCCCGTTGGGGGTCTAGGCGCCACCCTTCGCCATGGGGCGCACCTTCGCCGTGGTGCGCTCCAACGTCAAAGCCGGCACGAAGGAGGAGATGTCGCCACCCAACCGGGCGATCTCCTTCACGAAGCGCGACGCGATGAACTGGTGCGTCTCGCTCGCCATCAGGAACACCGGCTCGATCTCTTGATCCAGGCGGTAGTTCATGCCAGCCATCTGGAACTCATAGTCGAAATCGGTGACCGCGCGCAGGCCGCGCACAATCACGGTTGCGCCAGTCGACCGCGCGAAATCGATCAGCAGCCCGTGGAAAGTCGTCACCTCGATGACCGTTCCGGTGCGCGCGGCGATGCAGGCCGTCTCGGCCCGCACCAGTTCGACCCGCTCGTCGATCGAGAACAGCGGCGCCTTGCCCTCGCTGGCAGCCACGCCGATCACTAGGCGGTCGAGGATGCGCGCCGCCCGGCCGATGATGTCCAAGTGGCCGTTATGCACCGGGTCGAAGGTGCCAGGGTAGATGCCGGTATGGCGGTCCAGCGGGCGCTTCTCCTCAGGCAAGGGAATCCTCGCCGGTATCCGCCCCATCGTCGGCAGCGTCATCGGCGCCGTCCGCGTCCGGCTCGTCGGCCACCGTATCGTCCAACCCGGCAACCGCCTCCACCACAGGGAAGACGGCGCTCACCCGCTCCCCGTCCGACACGCGGAACAACGTGACGCCCGTCGCCTGGCGCCCGGTGATCCGCACGCCGTCGCTGCTGATGCGGATCAGCCGGCCCGCATCCGTCACCAGCATCACATCGACGCCGGGCCGCACCGGCAGGGTTCCAACCACGGCGGTGCCCTTGCGCCCGCCCAGCAGGATATTGGCGATGCCCGAACCGCCGCGGCCGGTCACCCGATAATCGTAGGACGACGACCGCTTGCCGAACCCAGCATCCGTCACGGTCAGCAGCAACTCCTCCCGTGATCCGAGTTCGGCTAGCCGCTCCTCCGGCACCTCGCCGCTCTCGTCCGTCTGCGCGTCCTCGGCGTCGGCGTCGGCCTCGACGGAGGCGTCCACTTCCTCGCCCTGCGCCCGGCGGCGTGCCGCGGCGCCGCGCAGGAAGGCGGCGCGCTCGTGCGGGCTGGCCTCCACGTGCTGCAGCACCGACAGGCTGATCACCTCGTCTGCATCCCCCAGCCGGATGCCGCGCACCCCGTCGCTGTCCCGCCCGGCGAACACCCGCACCACGTCGTCACTCACGGTAAAGCGGATGCAGCGGCCGCGCCTCGTCGCCAGCAGCACGTCGTCGCCCTCGCGGCAGGTGGCGACGCCCACCAAGTGGTCCCCGGCGTCGAGCTTCATTGCGATCAGGCCCGAGGATCGCACCCGGCCGAAATCGGAGAGCTTGTTGCGCCGCACCTTGCCGCTGGCGGTCGCGAACAGCAGGTGCAGATTGTCCCAAAGCGCCTCGTCCTGCGGCAGCGGCAGCACCGTCGTAATGGTGTCGCCGCCCAAATCGGGCAGCAGGTTGACCAGCGCGCGGCCCTTCGCGGCGGGCTGCGCCTCTGGCAGGCGCCACACTTTCTCGCGGAACGCCTTGCCGCCGGAGCTGAAAAACAGCACCCACTGGTGCGTGTGCGCGTTGAACGAGCGGGTGACGATGTCGGTCCCGCGCATCCCCAACGCCGAGCGCCCTCGCCCGCCCCGGACCTGCTGGCGGAACGCGTCCAGCCCGGTGCGCTTGATGAAGCCGTCGCGGGTGATGGTCACCACCATCTGGCCGGGCTCGATCAGGCTCTCGTCGTCCTGGTCGGCGACGGCGTCCACGATGGACGTCATGCGCGGCGTGGCGATGGCGGCGCGCACCACGGCCAGCTCGTCGCGCATCACTTCGAGCCGGCGCGGGCGGCTGCCGATGATGTCCAGCAACTCGGTGATCTTGGCGGCGACCTCGGTCAGCTCGGCCTGGATCTTCTCGCGCTCCAACCCGGTCAGCCGGGCCAGCCGCAGCTCCAGGATGCCGCGGGCCTGCGCGTCGGTCAGGTGGACGATCTGGTCCGGCGGCTCGCCCTCGATCAGGTTGCCGCTGTCGTCGATCAGCGCGAGCAGCACGCTGATGTCGCCGGCCGGCCAGGCGCGGGCCATCAGCTCGGTGCGCGCGACCGTCGCGTCCGGGCTGGCGCGGATCACGCGGATGATCTCGTCGATATTGGCCACCGCGATGGCCAGGCCGACCAGCAGGTGGGCCCGCTCGCGCGCCTTGGACAGCTCGAATCGGCTGCGGCGGAGAATGACCTCCTCGCGGAAGGCGATGAAGATTTGCAGCGCGTCCTTCAGGCCCATCAGCCGGGGCCGCCCGCCATCCAGGGCCAGCATGTTTACGCTGAACTGGGTCTGCAGCTGGGTGAAACGATACAGGTGGTTCAGCACCACCTCGGGCGTCGCGTCGCGCTTGAGCTCAATGACGATGCGCATGCCATCGCGGTCCGACTCGTCGCGCAGGTCGCTGATGCCCTCGACCTGCTTGGCGCGCACCAGCTCGGCGATGCGCTCCAGCAGGGTGTTCTTGTTCACCTGGTAGGGAATCTCGCTGACCACGATCGCATTGCGGTCCTTGCGGATCTCCTCGATCGCCGCCTTGGCGCGCAACGGAACGCCGCCCCGCCCGGTCTCGAACGCGGAGCGAATGCCGGAGCGGCCCAGGATGATGCCGCCGGTCGGGAAGTCCGGCCCGGGGATGATGCGCATCAGCGCATCGAGCGTGATGTCCGGGTCCTCGATCAGCGCGAGGGTGGCGTCGATCACCTCCCCGGCGTTGTGCGTCGGGATGTTGGTCGCCATGCCCACGGCGATGCCGCTGCCGCCGTTGACCAGCAGGTTCGGGAAGGCGGCGGGGAGCACCTTCGGCTCCTCGTCCTGCTCGTCGTAGTTCGGCTGAAAGTCGACGGTGTCCTTGTCGATGTCGTCCAGCATGTGCATGGCCGCGCGCGACAGGCGCGACTCGGTGTAGCGCATCGCCGCCGGGGGGTCGCCGTCGACCGAGCCGAAATTGCCCTGCCCGTCGATCAGCGGCACGCGCAGGCTGAACGGCTGC
>CAXTBW010000148.1:0-7387 GCA_964242925.1 uncultured Acetobacteraceae bacterium
CCCCCGCCGCGATTAGATAGCGCCCAGAGGGAGACCCCGATATGGCCAGACCAGTGGACGCCGTGATGGCGCAGGCGCGCGAGTTCCTCGGCGACCGCATGACCACCAACGCCGCCCTGCGCGAGCAGCACAGCCACGGCGAGGACACCAACCCGCCCGTGCTGCCCGACGGCGTCGCGTTCATCCAGACCACCGAGGAAGCCTCGCAACTGTTGGCGCTGTGCCACGCCCACCGCGTGCCCGTCGTGCCCTTCGGCGCCGGCACCTCGCTGGAGGGCCACGTCACCCCCGTGCGCGGCGGCATCAGCCTCGACCTGTCGCGCATGACCGACATCCTGCAGGTCAACGCGCCCGACATGGACTGCCGCGTGCAGGCCGGCGTCACCCGGCAGCAGCTGAACGCCCACCTGCGCGACCAGGGCCTGTTCTTCCCCGTCGACCCCGGCAGCGAGTGCACCATCGGCGGCATGTGCGCCACCCGCGCCAGCGGCACCAACGCCGTGCGCTACGGCACCATCCGCGACAACGTGCTGGGGCTGACCGTGGTCATGGCCGACGGCCGCGTGGTGCAGACCGGCGGGCGGGTGCGCAAATCCTCCACCGGCTACGACCTGACCCGGCTCTTCATCGGCTCCGAGGGCACGCTCGGCGTCATGACCGAGATCCAGCTGCGCCTGCACGGCATCCCGGAGGCGCAATCCGCCGCCATCTGCCAGTTCGACAGCCTGAGCGGCGCGGTGGAGACGGTGATGGGCATCCTGGCGACGGGCATCCCCGTGGCGCGCATGGAGCTGCTGGACGACGTGCAGATGGCGGCCAGCATCGCCTACTCCAAGCTGGAGGGCCTGGCGCCCGTGTCGACCCTGCTGTTCGAGTTCGACGGCACCCCGGCCAGCGTGCAGGAGCAGGCGGAGATGGCGCAGGAGATCGCGGTCGAGAACGGCGCCGCCGGGTTCCGCTGGGCGACGGACGCCGAGCAGCGCCGCAAGCTGTGGCAGGCGCGGCACGACGGCTACTGGGCGGCGCTCGCCTCGCAGCCGGGCGCGCAGGGGGTGACCACGGACGCGGTGGTCCCCGTCAGCCGGCTGGCGGACCTGATCCTGGGGGCGAAGGCGGATATCGTGGCGTCGGGGCTGTCGGCGCCCATCGTGGGGCATGTCGGCGACGGCAACTTCCACACCGTCATCCTGGTGCCGAAGGAGCCGGACGGGCTGGAGCGCGCCTGGGCGCTGGACCGCAAGATCGTCGCCCGCGCGCTGTCCCTGGAGGGCAGCTGCAGCGGCGAGCACGGCATCGGCCTGGGCAAGCGGGAGTTCCTGGAGCAGGAGGCCGGGCAGGGCGCGCTGGACGTGATGCGCTCGATCAAGACGGCGCTGGACCCGCACGGCATCCTGAACCCGGGCAAGCTGTTCCTGAATTGACCCCGGATCCGGCCAGCGCGACCAAGAACCTGGGCGCCGAGCCGGACATCCACCGCACCGCCAGCGTGCGCGACACCTCGTTCGGCATCTACTGCGAGGTGGGCGCGCGGACCAAGGTGGCGGAGTGCGCGTTCGGCGACTTCTCCTACGTCGTGAACGACAGCGACATCATCTACACGGACGTTGGCAAGTTCTGCTCCATCGCCGCGCAGGCGCGCATCAACCCGGGCAACCACCCGGTCGGGCGCGCCGCGATGAACCACTTCACCTACCGCAGCAGCGCCTACGGCCTGGGCGACGACGACCCGGCGTTCTTCGACTGGCGGCGCTCGTTCCGCTGCCGGCTGGGCCACGACGTGTGGATCGGCCACGGCGTGGTGGTGCTGCCGGGCGTGAGCCTGGGCAACGGCGCGGTGGCCGGCGCCGGCGCGATCGTGACGAAGGACGTGCCGGCCTGGACGATCGTGGTCGGCAACCCGGCCAAGGTGCTGCGCCCGCGCTTCCCCGACCGGGTGGCCGAGGCGATGGAGCGCATCGCGTGGTGGGACTGGGACCACGACCGGCTGCGCGCCGCGATGCCGGATTTCCGCGCGTTGTCGGCGGAGGGCTTTGTCGAGCGTTACGGCTGACCCGAATTGGGGCGGGTTTAGATCGGCGCCAGCCCGGCCTCGATCTCCGCCCGGCGCGGTTCCAGGAACGGCGGCAGCGCGAGCGTCTGGCCCATCGTCTCCATCGATTCGTCGGCGCTGAAACCGGGGCCCTCGGTGGCGATCTCGCATAGGATGCCGCCGGGTTCGCGGGCGTAGAGGCTGCGGAAGTAGAACCGGTCCACCGGCCCGCTGGAGTTCACCCCGAGCCGGCGCAGGCGGTCCACCCACGACCCGTAATCGTCGTTGGCGATCATGAACGCGATGTGGTGCACGCCGCCGGCGCCCTGTTTCGCGGCGGCAAGGCCGGGCTCGGCGCGCACGTGCAGTTCGGCCGCCGGGCCGCCGTCGCCCATGGCGAACACGATGGTCTCGCAGCCGTCCGCGGCCGGGTAGACGCGGTCTCGCCGCATCCCCAGCACGTCCGTCAGGAACGACTCGGTAGGCGCCAGGTCCCGCACGCTCAGGGTCGGGGCGCCTAGGCCGCGCACCTGGTGTTCGAGGGGGACCGGGCTCGCCGCCCAGGGGCGCGCATTGCCGGCGCCGCCATCATCCAGCAGCAGCAGGCGCTGGCCCTCCGGGTCCTCGAACGCCAGGCCGTTGCGCCCGTCTTCCGCGACGGCGTGGCTGGTGACCCCGGCCTGGCTCAGATGCGCCGCCCACCAAGCTAGCGCCGCGCCGGCCACCCGCAGCCTGGTTCGCACGACGCTGCCGGCGCCGCGGCGTTCGGGCGCTGCGGGCCAGTCGAAGAACGTGAGGTCGGTGCCCGGACGGCCCTCCGCGTCGGCGTAGAACAGGTGGTAGGCGGTGGTGTCGTCCTGGTTGACCGTCTTCTTGACCATCCGCATGCCGAGCACGCCCGTGTAGAAGGCGTGATTGCCCGCCGCGGTGGCCGAAATGGCGGTCACATGGTGCATCCCGCGCAATGTCATGGCGCCTGGTTCCTTGGTTGGACCCGTTACGTGGCGCCTCTGTGCGCAGCCGGCAACGCGCCTCTTCACTCTCCCTTCATCCCGCAACACCATGGTGTGCGTTCACCAAGGCGAGTCGCATGTCCGTCCTACTGGCCGACCGTTCAACCGCCACGCTCGCGCCCGCCGCGCAGAAGGACCGTTTCATCGCGTTCGCCTTCGCTGCGGCGGATTTGCTGGTGGAGGCATCGGCGAGCGGCGCCATCCGCTTCGCCGCGGGGGCGTTCAACGTGCGCTTCGCCGCCGCGCCGGAGCAGTTTGTCGGCCGGCCGCTGCATCAGTTGTTCACGCCGGCGGATCGGCCGGCGGTTGACCTCGCGCTGTCCACCACGGTGATGCGGGGCCGGTTGCCGCCGTTGGTGCTGCGCCTGGCCGATGCCGCCGCCACCCCGATGGTGGTTTCGGGGCTGGCCATGCCGTCGGCGCAAGGGTCGGACAACGGGCGGCTGTGCTTCACCATCGGGCGCCTGCCCGCGCTTCCTGCGCCCGCGTCGCTCGTTCCACAGCCGGCCGTCGCCTTCGCCCGCCTGGCCGAGGAGCGGCTGCGGGGGGACGAGGGCGGCGCCCTCAGCCTGTTGGAAGTGCAGGGCTGGTCCGCGGCGCAGGGCGCCATGCCGCCAGAGACTCAACGTGCACTGCAAGCGGAGATCGTAGATGTCTTGGCTCGATTTGGCGGACCCGGCAGCGTCGCCGGGGAGATCGCCTCCGGGCGCTACGGACTGCTGTCGAACAACCGGACGGACCTGGAGGCGGTGGCGGCGGAACTGGAGGCGTTGCTGCGGGCCCATCCGGCCACTGCGCGCACCCTGGTGCACAGCGCCGAACTTGCCCTGGAGCGCGACGAGTTGACGGGCGCGCAGGCAGCCCGGGCGCTGCGTTTCGCCCTGGCCCGGTTCGCCGAGGGCGGCTCGAAAGCGACCACGGAGGCGGGATTCAACAGCGGGCTGGCCGAGTTCGTCGCCAGCGCGCAGATGCGGGCCAAGGCGGTGCGGTCCGCGCTTGCAGGCAACCGCTTCCGCCTGGCGTTCCAACCCGTCGTGGCGCTCACAAACCGCCGCGTGCACCATTACGAGGCGTTGCTGCGGCCGATCTTCACGCCGGGCGCCGTCATCCAGACCACGCAGGACTTCGTCACCTTCGCCGAGGCGGTCGGCTTGTCGGAGGAGATGGATCTGGCCGTGATGCAGCAGGCGCTGGCTGCAATGGCCAGCTCGCCGGCCGTGTCGGTGGCGGTCAACGTGTCGGGGCTGTCGATGGAGAGCCCCAACTTCCGGGACCGGCTGATGCAGATGCTGGGCGCCAACGTGCGGCCGGGGCAGTTGCTGGTGGAGTTGACGGAGACGGCCGACATCCAGGACGTCGCCAACGCCGCGGCGTGCATCGCCGGGCTGCGGGAACGGGGGGTGCCGATCTGCATCGACGATTTCGGCGCCGGGTCCGCCGCGTTCCGCTACCTGCGGGAGTTTCGGGTCGACTACGTGAAGCTGGATGGCGCCTACGTGACCGGCGCGCGGCAGAACGCGCGGGAGCACGGCTTCCTGCTGTCGATGATCGAGTTGGCGAACTTCGTCGGCGCGAAGGTCATCGCCGAGACCATCGAGCGGGAGGACGAGGCGGCGATGATGCTGGATCTGGGCGTCGAGTACGGCCAGGGCTGGCTGTTCGGCAAGCCGGGCGGCCTGCCGGGCTCGCTCGGAGGGTGACAGCAGGGGCCGAACAGCCCAATTCTGTCGCTCGACCATGTCATTGCGAGGAGCGCTTGCGACGCGGCAGTCGAGCCGCCAGCGCCGTGGGCGCGGCCCTGGATCGCCGCGCCGCCGAGCGGCGGCTCGCGATGACGGGTAGTAAGCGCGGCTCGCCATCGCGGTTCGTTTCCGCCGCTCGATGACGAGGCCTACCGGGCCAGTAGCGGCCGCAGGATCTCGGTTGCCCCCGTTATCAAGATCTGCACGCCGATGCACAGCTGGAAGAACGCCGACAGCCGGGTGATCGCGCGGCTGGCGACCTGGCCCAGCAGGCGCGAGAGCTGGTCGGTGGCGCTGTACAGCAGCCAGACCAGCGCCGCGACCGCCAATGCGGCCAGCGACATGCCGATGAAGAACGGGATCAGCGCGATGCCCTGCGCCGGATGCGCGGAGCCGAGCGCCACGGCGACCGAGATGGTGCCCGGCCCGGTCGTGAACGGCAGCGTCAGCGGGTAGAACGCCACGTCGTCCAGGCCGGCGGCCGCATCCAGCTGCTCGGTCTTGCGCGCCTCCCGCCGCTCGGGCGCGTTCAGCGACGACCACGCATACAACGCCAGCACGATCCCGCCGGCGCAGCGCAACGCCGGCAGGGTGATGCCGAAGAACGCCAGCACGTACGACCCGGCCCATAGCGCCACCATCATCACCAGCGCCGAGTACGCGCTGACCTTGCGCGCGAGCCGCACCCGGTCGGCCTGGCTGCGCTCGACGGTGCGGGTGCGGAAGATGAACGCGCCGCTGACCGGGTTGACGATGGCGAACAGCGCGGGGAAGCCGAGCAGGAAGGCGTTGAGGGCGGCGTGCATGGCCCCTCGCAGCCGGCGTCAGGCGGCCGCGGTCGCCGCGAAGCGCCGCTGGCGGCGTCGCAGGATCTGCCAGAACAGGCGGGATGCCACCGCCGAAAGGCGACCGCGCGGCGGCAGACCGACCGACTTCAGAATCATGCCCATGCTGCGCTCGATGTGCTTGAAGCGGTAGAACGCCATCGCCCGGCCCATGTAGCTGGCGATGCATCGCTCGTGCTCGTAGGCCGTCCCTTCCGGCTCGTTGCCGCAATGGTAGGCGAACGCCAACTCGTCGTCTTCCGACTCGGTAATCCGGCCGGCGGCGATGCGCAGCCGCCGCAGCACGCCAATCTTCTCCCGCGCCAGATAGCGCTTCATGTGGTCGTAGAACAGCTTGAAGTGCCGGTACTCGTCCGCGGCGATCAGCCGGCAGACCTGTTCCAACACCGGTTCCGACGTCGCGTCGGCCAACGCCGTGTAGTACGACGACGTGCCCGTCTCGACCATGCAGCGCGCGATCAGCTCCCCGGTGAGCGATCCGCGCACCGACACCATCGCGTCCAGCGGCAGCTTGTAGCCGTCGCGGTAGCGCTGGAACGCCTCGGCGAAGTTCCAACCCGGGTCGGCCATTTCCGCCCAGCGTCCGAGCGCCTCGCCGTGCTGCACCTCTTCGACCGCCCAATTGTCGGAGGCTTGGCAGAACGCCGCGTCGTCATGGAAGATGCGGTTGAGGTAGATGGCGTAGTCGATGCCATTGCGCTCGACCATGGCCGCCGACTTGACCAGGCGGACGATGTCGGAATCGACCTTGGTCGGATCAAAGCGATCCCAGGCAACGTCTTCCATCCGCCAGTGCTTCATACCCTGATCCCAACCCACGACCAGGCGGTGTTCCGAAACCGCGAGCGCCGGGGCACACGCAACGCAACTGTCATGTTGCCGTTGCGCGGCAAACCGGGCGCGACAGTCACGATTAGGCTGCGGCCGCCTCGATCATCGCCCGGGCGGACTGCATCCTGTCCATCGCAGCGTCGAGCGCAGGAACATCCATCTTGTCGGTGGCGTCGTACTCGCCCTGCGCCTCGGTCAGCCGCCGCTCACCCTCGGCGCGGGACAGCTCGCCGGTCGGCAAAGCCTCGTCGGCCAGCACGGTGCAGCGCTCCGGCGTGATCTCCGCGAAACCGCCGCTCACGTACAGCGTGTCCGTCACCCGGCCGCCCTCGTGGATCGCGATCGTGCCGCCGCGCAGCAGCACGATCATTGGGGCATGGTTCGGCAGCACGCCGATATCGCCCTCCGAGGCGGGGATGACCACCATGTCCACGTCGCGCGTGAGCAGCAGCTTTTCCGGGCTGACGATCTCGAGCGCAACCGGCATCAGGCCTTCTCCTTCATCCCCTCGGCCTTCTTCACGGCGTCCTCGATGGCGCCGACCATGTAGAAGGCGGACTCCGGCAGATGGTCGTATTCGCCTCGCACGATCGCCTTGAACGAACGGACCGTGTCGGCGATCGGCACGAACAACCCGGGCGTCCCCGTGAACACCTCCGCCACGTGGAACGGTTGCGACAGGAAGCGCTGGATCTTGCGGGCGCGCGCCACGACCAGCTTGTCCTCCTCGGACAGCTCGTCCATGCCAAGGATGGCGATGATGTCCTGCAGCGACTTGTAGGTCTGCAGCACGCGCTGCACCTCACGCGCCGTCTCGTAGTGCTCGTCGCCGATGATGCGGGCATCCAGCGAGCGGCTGGTGGAGTCCAGCGGGTCGACGGCCGGGTAGATGCCCAGCTCGGCGATCGAGCGGGACAGGGTGGTGGT
>CAXTBW010000149.1:0-7277 GCA_964242925.1 uncultured Acetobacteraceae bacterium
GGTCGCCGTTCGCGAGCAGCTTGTCCTTGTTGTACAGCAGCTCCTCGCGCGTCTCCGTGCTGAACTCGATGTTCGGCCCTTCCACGATCGCGTCGACCGGGCAAGCCTCCTCGCACAGGCCGCAGTAGATGCACTTGGTCATGTCTATGTCGTAGCGCGTGGTCCGGCGAGACCCGTCCTCCCGCGGCTCGGCCTCGATCGTGATGGCGAGCGCCGGGCATACCGCCTCGCACAGCTTGCAGGCGATGCACCGCTCCTCCCCGTTCGGGTAGCGACGCAGCGCATGCTCGCCCTTGAAGCGGGGGGAGTACGGGTTGCGCTCGTAGGGGTAGTTAATCGTGACCTTGCGCTTGAACATGTAGCTGAACGTCAGGCCCAATCCGGTGACCAGTTCAGTCAGCAGGAACGATCGCGCGGTGCGGTCCAGGAATGCCATAGGGAAGCCCTTTCGAACGGGCGGCTTACATCAAGCCGAGTGCGGCAGCCAGCCCGCGAACACCAGAACGCCCGCGGTCAGCACCAGCCACAGCAGCGACATTGGGAGGAAAACCTTCCAGCCAAGCCGCATCAGCTGGTCGTAGCGGAACCGCGGGAACGTCGCGCGCACCCAGATGAACATGAACAGCAGCGCGACGATCTTGCCGATGAACCAGATCGGCCCCGGGATCCATGTGAACGGGGCAAACGGGATCAGCGGCAGCCAGCCGCCCAGGAACAGGATGGTCATCATCGCGGACTGCAGAATCATGTTGGCGTATTCGCCAAGGAAGAACAGCGCCCACGAGATGCCGCTATACTCCACCATGAACCCGGCGACGATCTCGCTTTCGCCCTCCGCCACATCGAACGGCGCGCGGTTGGTCTCGGCCAGGGCGGAGATGAAGTAGACCACGAACATCGGAAACAGCGGAATGGCGAACCAGATCGTGCTTTGCGCCCGCACGATGCCCGTCAGGTTCAGCGTGCCCGCGCACAGCAGCACCGTCACCATCACAAAGCCGATCGACACCTCGTAGCTGACCATCTGCGCCGCCGACCGCAGCGCGCCGAGAAAGGCGTATTTGGAGTTCGACGCCCACCCGGCGATAATCACGCCGTAGACGCTCAGCGAGCTGATCGCGAATAGGTACAGCACGCCGACGTTGATGTCCGCGATCGCCCAGCCGTCCGCCAGCGGGATCACCGCCCAGGCGATCAGCGCCAGCATCATCGTCAGCATCGGCGCGATCACGAACAGCACGCGATTCGCGCCGGTCGGGATAATTTGTTCCTTCATGAACATCTTGAGCGCGTCGGCGAACGCCTGCAGCAAGCCCCAAAACCCGACGACGTTCGGTCCCTTCCGGAGCTGCATCGCCCCCAGCACCTTACGTTCGGCGACCGTCAGGTAGGCCACGCAAAGCAGCAGCGGGACGAGCAAGGCGAGCGTCTCGACCAGAGTGAGCAAAACCTGGCCGGGGCCGGAAGCAAGAAAGAGGTCCATGCTTACTCCGCGGCCAGCAGCTGGATCGGATGATAGGTGGCGGAGCACTCCGCCATGACGGCGCTGGCCCGGCTGATCGAATTGGTCTGGTGGTAGTCGTCGAACGCGGTCGCAAATGGCGCATCGCTGACCGCGGCCGGGTCCCCGCTGGGCGCAGACAAGTCGGCGGCGCCGAAGCGGGGCAGGAAGCCGATCCGGCCGAACACGGGGTTCACCTGCTCCAACTGCGCCCGCAACGCCTCCAGGTCGTCATATGGCAGCGGCTTGTCGATCAGGGCGGAGAAGGCGCGCAGAATCGCCCAGTCGTCGCGCGCGTCGCCGGGCGCGAACACCGCCTTGCCGGTGCGCTGCACGCGACCCTCGGTATTGACGTAGGTGCCGGACTTCTCGACGTAGGTGGAGCCCGGCAGGATCACGTCCGCCCGCGCCGCTCCGCGGTCGCCGTGGTGGCCCTGATAGACGACGAAGGTGTCGGCGCCGATGCGCCCGGTGTCGAACTCGTCGGCGCCAAGCAGCCAGAGCAGGTCCACCCCGCCGGCCATCATCGCGTCCAGCGTCTTGCCGCCGGCGCCGGGCAGGAAACCCAGGTCCAGCGCGCCGACCCGGGCGGCGGCAGTGTGCAGCACGTTGAAGCCATTCCACTCCGCAGTCAGCGCGCCGACCTGCGAAGCGAGCTTCCATGCCGCCGCCAGCACCGCGGCGCCGTCCGGCCGCGCGAGCGCAGCCTGGCCGACGATGATCATCGGGCGCTTGGCGTCTGCCAGCACGGCGGCGAACGGCTCGGGCAGAGCGTGGATCGCAGCCGGGCCGTCGCCGAGCCATTCCGCGCGGTAGGTGAGGTCCGCATGCGGCCCGATGACGCCGATCGGGAACGGCCCGGACAGCCGGCGCTTGCGGATGCGCGCGTTCAGCACGGGCGCTTCACGGCGCGGATTGCTGCCGATGATGAGCAGCGCGTCCGCCTCGTCGATGCCGGCGATGGTGCTGTTGAACGTGTAGAAGTCGCGCCGCGCGCCATCCAACCGGGCGCCATCCTGCCGGCAGTCGAGGTTGGGGGAGCCAAGCCCGGTCATCAGGTCCTTCAGCGCCAGCATGCTCTCCGCATCGCAGAGGTCGCCCGCGATGGCGCCGATACGCTCGCCGGGCAGGCCGCGCAGGCGGTCGGCGATGGCGGCGAACGCCTCCGGCCAGCTCGCCGGGCGCAGGCGGCCGTCCTGGCGCACCCAGGGCTTGTCGAGACGGCGGCGCTTGAGGCCGTCGAACGAGAAGCGCGACTTGTCGCCCAACCACTCCTCGTTCACGTCGTCGTTGGTGCGGGGCAGGATGCGCAGCACCTCGCTGCCGCGCGCGTCCACCCGGATGTTGGCGCCGACCGCGTCCAGCACGTCGACGCTGTCGGTCTTGCGCAGCTCCCACGGCCGGGCGACGAAGGCGTAGGGCTTGGAGGTCAGCGCGCCGACCGGGCAGATGTCGATCAGGTTGCCGCTCAGCTCGGACGTCAGCGCCTTCTCGACGTAGGTGGTGACCTCCATGTTCTCGCCGCGCGCGGTCGCGCCCAGCTCCGGCACGCCGGCGATCTCGGTGGCGAAGCGGATGCAGCGGGTGCACTGGATGCACCGCGTCATCACCGTCTTGACCAGCGGGCCGAGGTACTTGTCCTTGATGGCGCGCTTGCTCTCCTGGTAGCGGGAGTGGTCGCTGCCGTAGGAGTAGGCCTGATCCTGCAGGTCGCACTCGCCGCCCTGGTCGCAGATCGGGCAGTCGAGCGGGTGGTTGATGAGCAGGAATTCCATCACGCCGCGGCGGCCGTTGCGGACCATCGGGGTATCGGTCTTGATCTCCATGCCGTCGGCGACCGGGTAGGAGCAGGAGGCGATCGGCTTGGGCGCCTTCACGACCTCGACCAGGCACATGCGGCAGTTGCCAGCGACGGACAGGCGGTCGTGGTAGCAGAAGCGCGGGATCTCGACGCCGGCGGCCTCGCAGGCCTGCAGCACGGATGAACCGTTGGCGATCTCGACCTCGCGGCCGTCTACGGTGACTTTGGCCATAGGTTCAGTTCTTCTCGTTGGCGGCCAACAGCGCGGCGATCTCGACGCCGTCGATGCGCAGGCCGGCGATGTTGCAATCGTTGATGACCAGGCCGGTCAGGTCGGCATCCACCAGGATGGCGCCCTTGAGCGAAGCGTCCTCGAACCGGGCCCCGGCAAGATTGGCCTGGTTGAACACCGCGCGTTCCAGCGACACGTCGGACAGCGTGGCGCGGGACAGGTCGGCGCGGTGGAACTTGGCGCCGACCAGGTTCACGTCGGTGAAACGGCTGCCGCGCAGGTCGGCATCGGCGGCATTGATGGGTGCGGGATCGGTCAAGCGGCCCCCTCACCCCGACCCTCTTCCGGAGGCGGGAGAAGGAGAAGGACAGCGCGGTGCGTCACTCGGCCGCCAGTGCCATCACGGGCGGGCGGGCGCGCTTATAGGCGGCGATGCGGTCCTCCATCACCGGGCGGAAGTGGCGGATCAGGCCCTGGATCGGCCAAGCGGCGGCATCGCCCAACGCGCAGATGGTGTGGCCCTCGATCTGCCTTGTGACCTGCTCCAGCGTGTCGATCTCGTCCACGGTGGCGCGGCCGGCGACCATGCGGTTCATCACGCGCATCATCCAGCCGGTGCCCTCGCGGCAGGGGGTGCACTGGCCGCAGCTCTCGTGCTTGTAGAAGTGCGCCAGCCGGGCGATCGCGGCGATGACGTCGGTGGACTTGTCCATCACGATCACCGCGGCCGTGCCGAGGCCGCTCTTCACGTCGCGCAAGCTGTCGAAATCCATCAGCACCGTGTCGCAGATGTCCTTCGGGAGCAGCGGCACGGACGAGCCGCCGGGGATCACCGCCAGCAGGTTGTCCCAGCCGCCGCGCACGCCGCCGCAGTAGCGGTCGATCAACTCGCGCAGGGGGATGCCGAGTTCTTCCTCGACGTTGCACGGCTTGTTCACGTGGCCGGAGATGCAGAAGATCTTCGTGCCGGCGTTCTTCGGGCGCCCCAGCGCGCTGAACCAGGCCGCGCCGCGCCGCAGGATCGCGGGGGCGGCGGCGATGGTCTCGACGTTGTTCACCGTAGTCGGGCAGCCGTACAGCCCAACCGCCGCCGGGAACGGCGGCTTGAGCCGGGGCATGCCCTTCTTGCCCTCCAGCGACTCCAGCAAAGCCGTTTCCTCGCCGCAGATGTAGGCGCCGGCGCCGCGGTGCAGATACAGCTGGAAGTCCCAACCGGAGCCGCAGGCGTTGGCGCCGATCAGCCCGGACTCGTAAGCCTGGTCGATGGCGCCCTGCAGATTCACCGCCTCAGCATAGTACTCGCCGCGGATGTAAATGTAGCAGGCATGAGCGCCCATCGCGAAGGAGGCGATGAGGGCGCCTTCGACCAGCTTGTGCGGATCGTGCCGCATGATGTCGCGATCCTTGCAGGTGCCCGGCTCGGATTCGTCGGCGTTGATCACCAAGTAGGACGGGCGGCCGTCGCTCACCTTGGGCATGAACGACCACTTCATCCCGGTCGGGAACCCGGCGCCGCCGCGGCCGCGCAGGCCGGACGCCTTCATCTCGTCGATGATCGCCTCGCGCCCGCGCGCCAGGATGCCAGCGGTGCCGTCCCAATCGCCGCGCTTGCGAGCGCCTTCGAGCGTCCAGTCATGGATGCCGTAAAGGTTGGTGAAGATGCGGTCCTTGTCGTCGAGCACCGGGGCTACTCCGTCACCGTCAGCAGCGTATTTGGACCACCCTCGGGGGCGGAGGTCTGGCGACCGGTCATGCTGCCGGGCTTCGGCCGCTCGCCACGAGCCAGGGACGCCAGCAGTCGCTCGACCGCCGGGCCGTCCATGTCCTCGTAATAGTCATCGTCCACCTGCAATATGGGCGCATTCACGCAGCCGCCCAGGCACTCGACCTGGCTCAGCGTGAACATCCCGTCGGCGCTCGTCTCGTGCCAGCCCTGGATGCCGGTCACCTTGCGGCAGGCTGCCTCAACCTCATCCGACCCGCGGAGCCAGCACGGCGTGGTGGTGCACACCTGCAGGTGATAGCGGCCGACTGGCTCGGTGTTGAACATCAGGTAGAAGGTCGCGACCTCGTAGACGCGGATCGGCGCCATCGACAAACGCTCTGCCACCGCGTCCATCGCCACGCGCGGCACCCACGCGCTCCCGGTCGCGCGACGCATCTGGGTCTGCACGTGGTACAACGCGGCGATCACGGCGCTCGCCTGCCGCCCCGGGGGATATTTCGCCACGTCCGCGTCGATCGCGGCCCGGCTCTCGGCGTCGAACTCGAAGCGCGCGGGCTGCGCAACCTGCGGGTTCTCGCCGGTCGAGCCGTCGCCGATATTCTCCGCCATCAGCGATCGACCTCGCCGAACACGATGTCGATCGACCCGATCACCGCCACGGCGTCCGCCAGCATGTGCCGGCGGCTCATCACCTCCATCGCCTGCAGGTGGCTGAACCCGGTCGGGCGTATCTTGCAGCGATACGGCCGGTTGCTGCCGTCCGACACCAGGTAGACGCCGAATTCCCCCTTCGGACTCTCCACCACCGAGTAGGTCGACCCGGCGGGCACGTGATAGCCCTCGGTGTAGAGCTTGAAGTGGTGGATCAGCGCCTCCATCGAGCGCTTCATCTCCTCGCGCTTCGGCGGCGTGAACTTGCGGTCCTGCACCTTGATCGGGCCCGGCTTCATCTTCGCCAGGCACTGCTTGATGATGTGCACGCTCTCCCGCATCTCCGCCACGCGAACCAGGTAGCGATCGTAGCAATCGCCGTTGCGGGCGACGGGGATGCCGAACTCGACCTCGGCATACTTGTCGTACGGCTGCGAGCGACGCAGGTCCCAAGGCAACCCCGAGGCGCGGATGTTCGGCCCACTGAACCCCCAGGCCAATGCCATCTCCGCCGACATCACGCCGATATCGACGGTGCGCTGCTTCCAGATGCGGTTGTTCGTCAGCAACGTCTCGAGGTCGTCGATGAACTTGGGAAACTCGTTCGACCACTCCGCGATGCGCTCCTCCAGCCCGGCTGGAAGGTCCTTCGACACGCCGCCCGGGCGGAAATAGTTGGCGTGCAGCCGGGCGCCGGATGCAGCCTCGTGGAACTCCATCAGCTTCTCGCGCTCCTCGTAGCCCCACAGCGTGGGCGTGAGCGCGCCGACGTCCAGCGCGTAGCTGGTGACGTTCAGGATGTGGTTCAGAATGCGGGTGATCTCCGCAAACATGGTGCGGATCCACTGCGCCCGCTCCGGCGCTTTGATGCCGAGCAGCTTCTCGGTGCCGAGCGCGAAGGCATGCTCCATGCACATGGGGGAGACGTAGTCCAACCGGTCGAAATACGGCACGGCCTGCAGATACGTCTTGTGCTCGATCAGCTTCTCGGTGCCGCGATGCAGCAGGCCGATATGCGGGTCGGCGCGCTCGACCACCTCGCCGTCCATCTCGAGGATCAGGCGCAGCACGCCGTGCGCCGCCGGATGCTGCGGACCGAAGTTGATCGAGTGGTTGTCGATCTCGACCGTCTTGGTGCGCTTCGGGCTGCCGTCGGGCAGCATCGTCTCCGGCCACTCGGGCCGCTCGACAGCTGCCTCGTCGACCTGCGGGGTGACGTCGTCCATCGTCGTGCTCATACGGGCTTGCCCCCGTCCGCCTGGAGCTTGGTTCCCGTGCCGGCGGCCTGGCGCTCAGCATGCGCCTTCTCGTCACCGGGCAACGTCACCATGCCTTCCCAAGGCGAAACGAAATCGAAGTTGCGGAA
>CAXTBW010000150.1:0-7234 GCA_964242925.1 uncultured Acetobacteraceae bacterium
TTCGACGTCTGCTGCCACGGCAATCGCTGGGTCGACCACCAGGCCATGCCGGAGGATGTCGAGCGGGCCGAGATCGCGCGCGCCGTGGCCACCCTGCAACGTCTGTTCGGGGAAGCGCCGGCCGGTTGGTATTGCCGCTACGGGCCCAGCCTCAACACCCGCCGGCTGCTGGTGGAGCACGGCGGCTTCCTCTACGACTCCGACGCGTACAACGACGATCTGCCGTATTGGCGCGATGTCGGCGGGCTGCCGCATCTGGTCGTGCCCTACAGCCTGGTGAACAACGATGCGCGTTTCATCCGCGGCAGCTTCGCGACCGCCGCCCACTTCTTCGACCATCTGCGCGACTCCGCCGACCTGCTGCTCCGCGAGCCGCACGCGACCATGATGTCGGTGGGCTTGCACATGCGCCTTGCGGGCCACCCGGGGCGGGCCGTCGCGCTGGAGCGCTTTCTGGCGTGGGCGCAGGGGCAGCCGGGGATCTGGCTGTGCCGCCGGATCGATATCGCCCGCCATTGGGCGGCAACGCACTTGCCGGTTCAAGCGTGACGGAGCACGGCTTGGACCCGGAGGACTGGACCGAGTTGCGCGCGCTCGGTCATCGCGCGTTGGACGACATGATCGATTACATGGCCAACGTGCGCGACCGCCCGGTTTGGCGGAAGACGCCGGACGCCGTGCGGGAGGAACTGCAATCGCCGTTGCCGCGCACGGCGGAGGGCGCTGCGGCCGCGTACGACGATGCATGCCGGCTGATTGCGCCGTACGCGACCGGCAACGTGCACCCGCGCTTCATGGGCTGGGTGCATGGCGGCGGCAACCCGGTCGGGATGATCGCCGAACTCGTCGCCGCCGGGCTGAACGCCAACCTCGGCGGGCGCGACCACGCCCCGATCGAGGTGGAGCGCCAGGTGGTGCGCTGGGCGGCGGAAATGGTGGGGATGCCGGCGACGAGTTCGGGCGTGATGGTCACCGGCAGCTCGATGGCGAACATGGTGGCGGTGCTGGTGGCGCGGCGCGCCGCGTGCGGCCCGGCGGTGCGGCGGGACGGCGTCGGCGGGCTGCGGCTGACCGCCTACGCGGCGCGCACCGCCCATGGCTGCATCGCGCGGGCGATGGACATGGCGGGGCTAGGCACGGACGCGTTGCGCTTGGTCGGCTGCGACGCGGACCACCGCATCGACCTGGCGCAGCTCGCCGCCATCGTGGCGGCGGACCGGGCGGCGGGGGCGCAGCCGTTCCTGGTGGTGGGGACCGCGGGGACGGTCGACACCGGCGCGATCGACGATCTGACCGGCCTGGCGCAGTTCTGCCGCGAGCAAGGCCTGTGGTTCCACGTGGACGGCGCGTTCGGCGCCTTGGCCGCTTTGTCGCCGCGCTTGCGCCCGCTGCTGGCCGGCATCGAGCACGCGGACAGCCTGGCCGTCGACTTCCACAAATGGGCGCAGGCGCCGTACGACGCCGGGTGCATCCTGGTGCGCGACGCCGCGATGCAGTTGGCCACGTTCGCGCAGACGGTGGCCTATCTCCGGCGGGAGCAGCGGGGCCTGGCGGGGGGCGATCCTTGGCCGTGCGACCTCGGTCCCGACCTGTCCCGCGGCTTTCGCGCGCTGAAGGTCTGGATGACGCTGAAGGCCTACGGCGCCGACCGGCTGGGCGAAGTGGCCGCCGCCGCCTGCGACATCGCGCAGCACCTGGCGGCGCGGGTTCGGGCGGAACCGGCGCTCGAGCTGCTGGCGCCGGTGGCGCTCAACATCGTCTGCTTCCGCGTGCGCTGCGAGGGCGATGCGGACGTCCTGAACCGGGAGATCGTGGCCGATCTGCAGGAAGCCGGGATCGCCGCGCCGTCCACGACCACGATCGACGGCAAGCTGGCCATCCGGGCGGCGATCGTGAACCACCGCACCCGGGCGGCGGACGTGGACGCGATGGTGGACGCGGTGCTCACGTTCGCCGCGCGATCGGGGTAAGACCTACGATCCGGGCGTGGCCGGGCCCGCTTGGGCGCGGAAATCCCGCACGATCCCATCCGCCCGGGCAAGGTTCGGGTCACGGCCGAGCGGGCCGCAGGTGGCGTCCGGCGCCGCCTCGGCGAAGGCCTCCAGCGCCTCGGCCTCCGCGAACGAAAGCGCGCCGATGACCAGGTTGCTGCCGGGCGCCGCTGCGAGGTCGCCGTCCGCGTGGCCCTTCGAGCCGGTCGCGGACTGGATGGCGCTGCGGCGCAGGTCTGCGGCCCAGCGTTCGTCGCGCAGGCCGCAAACCGGCGCCAACGCGGCCAGCGAACCTAGCCGCACGGACTCCGCCAGTTGGTCCTCCGACGGGCCGGGTGGCGCGGCCGCGGCGACGGCCATCCCGGCGGCGATCACCGCACCCTGCCAAGCTGTTCGCATCGCGTCCCCCTTGCCGGAACCATGCCAGCCGCGGCCCGCCCTGTCATGCGCGTCACCCATGCCCGTCACCATGCCCTGGCGTTGACACGGGCGCCGGCCCGATCCCTCATGGCCGAAAACGGGGGAGACGCGGAATGATCGCACGGTTGACGGGTTTGCTGATGCTGGCCAGCGCCGCCGCCGCGGCCCAACCGGCCGCCGTTCCGGAAATCCCATTCGACTCCGTGCCGCAGCCGCTGAAACTTCCGGACAACCTGTTCTTCGGCGAGGCGGCGGGCGTCGCGGTGAACTCCAAGGGCCACGTCTTCGTCTTCTCGCGCGGCGGCACGACCGGGCCGGCCTACGCGGCTGCGGCCGCGCAGCTGCTGGAGTTCGGCCCCGACGGGCAGTTCATCCGCGAGATCGGGCACGGCCTGTACGCCTGGTCGTTCGCGCACGCCGTGAAGGTCGATCGCGACGACAATGTTTGGGTGACCGACAAGGGCTCGGACATGGTCATCAAGTTCGACCAGGACGGCCGCGTCGCCATGGTGTTCGGCCGCAAGCAGGAGGCGGCGGACGAGTTCACCGGCCCGGTCAAGCACCCCAACCCGCCAGCGGCGCCGATCGACGGGATGTTCCGCCAGGTGACCGACGTCACGTGGGACCGCGCCGGCAACGGCTACATCAGCGACGGCTACATCAACTCGCGCGTCGCCAAGGTGAGCCGGGAGGGCGCGTGGCTCGGCAGTTGGGGCACGCCCGGCGATGGCCCTGGGCAGTTCAGCACCCCGCACAGCATCGCGATCGACGCCGAGGAGCACATCTACGTCGCCGATCGGGGCAACCGGCGCATCCAGGTGTTCGACACCAGCGGCGCGTTCCTGCGCCAGATCACGATCGACGTGCCGGTCAGCCCGGACGCCAGGCCCGCCATCGGCAACCGGCCGGACCAGAACCCGCCGGTCGGCACCCCCAGGACCATGGTCGCCGGCGCGCCCTGGGCGATTTGCATCACGCCGGGGCCGAATCAGGTGTTGTACAGCTCCGACGGTTTCCCTGGCCGCATCTACAAAATGACGTTGGACGGCAAGGTGCTGGGCGTGCTCGGCGAGTCCGGCAAGGGTCTCAAGCAGTTCGGCTGGATCCACGAGATGGCGTGCCCATCGGAGAACGAGCTGTGGGTGGCCGAACTGCTGAACTGGCGCGTGCAGAAGCTGCTGCTGCACCCGGTTGCCCAGTAGCCACCCGGTAAAACCGTCATGCCAGGGCTTGACCCTGGTATCCGCGGCGTCCCGGAAGCACTGGCGTGTCCAGTTGCGTTCCGACATCGCCAACACGGCGCTACGTCATCGGTCGAGGCTCGTGGATACCAGGGTCAAGCCCTGGCATGACGATGCGGCGCGTTACAACCGTCGCTGGCGGGCGGCGACGTAGCTGCGGTTCCACGTCGGGCTGATCAGCACCTCGTTGATGCAGATGTGCGGCGGCAGGCACGCGACGTACAGGATCAAATCCGCGCAGTCATCCGGCTGCACCATCCGCGCCCGGTCCTCGGGGCTGACCGGGATCGGGCGCTTGTCCAGGATCGGGGTCGCCACCTCGCCGGGGCACAGCACGCAGGAACGGATGCCGTTGACGCACTCGTCCATGTTGATGGAGTGGCTCATCGCGACCACGCCGTGCTTGGCCGCGGTGTAGGTCGGGCCGCCTAGTCCGCCCACGAAGCGCCCGGCCAGCGAGGCGGTGTGGATCAGCACGCCGTCCTGCTGCGCGCGCATGAACGGCAGCGCTACGGTGACGCAGAAGAACGCGCTGGACAGGTTGGCGCGGATCACCTGCTCGGCGCCGGACGCGGTCAGCACGTCCCAGTGGCGGGCGGCGATGTTGAGCCCGGCGTTGTTGACCAGGATGTCCAGCCGCCCGGCGCCCTGCCGCAGGAAATCGCCGACGCCCTCCACCTCCGCCGCCACGGTGAGGTCCGCCGGCTGCACGTCCGCCGCGCCGCCGGCGTCGCGGATGCGGGTGGCGACCTCCTCGAGCGGTTCTCGCCGGCGACCGGTCAGCACCACGCGCGCGCCCTCTGCGGCCAAGGCCAGCGCCGCCGCCTCGCCGATGCCGCTGCCCGCGCCGGTCACCCAGGCCACCTTGCCGCTGAGCCGCATCCTAATTTCCTCCGTATGTTCGACGACCTTGCAAAGGTAGCCGGGTGCGTATCCGGACGTCACCCGATGCAGGCGTAGAGGCCGCTTCTTGGCCCCACCGTAGTCTTACCGTCAGCCGGCCCGCAGCGTAACATACGTATGAAACCAGGAGTCCAACCGTGGCGCAGGACGAAGGCAAGGGACGTGTGGCGCTGGTCACCGGCGGCGCCAGCGGCATCGGGGTGGCCACGGCCGGCATGCGCCCAGCCCGGCCTGCCGCGACCCGAGAACCGGGATAGCGCGGCGGCATGTCGCCCCCCGACCCGGCGAGCACGCTGCTCGAAACACTCGGCCAGGCCGCGCTGGCCGCAATGGAGAGCGGCTCGGTCGTTCGCCTCCTGCTGACCACCGACCGGACGGTCGTGCACGCCAACCAAGCCGCGCTGGCGATGGTCCGCCGGCCTGGAATCTTCTCGATCAGCGACAACCGTCTGGCGTTGCGGCGCAGGGACGATGAAGCGGCGTTCGAGGCCATGCTGCTTGGCGCCCGGTCGGCCAGCATGCGCCTGGCGAGCCGGCAGGGCGACATCACCCATGTCGTCCTCGTCGACGTCCTCGCCGGCACCGCGTTGATCGGGGTCTCGGTCATCGACCTGCGCAATCCGCTGGCCCCGCAGAAGCGACGCTGGACGTGCGAGGCGTTGGGCCTGACGGCCGGCAACGCCGACCTCGCCGAGGCGCTCGCGAACGGCGCCAGCCTGGCCGAGTTCGCCGAGCAGTCCGGCCTGACGCTCGGCGGCGTGCGGACCCGGCTGAAGAAGCTGCTGCGCCAGACCGGCACCCGGTCGCAAGGGGAGATCGTCGGGATGCTCGCGCGGGTCGCCGGGCACGTCTCGGTGCGTTAGCCATTCGCCCCACACCGTCATGCCAGGGCTTGACCCTGGCATCCACGGGGTCCCGACGACGCTGGCCCATCCAGATCGCGCTCCGAATGTGTCAACGCTGCATGACGTCCTCTGCCGCGCCCCGTGGAGCCGGGGTCAAGCCCTGGCATAACGGATGATCGACGCCCTAGCTGCCCATCCACTCCGGGAAGAACCGCTCGTGCTCGGCTCGCAGCGCGGCGAGCGCGACGACGCTGCCGTCCGCCAGGGTGATGCGCTCGCCCGTCGCCGAGCCGAGCCGCGCCACCGGAACGTCCGCCGCGTCCGCCGCCAGCATCACCGTCGCGGCATCCTCCACCGCCAGCACGTAGCGGCCCTGGTCCTCGCCGAACCAGAAGGCGTGCTCGTCCACCCCGGCCGGAAGCCGGGCCAGGTGGGCGCCGACGCCGCCGGCCATGGCCATCTCCGCCACCGCCACCAGCAACCCTCCGTCGGACGCGTCGTGGCACGCCGCGACCTGCCCGGCGGCGATCTGCGCACGCACGAAATCGCCGTTGCGACGCTCCGCAGCCAGGTCCAGCGGCGGCGGCGGCCCGTCCTCCCGGCCCAGCAACTCGCGCAGCCAGAGCGACTGGCCGAGCCAACCGTCCGTGCGGCCGACCACCACCAGTTCAAGCCCCGGGCGCAGCGCCAGGCCCACCGCGCGCGCGGCATCGGCGATCACGCCCAGGCCGCCGATGGCCGGCGTCGGCAGGATCGGGGCGCCGTCCGTCTCGTTGTAGAGGCTCACGTTGCCGCTCACGACGGGGAAGCCGAGCGCCGTGCAGGCCGCCGCGATGCCCAGCGTGGCGGCGGCGAACTGGCCCATGACGAGCGGCTTCTCGGGGTTGCCGAAGTTCATGTTGTCGGTCACCGCCAGCGGGGTTCCGCCGACCGCGGTGATGTTGCGCCACGCCTCCGCGACGGCCTGCATGCCGCCCAGATGCGGGTCGGCGGCGCAGTAGCGCGGGGTGCAATCCGTCGTCAGCACCAGCGCCAGCGCGTGGCCCTCGATGCGCACCACGGCGGCGTCCGCGGCGCCCGGCCGCCGCGCGGTCTGGCCGCCGATCGTGCTGTCGTACTGGTCCCAGATCCAAGCGCGGGAACAAAGATCGGGGCAGCCGACCAGCCGGGTCAGCGCGTCCAGCACGCTGACCGGGCTTGCCACGGCGCCCAGAGGCGGGCAGGGCGGCGCGGTCTCGGTCGGGCGGTGGTATAGCGGCGCCTGCTCGGCCAGCGGGTCGAGCGGGATGTCCGCCTCGATCGCGCCGCGGTGGCTGACGACGATGCGGCCGGTGTCGGTCAGGCGGCCGATGACGGCGAAATCCAGTTCCCACTTTTCGAAGATCGCCTGCGCCATCGCCTGCCGGTCGGGGCGCAGCACCATCAGCATGCGTTCCTGGCTCTCGGACAGCATCATCTCGTAGGCGCTCATCCCCGCCTCGCGCTGCGGCACGGCGTCCAGGTCCAGCGCGATGCCGACGCCGCCCTTGCCCGCCATCTCGACGGCGGAACTGGTCAGCCCGGCGGCGCCCATGTCCTGGATCGCGACGATCGCGTCGGTCGCCATCAGCTCCAGGCAGGCTTCGATCAGCAGCTTCTCGGTGAACGGGTCGCCGACCTGCACGGTCGGGCGCTTGGCCTCGCTGTCGGCGCCGAACTCGGCGCTGGCCATGGTGGCGCCGTGGATGCCGTCGCGGCCGGTCCGGCTGCCGACATACACCACGGGGTTGCCGATGCCGGCGGCGGCGGACAGGAAGATGCGGTCGCGCGGCGCGATGCCGACCGTCATGGCGTT
>CAXTBW010000151.1:0-7071 GCA_964242925.1 uncultured Acetobacteraceae bacterium
GGCGACCTGGATGCTTGGCTGAGGCCGTTTCTCGATGTCATGGGCCGCAAGACGCGCCGAGCCTGGGCGCCGTTCTACCGACGTGGCTTGCTCGGCCCTGGCGAGCGCAAGAGCCTGCAGCCGACTGCGGCACGGCTGGGTCTAGCGGGGCACGACCAGTTGCAGCACTTCATCGCCAGCGCGGCCTGGGACGACGAGCCGCTGTGGACGGTGCTGAGGCGTGAGGCGGACCGGCTCGTTGGCGGAGCGGACGCCTAACTCGTCATCGACGACACGGCACTGCCGAAGAAGGGTTGTTTGCCGGTGAGCGTCGCCTGACAATATTGCGGGCAGCTCGGCAAGAAGGCCAACTGCCAGTCCCTGGTGTCGCTCACCCTGGCGCAAGGCGAAGTGCCTGTGCCGGTGAGCCTGCGGCTGTTCCTGCCGGACGAGTGGACCGGCGAGGTGGACCGCTGCGCCCAGGCGGGCGTGCCCGAGGCGGCAATGGCGCCCAGGAGCAAGGGCGAGATCGCGTTGGCCGAGCTGGACCGCGTGCGCGCGGCCGGCGTGCGGTTCGGCAGCGTGCTGGCCGACACCGGCTACGGGGCGGGTGCCGTGTTCCGCCACGGGCTGGATGCCCGCGGTCTGAGGTGGGCGGTTGGTATCGCGCGCAACCAGAGGATATACCGCTTGGGCGTGCAACTCGTGCAGCCTGCCGGGCGGAGAGGCGTGGCTGGACGGTGAATGGCGTTCGAGCGACGAGCGCAAATACTACCTCAGCGACCTGCCGTCGCGCACGTCGCTGCGCGCGTTGGCCGCTGCTAACAAGGCACGTTGGGTCTGCGAGCAGGCACACCAGCAACTCAAGCAGGAACTCGGGCTGGGCCACTTCGAGGGACGGTCCTGGACGGGGCTGCACCGGCACGCGCTCATGACCTGTATTGCCCTCGCCTATCTGCAGCACCTCCGCCTCGCCGAGCCGCATCGGACGGGGCCGGGGGAAATATCACCACACGTTCCGGGACCGCCACCATCGGCGAGTCTGCCCGCTTTGCGTCGCACGATAATGGGTCGGCTCTTCGCGCATCTCGCCACACCCGTTCGATGTCCACACTGCAGGCGGCAGTTCCTGCCGCACTCTAATCCGAAAATGCCAAGGCAGTGCCGGGCGGTGATACGGACAGCCCGGGCTCCTCGTGCGACCGGTTCAGCTCGTAGCGGAGGCTGCCTGACTCAGCCTACGTCGGCGTCACCAGCGCCTGCAGCTGTGTCGCCAGCGCCTCCTCCGAACCTGCCTTCGCCATCAGCTTTGCCACGACTGTCAATGTCGCCGTGCCAGATACTCGTATACCAGTGTGATCTCCCGACTGAAGGGCACCCGCCGCTGCTTGGTCGGCGGCTGCATCGGCGGCCGACGGTTCAGGAGTGGGGACGATGGGTCAAGCAGCGTGACGGGCGTTCCGGATGAAGTCAATCAACTCCGGAGCGCCGGACCGGGCCGCCGGGACGGTATCAGGTTCGCAGTAACGAGCCGACAGCAGGCCACGGCACAGGGCGCCGTTGAACTCCATATTCACGACGATGCTCCGCAACGCGGACAGGTGGACGCCGAGGCGGTCCGGCTCAATCAATGCACCGGACTGGTCAAGGAAGGCGAGGTCCGTGGCTGCGAACCGACCCGGGACAGCGCGCTTCTCAAGATAGCGGGATACCGTCTCCGCGCATGGCAGGGTGGCGAGGTCGGCCACGCGCATCGCCAGGATCGCGGTGGCATCTTGATCCTCAGCGAGAAGAGCCTCAAGCAGGGCGAGTTGGCGCCGACCGTACGCCTTCCGTGCGAAGATCGCGCGCACGGCGTCGAGCGGCGAGTTGTCGGCCTCGGCTCCAAAAGCGTCGCGAAACGAGCGGCCAGCGCGGAGGGCATCATTGATGGTGTCGGCGAACATGTGCTCGTCGAGGGTGACGGTGACGCCGCACGCCCAGGGGAGCGCGGCCACGGCATCCCGCATATCCTCGGCCATGATCCAGGCGAAGTTGGCGCTGCACCAGTAGGTGGGCAGGCGGAAGCCGATGCAGACATGGTCGGCATCGTCGACGGCGATCCGCGACACGAAACCGAGCGATGTGACGGACTCGTCGAGCTCGGGATCGGTGACGCGGTCGAGGGCGGCGCGGACCGAGGCGATCCGCGGCTCTTCGGCCAGAGCGGCGCCGGTCATTCGGCAGCCATCTGCGGCTGACCGCGAGACGGCTGGCCGGCGAAGAAGCGTTTCTTGGCCTCGATGTCGATGTCGTACAACCGGGCTATGTTCAGGCCAAGGATCTTGCGCTTGTCCTCGACACCGAAGGTGACGCCCTTCTCGCGCGTCACGGCCTCGGGAAGCTCGAAGTTGGCGAACTTCTCGGTGATCCATTTTGGCGACCAGATGGCGTAGTCGCTGCCGAAGCAGATCTTGTCGGAACCGAGCCAGAACAGCAGCTCGCCCAGCACGTGGGCAAAGTATTCCGGGCGTTTGTGAATGAAGGCGATCGCGACGGCGAGACCGGCGTAGACGTTGGTTTCCTGGGTAGCGATCCAGCAGAAATCGTCGAGGCGCGGCAGGCCGCAATGCTCGACGATAAAGTTCAGCTCCTGGAAGCTGGTAGCGGCATCATCGACGTCGGCAAAGTCGAACGCGTCGCGGTTCAAAGGCAGGATGGTGGGGCCCTTGTGGACGTGGATGTTCTTGATGCCCAGTTCGCGGGCGAGCTCGAGGTAGCGCGAGGCCCAGGGATCGGTGAGACGCCAGCCCTTGCTCTCGCCCTTCCATTCGGCGGTATAGAGCTTGATGCCCTTGAGCTTGTACTTCTCGTGGTGCTCGCGGAGACGGTCGAGACCGGCTTCGCCGTCGCGTGGATCGAAGGAGCCGTTGACGATAAAGCGCTCCGGGTAGCGTTCGGTAAGTTCGAACTGGTCCTCGGTCGTGTTGAAGCCGCGGGTGAAGAATTCCTTCAGGTAGGTAGGCTGCAGGATCGCCATATCATCGTAGCCGTCGACGAACAGATCCCGTATCAGCGCCTCCTCACCGTAGCGATAGAACTTTTCGCGCGGCCAGAGAAACTCGGGCGGCCCCATCTGGTGGTAGCCGTAGAAGCAGTCGATGAACTGCTTGCCGTGCACGTTGCGATGGTTCTCGACGGAGGCATCCCAGTTGTGGATGTGGCCATCGATGATGAAGTACTCGTTGCCCTGGTTGTCCGTAAACACGAGGTCTCCTCCCTCCTAGGTTCTTTCACGGAATCAGTACGGCACGGCCCTGAATGCGGCCGTGATGCAGGTCCTTGAGTGCCTGGTTGGCATCGGCCAGGCTGTATTGCCTGGTCTTCAGCGTGACGAGGCCGCGGTCGGCGAGCGCCATCAGTTCGACGAGTTCGGCATAGGTGCCGACAAGATTACCGACGATGGTCTTCTCCGAGGTGATCATGTCAATGGTCGGGATTTCGACCTTGCCGCCGTAGCCGACGATATAGTAGCTGCCGCCGCTGGCGGTCATCACCAGACCCTGCTGCACCGCGTCGCCTTCGCCGACGAAGTCGATGACCGCTTCGGCGCCCTTTCCTCGCGTGATTTCACGGACGCGTTCGAGCACGTGCTCGTCCGCGTGCACGGTGTGGTGGGCGCCGCACTCCCGGGCGAGCTTCAATGCTGCCTCGGAGCGGTCCACGACGATGATGTCGGCGGCGCAAAGGGCGCGCAGCACCTGGATGCCGATATGGCCGAGACCGCCGGCGCCGATCACCACAGCGCGCTCGCCGGGGAGCAGGTGGCGTGACGCCTTCTTGGCAGCACGATAGGCGGTGAGGCCGGCGTCGGTGTAGGGAGCAACGTCCTTCGGCGCGAGGGACGTCGGAAGCTTGATCAGGGCGCGCTCGCCGGAATGAAGGTATTCAGCGTAACCCCCGTCGGTGTTGATGCCGGGAAAGCGGCTGTCCTCGGCATGCATGTCGTCGCCACGCCGGCACGCAAGGCAGTGGCCGCTGGTGACCAACGGGTGGCAGATCACAGCGTCTCCAGGCTTCACGGAGGTGACTGCGGGGCCGACCTCCTCTACCCAGCCGGCGTTCTCATGGCCCATAATGTAGGGCAGCCGGACGTCGGCGTGGCCGCGCCAGATACCTTCCACCACATGCAGGTCGGTCCGACACACGCCTGCGCCGCCTATGCGGACGATGACGTCGGTGGGCTTGTCGATGCGGGGATTGGGAACCTCCTCAAAGCGCACAAGCTCTTCGCGCTCAAGGGTCTCGTCGTACTCGTGCAGCACGGCTGCCTTCATCTGGATCGTCTCCGCATGATGTCCTCGGCACCTCTACGGGGCCTGCACCGTGAGACAGCAATGCGCGTGCCAGCGTTCATCCAGTGCGACAACGGGTCGCTCCGCGTCATGCTGCGATGCGGCATTGTTTCGTTGTGGATCATTGAACGTTGCAAAACGAGGCGGGCGGAGCAAGCTCTTGGATCGGTTCACCGGTCGGTGCATCATCCGGGCTGGCGCCGGGCATGGCAGGGGAAAATCATCATGCAGGGCCGGGACAACGTCGATGCCGCCCGGATGGTGCTCGAACGGCGTGGGGAAGTGCCAGAAACGCTGCTTTCCTGGGAAATAGGAGCGTCTTGGAACCGATGTCTGCAGGCGGGGCTGGACCCGACCCGGCCGCCGTCCTGGCTGGATGCCGATCCGGCCGCGTGGCACGAGGCGCGGGGGCGGCACGAGCGGGTGCGTCGCCTGGCGCGAGCGGAGCTGGAAGGACTACACGGCCAGATAGCCGGATCAAACTCGCTGATCGCCTTTGCCGCACCAGATGGTACGGTGCTGGACGCCATCACGGATGACAGCTTCCGCGGGCAGGCACAGGATCGGGCGTTGGAGCCCGGCGCGTGCTGGAGGGAGACGTTGCGCGGCACCAACGCGATGGGCCTGGCCGCGACGTTGAAACGGTCGGCGGTGGTGCACGGCGCAGAGCATTTCTTTCGTGCCGATACCGGTCTGACCTGCGTGGCGGAGCCGGTCTGGGGGGCTGATGGCGAGCTGGCGGGGGTGCTAGATGCGTCCACCTCTTCGCGGACACGACAGCTGCACACGCGGGCGCTGATGCGGATGGCCGCGGCGCAGATCGGCAACACGCTGTTCCGAGAGCATCATCGCGACTGCCTGATGCTGGCGATCCACGGGCGCGAGGAGTTCCTGTTCACCTCCGGCGCGGGGCTGCTGGCGCTGGATGGGGACGGGCAGATCCTTGGAGCCTCTGCGCAGGGGCTGGTGATGCTGCATGGGTTGCCAGTGGAGGTCGGGCGTGGGTTCGGGACGGTGTTCGCAGCTCGGTTCGGCGAGGTGGTGGCGTCACGCCCGGCCGGCGAGGCATTCCGGCTGCGTGACCGGGCAGGCTCGATTTTCTTCGCCGCGGTGGTGACACGGATGCCGGGGGCGCGGCCGGTCGCGGTGAGAGACAGGTCTGTGGCCGGTTCCGGGCGGCGGGAGGCTCCGGCTCGGGCTCCTGGAACAACCAGTCCCGCGGCGGGACTCGTAGCGGAGGATCCGGTTTGCTCGCGGGCGGTGTTGCTCGCGTCGGCGGCGGCGCGGCGGCGGCTGCCGATCCTGATCGATGGGGAGACCGGGACCGGCAAGGAAGAGCTGGCACGGGTGGCGCACGCAGCCAGTGGACGTGAGGGACGGTTCGTACCGGTGAACTGCGCGGCGCTGCCGGGCGAACTCGTGGAAGCGGAACTGTTCGGCTACGCCGAGGGGGCATTCACCGGGGCGCGACGCGGCGGTGCTGCAGGCCTGGTAGCCGAAGCGCATGGCGGGACGCTGTTTCTGGACGAGATCGGCGATATGCCGGTGCGGGCGCAGGCGACGCTGCTGCGGTTGCTGGACGACTGGACGGTGCGGCCGCTGGGTGGAGGAAGCGGGCGAGCGGTGGATGTGTTGCTGGTGGCCGCCACCAACGTGGCGCTGCACGAGGCGGTAAGGGAAGGGAAGTTCCGTCCCGACCTTCTGCATCGACTAGCGGTGGTGTCGGTGACGCTGCCGCGGCTCGCCGACCGACAGGATTTCGCGACGTTGGCACGAACGGTGCTGGCGCGGATCGATCCAGCGCTGCGTCTGACCGACGGGGCGGTGGCGTTGCTGCGGCGACAGCGCTGGGATGGCAACGTGCGGGAGTTGCGCAACGTGCTCACTCGGGCCAGCCTGGCGGCGGTGTCGATAATTGACCCGGCTGTGCTGCTGCAGGTGCTGCCACCGGAACCTGTGGTGATGGCGGCGCTGGGACCCGCCGTCACCGCGCAGCGAGAGGCGGCGACCGAGCGACTTGACTCGCGCATGGTGCGGGCCATCCGCGACGAGTACAAGCGGTGCGGTGGCAGCGTCAGTGAGACCGCGCGACGCCTCGACGTTTCTCGCAACCGTGTCTACCGCGCTCTGCGGCACGGGGACAAGCAGGAGGGATCCTAATGCCGAAGATGATCCACAGCATGATCCGCGTGCGCGACGAGGTGGAGTCGGTATCTTTCTATGAAAAGGCGCTGCGGCTGACGGTGCAAGACCGTTATCCAATGGACGGCTTCACCCTGCTCTACCTACGGGATGGAGAGGGTACATTCGAGCTTGAGCTGACGGTGAACGAGGGGCGAGGCGAGGGCTACGAACTCGGTACCGCCTACGGGCATCTGGCGGTGTCGGTGGACGATCTGGACGCCGAGCACGCCCGGTTGGAAGGCATGGGATTTACGGTGACAATGCCAAAGGCGCTGTCGTTCGACGGCAAGCAGCTGGCGCGTTTCTTCTTCCTTACCGATCCAGACGGCTACAAGATCGAGGTGCTCGCTCGGGGCGGCCGCTACCTATAGTCGCTCGCAGGTGAGCCCGTTCCGCGCGCATCGGTAGTCGGCCGCGCCTGTCTGACCGGGCGGCGCTGACCGGGATCCTGTTCGTGCTGAAGTCGGGCCTGCCGTGGGGGATGTTGCCATCCGAGATCGTCCGCGACCGGGCCGAACCCGACGGTGATGATCCCGCGTTTTTGCGGACACGTCTGACATGCTCTTTGCGGGCG
>CAXTBW010000152.1:0-6999 GCA_964242925.1 uncultured Acetobacteraceae bacterium
ACGACCGGCATGAAGATGATGATCGTCGGGATCGGCTCGATGAAGTCGCCCACGATGGTGAACAGCAGCACCATGCACAGCATGATGGCGTGCGGGTCGTTGCCGGCCAGGTCGGTGACCCACTCCGCCACCACCAGCGGCCCGCGCAGGTAGGCCAGCAGCCAGCCGAATGCGGCGGCGGCGGCGATGGTGATCAGCGGCAGCGAGTAGATCAGCCCGGCCTGGCAGAAATCGTACGGCAGCCGGCGCAGATGGCCGCGGTTCAACGCTGGGATCACCACCGCCAGCAGCCAGGCCACCGCCACCACCCCGGCCTCGGTCGGGGTGAACCAGCCGGTCAGGATGCCGCCGAGCAGGATGACCGGGATCATCAGCGGCAGCGCGGAGGCGCGCCCGGCGGCGCCCACCTCCCGCACCGTGGCGCGGCGGCGGCGCACGCCGGGCGGGCCGAACAGGAAGCAGTACCCCATCAGCCCGCCGCCTATCATCAGTCCCGGAAGCACGCCGGCGATGAACAGCCCGGAGATCGAGACGCTGCCAACCGCGCCGTACACCACGGCGGTGATGGAAGGCGGCACCAGCACCGCGATGGTGGAGGCCGCCGCGATCAGCGCCGCGGTGAACGCCGCGGAGTAGCCGTCGCGCTGCATCGGGCCGCCCAGCGTGCGGCTGAGCACCGCCACGTCGGCGTTGGCGGAGCCTGACATGCCGGAGAAGAAGATGGAGAACACCGTCACCACCTGGCCCAGCCCGCCGCGGATATGGCCGACCAGCGCCTGCGAGAAATCGGCGATCCGCACCGCGACGTTGGCCGAGGTCATCAGCTCGCCGACCAGCAGGAAGAACGGCACCGCGAGCAGCGCCTCCGAATCGACGCCGTTGAACATCTGCTGGATGATCGACGCCGGGCCCACGTCGGTGAACGCCACGCCGACCAGCACGCCCGCCATCAGCGCGAACGCGACGGGGACGCCGGTGTAGCCGAGCACCAGGAACAGCGCGACCATCAGCATCAGGATGCCGGCGTCGCTCACAGCATGGCTCCGGAGGGCGGTATGATGCCAGGCTCGGCCCATGCGGCGGCGCCGACGAAGCCGTTGCGCAGGCCGCAGACAATCTGCTCCAGGCTGAACAGCGCGATCAGCGCGCCGGCCAGCGGAATGGCGGCGTACAGCGTAGCGATCGGCGTCATCGACGGCATGCGGTAGCTGGTCAGCCCGGCGACCACGTTCCAGCATCCGTACCAAAGCATGGCGAGCCCGACGGCCAGCACCACGGAGCGGGTGAGCAGCTCGACGGCCATGCGCGCCCGGCCGGCGAGCGCGTTCGCGACCGCAGACAGCGTCAGGTGGTCGTTGCGGCGGGTGGCGACGGCGGCGCCGAGGAAGATGCCGTAGACGAAGAAGGTGTCCGTCACCTCCTGCGCCGACCGCCAGGGCGTGCCCGCCAGCCGGGTCACGATGTCGGCCAGCACCGAGGCGCTGAAGCCGAGCAGGCATAGCCCGCACGCCGCCATCAACGCGCGCTCCAGCCAATCCAGCGTGCGCCAGGTCAGGTGCGCCTGGCCCGGCTGCAGCAGGCCTGTCGGGTGCGTCGGACTATGCTCGCTCACTCCGGGAGCGCCCGGCAAATCTTGAGGATCTCCACCGCGTGCGGGCCGAGCTTGGCGGCGACCTCGTCCTCGATCGGGCCGGCGACGCGCGCCATGCCGGAGATGTCGACATTGTCGATCACCTTGACCCCGATGCGGCGCAGCTTGGCGACAGAGTCGCGGTCCAGCGCCAGCGCCTTGGCCGGCTGGTTGCGGCCCACCTCGTCGGCGGCCTCCTGCACCCAGCCCTTCTGCTCGTCGCTCAGGCTGGTCCACAGCCGGTCGCTGATCCAGAGGATGCTGTTGTTCGCCTCGTGCCGGGTGAGGGAGAGGATCGGCCCCACCTCGTAATGCTTGTTCTCGAGGTAGACGTTGATGCCGTTCTCGGCGAGCTGCATCACCCCCGTCTGCAGCGACGTGTAGACGCTGCCGAACGGCAGATGGACCGTCTGCGCGCCATAGGCGGCGAACAGCGTGTCCTCCGTCGCGGTGGCCTGCACGCGGATCTTGGCGCCGGCCAGGTCGGCGAGGGAGTGGACCTCTTTCGTGCCGTACATGCTGCGCAGGCCTAACGTGGCCAGCGCCAGGGCGCGGGTCCCGACCACGGTGTCGGCGTACATGCGCTTGACCGCCTCGATCAGCTTTGGGTCGGCCAGAGCGCGTTGCAGCTGGTCGTCGGAGCGGAACAGGAAGTGCAGCGACAGCACGCCGGCCTCGGGCGAGATGGTGGCGGAGTTGGCGGTGCTGGTGATCGCGAAGTCGAGGTCGCCGCTTTTCAGCAGTTGCAGCAGTTGCGGCTCCTGGCCGAGCTGGGCGCTGGGGAACTGGTCGATCGCCATGGCGCCATGGCTCAGCGCGCGCAGCTTGGCGTCGAACATGTCGCCGGCGACGCCGAACCCGGTGGTGCGGGGCTGGTCGTAGCCGAAGCGGTAATGCTTCGCTTGCGCGCGCGCAGCCGACCACGGGATCGACGCGGCCAGCATCGCCGCAAACAAAAAGGCGCAAATCCGGCGCAACACGGTGGTATCGGTCATAGACGCTTCCCATCCAGGCCCGGATTCCCCCAGGCTCTAGTATTCTTCTCGCTCGTTTCGGAGTAGATGACGAAAACGGTTCGCAAGGGAAGCACGAATGACGGACGGCCGTCGCACCCTGGCCGCTTTCGACAATCTCGCTCGCAGCCGGGCGTCTCGCGGCGTTAACGGCGCGTTCACCTCGTGCGGCGAGGCTGCAGGCCAGGCGCATCTCGCCCGGGCCAACGACAATGGTGTTCCTGACCGATTTCGCGGACGAGGCGGTCCTGCTGCCCATGGCGGCACTCGTCGCGGTGGCGCTGGGCGTGGCGGGTTGGTGGCGCGGGTTGGCCGCCTGGGTCGGCGCGGTCGGCGGCACGCTGGCGTTCGTGCTGGTGCTGAAGGCGGCCGGCGTTGCGTTCGGCGACCCGGATCGCGCGCCGAGCGTCAGCGGCCATGTCGCCTCCGCGTGCGTCGTGTATGGCGGCATCGTCGTGTTGCTGCTGCGCCATGTCGTGCCGGGCGCCGTGCTGGCTGCCGTCCCGGTCGCGCTGGCGATGTGCGTGGGCTATTCGCGCGTCGCGTTGAACGCCCACAGCCCGGCGGAGGCCGTGGCCGGCGCGGTCATCGGCTGCGCGGGCGTGCTGGTCCTCGCCGTCGCGGCCGGCCCGCGGGAGACCATGCCGGCCTGGCCGGTGGCGGCGGTGGCGGCCTGCACCATGCTGGCCTTGCATGGCGTTCACCTGCAGGCCGAAGGCGTGATCGACGCCGTGTTTGCTTCGCGCTGAACGCCGGCGGGATCGGCCTGGAGCCGTGACGAAATTCACCCCGCCCGGACTAGGCGCGCTCGCTTTGTGGCGAGCGCCGCCGCTCCGGATCGTGCGCGGGCGCGGCTGGCGGTCGCGGGTGGCCGGGTTCTGCCTGGGCGCGCTCGCCACCGCGGTGATGGCGGCTTGCGTGTGGCGGTTCGCCCCGCCGGACGCGGTGGTTCGCACCCGGATCGTGGCGGATGGCGGAAGCGCCGCCATGGGCCGCACCGCCCTGGCCATGGCGGCGTTGCCGTTCGCCGCCCGGCCCGGCGACCCGGTGACGTTGCGCGACGGCGGCGCCACGCTCGAGGTGAGCGCCAGTGATCGAGACCCGGCCGTGGCCCGCCAGCGCGCCCGCTCGCTGGTCGACACCATCCTGAACGCGCCTGGCCCGGCTGCGCCTTCGTCATTGACCGCCGCCGCCCTTGGAAACCCGTCGCTGGCCGAGCGGATGCGGCTGCTCGACGCGGCGACGGTCGCGACGGCGCAGGCGGCAAGCGTGTCGGCGTCGCTGACCGCGGTGGCGCGCGACCTGTCGGCCTCGCTGCGCGCCACGGCGGAGCGCAAGGCGGTCCGGGCCACGCCCGACAAAGGCGCCGCCACCCTGGCCGACATGCAGATCATGCGCTTCCAGCTGCTGGCCCGGTACCAGGCCGACTTCCCAGCTGTGCTCGCGCTCGAAGGCCAGATACGCGACCTGCGGGCATTCCTGGCCGACGAGGCGCGGCGGCAGGAGGCGGTCCGCGCCTTGCCGCCCGACCCGGCCGACACGGTGCTGACCACCGAGCGGGACCGCCTGCGCGCCAACCTGGTGCAGCTTGACGACCACCGGCGCGGCCTGGCCACGGAGATCGCCGACATCGACCGGCGGCTTGCCGCAACGCCGCAAGCCGCCGCGGTCGAGACAAGCGTCGCCCCGGTGCTGGTGGAGGCCGCGACCACCGTGGAAACCGGCCCCGACGCGCGCGGCGGAGTCATCGCTGGGTTGAGCGCCGTCGGGCTGTCGCTCTGCGCGCTGTCGATGCTGGTCGGCAGGCGGCGCGCCCGCGACGTCGGCGCAGGCTGGACCCAGCCCAGCTTCACCGCCCTGCCGCAGGGCGGATACACGCTGTTGACGCCCGGCGACGACCATGCGGGCGGGCAGCCGGTTTGGTTGCGGTTGCCGGCGAAATCCGCAGGCGAGGCTGACTACAGCCGCTCGTAGGCCGCCCGGGGCACGTGGAAGCGCCGCTTGTTGAGGATGACGCCCGCGGTTTTCCCACCCACTTCGGCCAGGCGGTCGCGCAGGATCCGCGCCGCGCTGGCGCGGGTGCTCTCGGCGGCCACCACCATGACGCTGGTGTCGACCAGCGCCGCCAGGACGATGCCGGTGAACCCTCGTTCCAGCGAGGGCGCGTCGACCAGCACCAGGTCGAACCGGCCGCGCAGCCCCTGGATCAGCGTGGTCCAACCGGCCGGTTGCAGCGGCGGACCGGCGCTTGGCGCGGCGATCACCAGCGAACTGTCGCCAACCCGCAGCGCTTCCAGCTCCGCCGGCGCCGTGGGCAGCGGCCGCAGATTGGTGGGCATGCCGTAGACGCTGCGGGGCCAGTCGGCGCCCCGGCGGCCAGCCGGCTCGGCGGCAAGCAGCAGCGTGTTGAGCCCGATGCTGCCCGCTGCGATCAGGCAAAGGTCGCGCGCCAGCGTCGAGACGCCTTCGCCGTTGCGCGTTGCGATCAGCTGCGCCACGCAAGGACCCTCGCCGCCGCGAGCCCCGCGTTGACGGAGCAGGTAGATCACCTGGCTCGCCTCGGAAACACTCAGCAGCAAGGGCGGCGGCAGGCCGGCGAGGTCCGGCTCGGCGTCGATGATCGTCGCGCTCAAACCCCGAAGCTCGGCCGGGCGGCCCGCGTCCGCGCATTACCCCGGAATGGGTCCCGCCCGCCCGCCTTCGACCGCCGCGCCGAGGCGAGCGGAACGGCCAGCAGCACCGGCAGGTCCAGCTGCCGCTCCACGTCGCGCACGCTGACGAACACCTGGCGCGTGGCGTTCAGCAGGGTGAACACGGCGATGGCGCACAGCACGCCCAGCACCGCACCGCCGGCGAACAGCAGCGAGCGTTGGTTGCGCCCGCCCAGCGGCGCGTCCGGCGGCTGCACCACCCGGACGTTGGCCCCGCGGGCGCGCTCCTGCGCGTCGGACAGCGCGGTCTCTTCGCTGCTGCGAGCGATGGCGCGGTAGCTCTGGTCCAGCACGTCGCGGGAGCGCTGCAGGTCGCGATACTGGCGCGCCAGCCCGGCCAGCTCGTCGGTGCGGGCCTGCTGGCCGGCCGCGTCCGCGTCGAGCTGCGTCTTCTTGGCCTGCAAACCCTGCAACTGCGCCGACAGCGTGATCTCCTCCCGGTGCAGGTCGTCGTAGACGACGTTGCGGCCCGTGCGGCTGATGTTGGCCTCGCGCGCCGGGTCGGCGCCGATCTGTCCGCGCACGGCGGCGATCTGCCGATCGATGTCGCGCACCAGGGGGAAGTCGTCCTGGTAGCGGGCGGCCAAGTCGCGCCGCTGGATCTGCAGGCGCACCAGGCTGTCCGTCAGCCCGGTGGATTGCTGCGACCGCGCGCTCTCGGCATACGTCTGCACCGTCGGCGGCACGCTCGCCAGCTCCTGGTGCAGCGCGGCGACGCGGGCCGCCGTCTCGCCGATCTGCTGGCCGACGATGCTTTGCTGGTTGGCGGTCTCGGCCTTTTGGCGGATCTGCTGGCTGATCTGCTCGTCCAGGTTGCTGATGCCGTGCACGATGCCGAACTGGGCCAGCGTCTCCTCCGCCTGGCGCAGCCGTTCGGCGAACTGATCGCGCTGCGTGTCGACGCCGGGCGATCGCTGGGCCTTATCGAAGATGCCGACGCGATAGGTCAGATAATGCGCGATCATCGCCTGCAGCACGCGCATCGCGACGTCCCGGTCGGCGTTGCGCAGGCTCAATTCCAGCACGTTGGATTGCGGAATGCTGGACACGGTCAGGTCCTGGGCCAACTGGCTGACGGCGGTGCGCAGGGCGGCGTCGCCGGCTGGCAGGCCCGCGTAGACGACGGCCGGCCCGATCTCGGCAAGCACTTCGGAAGCGAGCGCCGGGCTTTGCAGGATCTGCAGCTCGCCCTGGATGATCTGGTTGCGGTCGAGCGTGATGTCGCTGCCGGTGTCGCGGTTGCCAGGGTGGAACACGTATTCGCTGCCGTAGAGGACAAGCAGTCGCGCCTGGGCCACGTAGCTGGTGTGCGCCATCAGCCCGGCGAGCACGCCCAGGATGCAGGGGACCGCGAACGCGGCGAGCACCACTCGCTTGTAGTAGAACAGCGCGGTGACGAGGTCCCGCGGGCTGAACGCCGGGAACGAGCCGGACCGCAGCCGGGCCGCGGGCGCGGCGTCGCTCACAAGTGGGACGATTGCGTTCGTATGCGGTTTCGCATTCACCCCCGATACACGAAAAAGATCGAAGCTTCAACGATCTCGCGGCGTCACCTCGCCAGCGCGGCCTGCGGCACGACCAGCGCGGCCCCCGGCACGACCAGCGCGGCCTCCGGCACGACGCGACACGCGCGCCGACCCGATGC
>CAXTBW010000153.1:0-2139 GCA_964242925.1 uncultured Acetobacteraceae bacterium
GGGCGCCACCCTGCCGGAGGGCAAGGTCAGCCTGCGCATGACCCGGCTCGACGATCTGCGCGCGCTGGTGGGCCTGGCGATCACCGGCAGCGTCACCGCCGAGGCCGAGCTGGACGGCGGCGCGGCCAAGCTGGACCTGCAGGCCACCCGCGCCGGCATTCCGGGCAGTTCGGTGGGCCGGGCGGTGCTGAGCGCGCGGGTGACGAACCCCACCAGCCACCCCTCCGTCACCGCCACCTTGGACGCGGACGGGATCGAGGCGAGCGGCATCGGCGGGTCCGCGAAAGTGTCGGTGGCCGGGCCGGAGGACGCGCTGGCGATCCGGCTGAACGCCGCGCTGACCAATCTGGCGGGGGCGCCGGCGACGGTGGCCGGGGCCGCCACGCTGAACGTGCCGGGCAAGACGGTGCAGCTGGCGGCGCTGACGGCGGACTGGAAGGGCCAGGCGGTGCGGCTGCTCGCCCCCGCGCGGGTGAGCTTCGGCGACGGGGTGGCGGTGGACCGGCTGCGCGTCGGGCTGCAGCAGGCGGTGCTGGACGTGTCGGGCCGGGTGACGCCGACGCTGAACCTGCAGGCGTCGCTGCGGGGGGTGACGCCGGACCTGGCCAAGCCGTTCGCGCCCAGCGTGGACGCGGCGGGCGCCATCGAGGCGGAGGCGAAGCTGACCGGGACGACGGCGGCGCCGGCCGGGACTGTGCGGCTGACCGCGACCGGGCTGCGGATGCGCACCGGGCCGGCCCGCTCGCTGCCGCCCGCGAACGTCACCGCGAACGTCGTGCTGGCCGGCAAGGTGGCGACGGTGGATGCGCGGCTGGCGGCCGGGCGGTCTAACCTGGCGGTGAACGGCCGGGCGCCGCTGGGCGCGGGCGCGCTGGCGTTGCGCGCGACCGGCGGCATCGACCTGGCGCTGCTCGACCCGGTGTTGTCGCCCGAGGGCCGCCGCGCCCGCGGCCAGGTGACGCTGGACGCCGGGATCACCGGGCAGACCACGGCGCCGCTGGTGAACGGCACGCTGACCCTGGCCGGCGGCGAGGTGCAGGATTTCGGCCAGGGCGTGCGCGTGACCGACATCACCGCGACCATCCAGGCCAGCGGCGACACGGTCCGCATCGCCAGCCTGACGGGCAAGGCGGGCCCGGGCACGATCGGCGCCAGCGGCAGCGTCGGGCTGCGCGGGGCGATGCCGGTGGATATCCGCCTCACCATGCGCAACGCCCGCCCGCTGGCCAGCGAGCGGCTGACGGCCGACCTGAACGCCGACCTGGCTGTGCGCGGCGACGTTTCGGGCGCCTTGGCCGCGTCGGGCACGATCTCGATCGTGAAGGCCACCATCAACATCCCGGAGCACCTGCCGACCTCGATCGCCGTGCTGCCGGTGCGCATCGCGGGCGCCCCCCCGGCGCCGCCGCCCAAGCCCGGCCCGGTGATCCGGCTGGACCTGCAGCTGAACACCCCGGGGCAGATCTTCGTCCGCGGCCGCGGGCTGGACGCGGTGCTAGGCGGCTCGCTGCACGTGGCTGGCACCTCCGCGGCGCCGCAGCTGACCGGCGGGTTCGCCATGCGCAACGGCACGTTCAGCCTGGCGGGCACGACGCTGACGTTCAGCAAGGGGAAGGTCAGCTTCGAGGGCGCCGGGGTCACCGACAAGATCGACCCGTCGCTGGACTTCGAGGCGGATTCCGCCACCAGCACGGGGACGGCGATGCTGCTGGTGACGGGGTATGCCAGCGCACCGAAGATCACGCTGGCCTCCACGCCCGCGATGCCGCAGGACGAGGTGCTGGCTCAGCTGCTGTTCGGCCGCAGCGCGAAGGAGCTGGGGCCGTTCCAGTACGCCGAGATCGCCGCCGCGCTGGCCGACCTGTCCGGCACGACGAGCGGCGCCTCCAACCCGCTGAACAGCGTGCGCAAGGGGTTGGGCCTGGATCGCTTGTCGGTCGGCGGCGGCACACCCGGCGGCTCCGGCGGCAGCTCCTCCGCGACGGTGGAGGCGGGCAAGTATGTTGCCAACGGCGTCTACGTGGGCGCCAAGCAGGGCACGACGGGCGCGCAGACGCAGGCGGTGGTGCAGATCGACATATACAAGGGGCTGAAGGTGGAGACCGATGTCGGCGCGGGATCGGGCGGCAACAGCGTAGG
>CAXTBW010000153.1:2239-6786 GCA_964242925.1 uncultured Acetobacteraceae bacterium
GTTAGGCCGCGGCTACGCAGGCGCAGGATGCCGATGCTGCGCACGATCGGCGGCGACGCGATCGGCCGCGTGACGAGGCTGCCGCGCAACCGCCGGGGCAGCGCGGAGGGCGGCGCGATCGCGATCCCCAGCCCCGCGGCGACAACGTCGAACATGGAGCCGAACTGCTCGACCACGATCATGTGGTTCAGGCTGACCGCGTTCGCGGCGGCAAGCCCGTCGATCAGCCGGCGCAGCCCGGAGGCGGGCGGCAACGACACCAGCTGCTCGCGCGCGAAATCCTGCAGGGTCAGCTCCGGCTTGGCGGTCAGGCGGTGCGCGATGGGCAACAGCGCCACGCAGGATTCGCGCACGACCGTCTCGGCGACCATGTCGTCCGGCAGCCCGACGGCGTTGCCGATGCCGAAATCCGCGATGCCGCTGCGGACGTCCTCGTGCACCTCCGCGCCCAACCCCTCGCGCAGATGCACCTCCACATTGGGTTGCGCGCGGCGATAGGCGGCCAGCGTGTCCGGGACCATGTGGTGGGTCAGCGACAACAGGCACGAGATCACCAGCCGGCCGCGGAACTGGCCGCCGACGGAGCGCGCGCTCGCGACTTGGCTATCGAGGTCCTCGAGGAAGCGCGCGATGCCCTCGACGAACTCGCGGCCGGGCGCTGTGAGCGCCACGGACCGCGTGGTGCGCACGAACAGCAGCAGGCCGAGGTCCCGCTCGACCTGGCTCACCAGCCGGCTCACCCCGGGCTGGGTCATTCCGAGCACCGCGGCAGCAGCGGTGAAGTTGCCGCAATCCACCACGGCGCGAACGGCGCGCAGGTGCTTGAGCGACAGATTGAGTGACCTTGTGACCGGCGCCCGCTTAGGCATTCATGCACATCTCGCATTAAAACGTATCATCCCCCAGAGCTTTGACACCGCTGGGCCGCGGCGTCACGGTGACGATGGGGAGACGAATGAAAACGCAATCGCATGGCGGCCCGCTGACCGGGCGTCTGGTGCTCGACCTGACCCGCTTCTACTCCGGTCCGTTCGCGACGCTGCTGCTGGCCGGGTATGGCGCCGAGGTGATCCGCATCGACCGGCCGGGCGCCGGGGAGCCGGCGATGTCCGGGCCGCCGTTCCTCGGGCCGGATGGCGTCGGCCTCGACCGGCGGCATGACGGCGACTTAGGCCTGGCCTACCTCAAGCGGTGCCGCGGCAAGAAGGCGGTCACGCTGAACCTGGATGCGCCCGAGGGGCTCGAGCTGTTCCACCAACTGCTGCGGCAAGCGGACGTGGTGGTGGAGAACTTCAGGCCCGGCCTGGCCGACGCGCTCGGCATCGGCTACGCGGCGAATGCGGCGGTCAACCCCGGCATCGTGCACTGCGCCATCAGCGGCTATGGCGCGACTGGGCCGGACCGCAACCTGCGCGCCTACGACCTGATGATCCAGGCGGATAGCGGGCTGATGAGCATCACCGGGGACCCGGACGGACCACCGCGCAAGGCCGGCAGCGCGATGGCGGACGGCATCACCGGCGTGTTCGCGACTTCCGCCATCCTGGCCGCGCTGCTGGAGCGGGAGCGTTCCGGGCAAGGCCAGTTCATCGACGTGGCGATGGCGGATTGCCTGGTCTCGCTGGTGCTGGACGAGGCGCTGGACTGCTACGAGACGCTCGGCATGCCGGCGCGGCAGGGCAACCGCATCATGCGGTTCTCGCCGTTCGACACCTTCGCCACCAGCGACGGCGCGCTCACCATCGGCGTGGCGACGCAGGGCGAGTGGCGCTCGCTGCTCGACGCGATCGGCCGCGCGGACCTCGCGTCGGACCCGCGTTGGATGGACGTGGGTTGGCGGGTCGCGAACAACGCCGCCGTCGATGCCGTCGTCGCGGAGTGGACCGGCAGCCGCAGCACCGAGGCCGTGCTGGCCGCGATGCGCCGCCATGACGTGCCGGCCAGCCCGATCCGCGGCATCGACGACCTGAAGCAATGGAAGCACCTGCGCGCTCGCGGAATGATAGAGCAGGTCGAGCATCCCGGATGCGCGACGGGAGCGCCGGTGGTCGCCGCCGGCTTCCCGGTGAAGTTCAGCCGCACGCCGGGCGGCTACGCGAGCCCGGCGCCCACGCTGGGGCAGGACAACGACGCCGTGTTCGGCGACCGCCTCGGGCTGGACGCGGCGCGGCGCGACCGCCTGCGCGCGGAGCGGATTATATGAACCACCACCACTGAACGGAGAATGACGATGCAAGAACGTGTCGAGTTGCGGATGTACTCCGACTACAAGAGCCCCTACGCCTGGCTCGCGTTCGACCCGGTGTTCGCGCTGGAGAACAGCTTCGCCGTCAAGGTGAGATGGCTGCCGTTCCAGCTGCGCATCAAGGGCTCCGGCCAGCGCAGCGTGTACTCGGAGTACAAGGTGCGCTACTCTTACATGGACGCGCGACGCACCGCGAACGAGCGCGGCGACAAGAAGGTGATCCGCGGGCCGCTCAAGATCTACGACACCGCGCCCGCGCTGATCGGCGGGCTGTTCGCCGAGCGCCACGGCCGCTTGGTGGAGTACAGCCGCCAGGTCTACGAGCTGTTCTTCAAGCGCGAGCTGGCGATCGACGAGGTGGACGCGATGGCGGCGTTCATCGCCGGGATGGGCCTATCGCAGAGCGACTATCGCGCGTTCCTGGCAGGCGAGGGCCAGGCGGAATACGAGCGGGCGCACGAACTCGCCAGCGAGGACCAGGTGTTCGGCGTGCCGATCTGCGTGTTCAAGGGCGAGCAGTTCTGGGGCAACGACCGCGTGCCGATGCTGGCCGGCCGCCTGCGCGAGGCTGGGCTGGCGCTCGCCGAAGCGGCCGAATGATCGAGCTGCACTACTGGCCGACGCCGAACGGCTGGAAGATCAGCATCATGCTCGAGGAGTGCGGGCTGCCCTACGCGGTCCGCAAGGTCCGCATTGGCCGCGGCGAGCAGTTCAGCCCGGACTTCCTGCGCATCTCGCCCAACGGCAAGATGCCGGCGATCGTCGACCCGGACCCGCCCGGCGGCGGCCCACCGCTGGCCATCTTCGAGAGCGGCGCCATCCTGCTGTACCTGGCCGAGAAGACGGGCCGCCTGATGCCGACCGACCTGGCCGGGCGCATGGCGGTGATGCAGTGGCTGATGTGGCAGATGAGCGGGTTGGGACCAATGGCCGGGCAGCACGGGCACTTCCTGCTGTATGCGGAGGAGAAGCAGCCCTACCCGATCGAGCGCTATGGCCGCGAGGTGCGGCGGCTGTACGGCGTGCTGGATACGCAACTGGGCGCCACCGGGCGCTGCATCGCCGGCGACTACTCGATCGCTGACATCGCGTGCTTCCCGTGGATCATGACGCACAAGGCGCAAGGGCTGACGTTGGACGACTACCCGCACGTGAAACGCTGGTATGCCGAACTGCGCGCGCGCGACGCGGTGCAGCGCGGGCTGGCCGTCGGCAAGGAAAACATGCGCGACGGGCTCGACGAGAAGGCGCGGCAGGCGCTGTTCGGCGCGAAGAAATCAGGAGGCGAGTGAATGGAGAACGCGATGCTGCGCGGCTATCGCGTGCTGGACATCACCCAGTTCGTCGCCGGCCCGGCCTGCACCCGGCTGCTGGCCGACATGGGGGCGGACGTGATCAAGGTCGAGCTGGCGCCCTACGGCGACCGGTCCCGCGTGCAGGGACTGAAGCCGCGCGCGCCGGAGCATCGCCGCAGTTCGGCCAGCACGTATTTCTTCCAGCACAACCACTCCAAGCGCAGCCTGGCGCTCGACTTCAAGCACCCGCGCAGCCGGCAGATCCTGCGCGACTTGGCGGCGACCAGCGACGTGGTGGTGGAGAACTTCGCGCCCGGCGTGATGGCGCGCGCAGGCTTGGCCTATGAGGATCTGGCTAAGCTGAACCCCAGGCTGGTGATGTGTTCGATCTCGCTGGCCGGGCAGACCGGGCCGCTCAGCAGCAAGCCCGGCTACGACTACATAGCCCAGGCCTATGCCGGCATCACCAGCCTGGTCGGCGAGCCCGACCACACCCCGTCGCAGATGCCGATCGCGTTCGGCGACGTGTCGACGGGGGTGTCGGCGGCGATGGCGATCGGGTTCGCGCTGCTGCACCGGGAGCGCACCGGCCGCGGCCAGCATGTCGAGGCGACGCTGCTGGACACGTATTTCCACATGCACGAGTCCAACGTGCCGAAGGTGGCGTTGCGCGGGGATGGCTTCGTGCCGAACCGCAACGGCTCGCAGCACCCGGATGGCGGGCCCATCGGCATCTTCCGCTGCCGCGGCGACGAGTTCGTGTCGATCAACGTTTTGTCGCACCAGTGGGCGCAGTTCGCGCAGACCCTGGGCCGCCCGGACCTGGCCGCCGACCCGGCGTTCGCCACCGCGCACGCGCGCCGCGACAACAATGCCGCGATCGTGACCATGGTGGAGGCGTGGCTGGACGGCTTCGCCACCCGCGAGGATGCCATCGCCGCGCTGGAACGCGACCGCATCCCGTGCGCGCCGATCCTGACCGTGAACGAGGCGATGCGGCACCCGCA
>CAXTBW010000154.1:0-6713 GCA_964242925.1 uncultured Acetobacteraceae bacterium
CGGCGGGCGCCTGGCCGGCTGGTGCGCGTTGCTCGGCGCCGGGCTCGGCACGACGGAGTACGCCGTCTACGCCCGCACCGCGATGACGGAGGCGCTGAGCCTGCCGCTGTTTGCCGCCTGCTCCCTCCTTCTGGTGCTGCTGGTGCGCCGACCCCGCGCGCTGACTGCGGTCGGCCTGGGCATCGGGCTCGGCCTGCTGACCCTGGCGCGGCCGGAGTACCTCTATCTTACCGCCGCGATCGGCTGCACGGGGTTGATCGTCGCGGCGTGGAACCGCCGCCTCGGGCTGGCGATGGCGGCGGCCTGCCTGTTGGCCGGCGCCACGATCGCCCCGTGGTCCGCGCGCAACCTGCGCCAGTTCGGCACGGCGGCGCCCACCTCCGGCTATGCCGGCTTCATCCTGGCGCAACGCATGGCGTACGAGGCGATGACCCCGCGCGAATGGACCGCGGCGTGGCTGTACGCGCTGCCCGGCTTCGGCCCGGCGCTGGCGCGGGCGGCGCTGCCGGACGCGGTGGGCCGGCTTGGCTGGCAGGACCGTCCGGACACGTTCTACATGGTCGGCAACACCACCGCCGTGCAGGAGTTGGCGGCCAACGCGCCGAACCCGGCGGACCAGGTCGGCTGGCTGCTGGGCCGCTACGTCTGGCCCCACCCGTTCCACTTCGCCGTGGTCACGCTGGTGATGGCGTGGAAGTCGCTCTGGGTGCGCAAGTATTTCAGCCTGGTCGCCGCCCCGTTCCTGGCCGTGATGCTGTGGCGCGCGGTGCGGCAACGGGATCGGCTGCGCCTGGCGTTCCTGCTGCCGCCGCTGTTCGTGGTGGGGCTGCACGCCGCCACGACGGTCGCCACGCCGCGCTACAGCCTGATGCTGGTCCCCGCCTACGCCATCGCGTTCGGGCTGGCGGCCGGACCCTGGCTGGAACGGCGCCTGCGCCGGTGACGCTGCTCGCCATCGAGGGCTTGCGCACCGAGTTCCCCGGCGCAAAGGCGCCGTTCGCCGCAGTGGATGGGGTAAGCCTGACGGTGGACCGCGGCCGCACGCTGGGCATCGTGGGCGAGAGCGGCTGCGGCAAGTCGATGCTGTCGCTGTCGGTGATGCGCCTGGTGCCGCCGCCGGGCCGGATCGCCGCCGGGCGGCTGGTGTTCGACGGGCAGGACCTGCTGGGCCTGAATCCGGCTTCCATGCGCGGGCTGCGCGGCCGGCGGATCGCGATGATCTTCCAGGAGCCGATGACCAGCCTGAACCCGGCCTACACCGTCGGCGACCAGATCATGGAGGCGATGGCCGCCCACGAACCGCACGCCCGCAACCTGCGCGCCCGGGCCGCGGCAGCGCTGGACCGGGTGCGCATCCCGTCGCCCGACCGCCGGCTGGACGAGTACCCGCACCAGTTGAGCGGCGGCATGCGGCAGCGCGTGATGATCGCCATGGCGCTGTCGTGCGCGCCCGACCTGCTGATTGCGGACGAGCCGACCACCGCGCTGGACGTGACGGTGCAGGCGCAGATCCTGGACCTGCTGCGCGACCTGCAGACGCAGACCGGGATGGCGATCGTGCTGATCACCCACGATTTGGGCGTGGTGGCCGAGATGGCGGACGACGTCGCGGTGATGTACGCCGGCCGCGTGGTGGAGCACGCGCCCGCCGCCGCGCTGTTCGACGACCCGCAGCACCCGTACACGCTGGGCCTGTTGGGCAGCGTGCCGCGGCTGGAGGATGCGCGCGACCGGCTGCTCGCGATCGAGGGCGCGGTCCCGGCGGCGGGGGCGCTGCCGCCGGGCTGCCGCTTCCACCCGCGCTGCGTGTTCGGGGTGGCGGCCTGCACGGAGGGGCCGCCGGCTTTGCGCACGCTGGGGGCGGCGCACGAGGCGGCTTGCATCCGGGCGCCGGTGGAGTTGGCGGCTTGAGCGCCCCTCACCCCGACCCTCTCCCGCAGGCGGGAGAGGGAGCAGGACCGCTGCTGGAGGTGCGCGATCTTGCCAGGCACTTCCGCACCCGGTCCGGGCTGGTCCGCGCGGTGGACGGGGTGTCGTTCAGCCTTGCCCGCGGCGAGACGCTGGCGCTGGTGGGGGAGAGCGGGTGCGGCAAATCCACCACCGCGCGCCTTGTGTTGCGGCTGATCGAGGCCACCAGCGGAAGCGTGCGTTTCGAGGGGCGAGACCTCACCGCCCTGCCCGGTGCGGCGCTGCGGCGGGCGCGGCGGCGGATGCAGATCGTGTTTCAAGACCCGTTCGCCTCGTTGAACCCGAGGATGACGGTCGGCGCCACGCTGGACGAGCCCCTGCGCATCCACCACGCCGGCGATTCCGGGCAGCGCCGCGACCGGGTGGCGGAACTGATGCGGCTGGTCGGCCTGCCGCAGGACTACGTCGGCCGCTACCCGCACGAGTTTTCCGGCGGCCAGCGCCAGCGCATCGGCATTGCGCGCGCGTTGGCGCTGGAGCCGGCGCTGGTGGTGTGCGACGAGCCCGTGTCCGCGCTGGACGTATCGGTGCAGGCGCAGGTGGTGAACCTGTTGCAGGACCTGCAGCAGCGGCTGGGCTTGTCCTACCTGTTCATCGCGCACGACCTGGCCGTGGTGAAGCACGTCGCGACCCGGGTGGCGGTGATGTATCTCGGCCGCATCGTGGAGACGGCGCCGCGGGACGCCCTGTTCGCCCACCCGCTGCACCCCTACACGCGCGCCCTGCTGGCGGCGATCCCGCGGCCGGACCCGGCGCAGCGGCTGGACCGCCAGATCCCCGGCGGCGACATGCCTAGTCCGCTCAACCCGCCCGCCGGGTGCCATTACCACACGCGCTGCCCCTTCGTGATCGACCGTTGCCGGGTGGAAGCGCCGGCGCTGCGGGCCTTGGCGCCGGGGCATCTCTCGGCCTGCCACCGGGCCGAGGAACTGCCGGCCTATGACGCCGCGCCCGCGCGCGCTATGGCGCCTAACGCGGCGCGGCGATTGGCGCTGTACGCCGCCAAACGTGGGATTGCCGCATGAATTTCGCCCTCGTCGCCCCCCGCGCCATCCATGTCGGCGGCGGCGCCGTCGCCGCCATTGCCACCGTGCTCGCCACGTTCGGGCTGTCCCGGCCGCTGATCGTGACCGACAAGGTGATGGTCGCCACGGGGCTGCTGCGCCGCTGCACCGACCCGCTGACCGCCGCCGGGATCGCCTTCGCCGTGTTCAGCGACACCATCCCCGAGCCGGAGGACACCGTGATCGAGGCCGGGGTCGCGCTGCTGGCGAACGGCGGGCACGACTGCCTGCTGGCGTTCGGCGGGGGCTCGCCGATCGACACGGCCAAAGCGATGGCGATTCTCGCGCAACGCCCGGGCGCCAAGATGCGCGAGTTCAAGGTCCCCGTGCAGAACGACGCGCCGTGCCTGCCCATCGTCGCCATCCCGACCACCGCCGGCACCGGCAGCGAGTGCACCCGGTTCACCGTCATCACGGATACCGAGCGGGGCGAGAAGATGCTGATCGCGGGGCTGGCCGCCCTGCCGCTGGCCGCGATCGTGGATTACGAGCTGACCTACTCCGTGCCGCAGCGCACCACCGCCGACACCGGGGTGGACAGCCTGACGCACGCGCTGGAGGCCTACGTGTCGCGCCGCGCCAACCCGGTGAGCGACTCGCTGGCGCTGGGCGCGATGGGATTGATCGGCCGCCACCTGCGCACCGCCTATGCCGAGCCGAACGACGCGGCGGCGCGGGAGGGCATGATGTTGGGCGCGACGCAGGCGGGGATGGCGTTCTGCAACAGCTCGGTGGCGCTGGTGCACGGCATGTCGCGGCCGATCGGCGCGAGGTTCCACGTGCCGCACGGGCTGTCCAACGCGATGCTGCTGCCGGCGATCACCCGGTTCGGGCTGGAGGCGGCCCCGGCGCGCTACGCCGCCGCCGCGCGCGCCGCCGGGTTCGCGGGCGCGCAGGACGATGATGCGGCGGCGGGCACGGCGTTGTGCCGCGGGCTGGACGCGCTGAACCGCGAATTGGGTGTGCCGACCCCGCAGGCGCACGGCATCGCCTGGCCGGACTGGGAGGCGGCGATGGAGACCATGGCCGACCAGGCGCTCGCCTCGGGCAGCCCGGCGAACAATCCGCGCGTGCCGGATAAGGCGGAGATCGTGACGCTGTACCGAACGGTCTACGCGGGCAGCAACGCGTAACGCCGACCGCCCCCAACATCGTCATTGCGAGGAGCGGTTGCGACGAAGCAATCCAGCCGCCAGCACCGGACGCGCGCGCCCTGGATCGCCACGCCGCCAAGCGGCGGCTCGCGATGTCGGTGGTTGGTCGCGGGTCGCGCTGACGAGTTGTCCCGCCGCCGCGGTAAGGGCCAAGTTCTCCGTTATGCCCACTGGGCGCTAGGGGCATCGGTGGCGGCCCGGCGACTGCGGTGGTAATGGCGCCAATGTTGCGTCGGCTGAACCCAGACCCGTAAGGACTCCCCCCGCCCATGGCGCTCCACGTGGCCCTCACCCACCGGACCAGCTACCGCTACGATCACCCGGTGACGCTGGGCGCCCAGACGGTGCGCCTGCGCCCCGCGCCGCATTGCCGCACGCCGATCCTGTCCTACTCGCTGGGCATCGAGCCGGCCGGGCACTTCGTGAACTGGCAGCAGGACCCGCAGGGCAATTTCCTCGCCCGCATCGTGTTCCCGGAAAAGGTCACCCACTTCGCCGTCACCGTCGACCTGCTGGCCGACATGGCGACCATCAACCCGTTCGACTTCTTCCTCGAGCCCGAGGCCGAGACCGTCCCCTTCAGCTACGACCCGGTGCTGGAAACCGAATTGGCCGCGTACCGCCAGGCGCCGCCGCCGGGTCCGCTGCTGAGCGCCCTGCTGAAGACGATCCAACCCGCCGGGCAGCGCACCGTGGACTACCTGGTGCAGGTGAACCAGGCGGTGCGCGACCGCATCGGCTACATCGTGCGGCTGGAGCCCGGCGTCTGGACGCCGCAGCAGACGTTGGAGAACGCGCAGGGGTCGTGCCGCGATTCCGCCTGGGTGCTGGTGCAGGCGTTCCGCTGCCTCGGCTACGCGGCGCGGTTCGTGTCCGGCTACCTCATCCAGTTGAAGCCCGACGTCACGGCGGTCGAGGGGCCGGCGGGCTCCAGCGTCGACTTCACCGACCTGCACGCCTGGGCGGAGGTTTACCTGCCCGGCGCCGGATGGGTCGGGCTCGACGCCACCAGCGGGTTGCTGACCGGCGAGGGCCACATTCCACTGGCCGCCACGCCCGAGCCGCAATCCGCCGCGCCGATTTCGGGCCTGGTGGAGCCGGCGCAGACCGAGTTCGGCTTCGAGATGCGCATCACCCGGGTGGAGGAGACGCCCCGCGTCACCAAGCCGTACGGCCCGGCAGAGTGGGATGCGATCAAATCCGCCGGCGCCAATGTGGACACGGCGCTCGCGGCCGGGGACGTGCGGCTGACCATGGGCGGGGAGCCGACCTTCGTGTCCGACCGCGACCCGGAAGGCGCCGAGTGGACGGTGGACGCGCTGGGCCCGACCAAGCGGCGGGAGGCGGGCAAGCTGATCCGCCGCTTGATCGGCCTATGGTCGACCGGCGCCGCCCTGCAATATGGCGCCGGCAAGCACTACCCGGGTGAGCAGACCCCGCGCTGGGCGCTGCACGCCACCTGGCGCCGCGACGGCGAGAAGCTGTGGGCCGACCCGGCGCTGCTGGCCGATCCGGACACGGCAACCGGCGCCGCCACGGTGCAGACCGCCGCCGCTTTCGTCAGCCGGCTGGCCGAGACGCTGGGCGTGGACCCGGACAGCGCGCTCGCCGCCTACGAGGACCAGCCGTACTACCTGATGCGCGAGGGCCGCCTGCCCGCCAATGTCGTCGCCGAAGCCAGCCACAGCCGCGACCCGCAGGAGCGCGCCCGCCTGTTGCGCGTGTTCAGTCAGGGGTTGGACGCGGTGGTCGGCTACGTCCTGCCGCTGCGGCGCTGGGGCGCCGGGTCGGATAGACGGTGGCAGAGCGAGCTGTGGGAGATGCGCGAGGGCAAGCTGTTCCTGGTGCAGGGCGACAGCTCGATGGGCGTGCGGCTGCCGCTTACGGCGCTGCCCTATGTCGACCCGAAATTGCTGGAGGAGGAGCCGGAACCCGATCCGCTGGCCGCCGCCGCCCCGCTACCCCCGCGCGCCGCGCTACCCGGGCCGGGTCAGGCCGCGCCGGCGCTGGGCGTGCGGACCGCGCTTACGGTGCAGCCGCGCGACGGGTTGCTGTTCGTCTACGTTCCGCCGCTGACCGCCGCCGCCGACTGGGTGGCGCTGCTGGCCGCCGTGGAGCAGACCGCCGCCTCGCTCGGGCAGCCCGTGGTGCTGGAGGGCTACAAGGCGCCGTTCGACGCCCGGCTGGAGGCGTTCAGCGTGACGCCGGACCCGGGGGTGATCGAGGTCAACGTGCAGCCCGCCGCCAGCTGGGACGAGATCGTCCGCAACACCGAGCAGCTGTACGAGGAGGCGCGCCAGTCGGGGCTGCGCGCGGAGAAGTTCATGCTGGACGGCCGCCACGTCGGCACCGGCGGCGGCAATCACGTCGTGATGGGCGCCCTGACGCCGGAGGACAGCCCATTCCTGCGCCGGCCGGACCTGCTGCGCTCGATGCTCGGCTTCTGGCAGAACCACCCCAGCCTGTCGTACCTGTTCAGCGGCCTGTTCATCGGCCCGATGAGCCAGCACCCCCGCATCGACGAGGC
>CAXTBW010000155.1:0-6586 GCA_964242925.1 uncultured Acetobacteraceae bacterium
TCGCGCAGCGCCACCAGCGAGCGGCCGAACCGGCTGAACCCGATATTGGCCGCCAACACGGTCACGACGGCCGCGAACCCCATGCACAACGCGTAGAAGCCGCCCGTGGTGTCGAACGGCGCCTCGAAGGTCGGGCCGGGCAGGCCGATGCCGCCGCCGGTCACCCCCGTCAAGGCGAGCGCCACCTGCGTCACGATGGTCGCGAAGCCGAGCGTGCTCATGGCGAAGTAGAACGTGCGCAGCCGCAGCGCCGGCAGGCCCACCACCACGCCGCCCACCGCGCCGACCAGCCCCGCCGCCAGCAGGGCCGCGGGCGCCGGGACGCCGAGTTTCTCGGCTAGCGCGCTTGCCGTGTAGGCGCCCAGCGTCAGCAGCGCCACGTAGCCGATCGCGAGTTGCCCGGCGAACCCGACCACCAGGTTCAGCCCGGCGACCAGCACCCAGTAGACCGCGGCGCGGGTGGCGATGACGGTCCAGTAGTCGCCGGCCACGAACGGGATGGCGACCGCCGCGACGGCCACCAATGCGTAGGGCGCGGCTACGCCCAGCAGCGGCGGGCGGGCGCGCGCAGCGCGGGCGGCCAGGTCAGACACGCCGGGCCGCCGGGCCGCCGAACAGTCCCTGCGGCGCCAGCAGCAGCACCGCGATGAACACCGTGAACACGGCGACCGAGGCGAACACGCCGCCCACCGTAAAGTTCGCCGCCTGCTGGAACAGCCCCAGCAGCAACCCGCCCACCACGGCGCCGCGATTGTTGCCCAGCCCGCCAAGCGCGACGGGAACGAAGCCGTAGAAGTTCAGCATCGCCCCGTTGGCGAAATACGCCAGCAGCAACTGGCCGCCGCTGAACCCGGCCAGCCCGGCGATGGCGCCCGCCAGCGCGTACGACAGCAGCCGCATCCGACGCTCCGGCAAGCCCAGCGCGCGGGCGGCGAACCCGTCCTCCGCGATGGCCAGGAAGGCGCGGCCTATCAGCGTGCGGCGGTACATCCACTCGAGCCCGCCGATCGCCAGCGCGCAGGCCAGCGGCGGCAGCCAGAACCGCTCCTCGACGCCGGCGATGGCGAACCCGGCCAAGCGCGGGAACGGCCGCGGCTCCGTCCCCCACCAGATCGCCGTCGCCTGCTGCGCCATCAGCGCCACCGCCAGGGTCGACAGCACGTAGAGGTGCTTATCCAGGCTGGCCAGCACCGGGCGGACTGCGACGATCTCGGTAATCACGCCGAACAGCGCGCAGCCGGCCAGCGCCAATAGCAAACCGAGCGGCCACGGCACGCCGAGCCGCGCGATGAACATGGCGCCGAACACGCCTCCCAGCATGCCGACCTGGCCGGCCGTGAAGCTCATCACCCGAGAGGCCGAGAACATCACGTTGTAGGTCACGCCTATGAGCGCATACACGCTGCCCAGCGCCAGCCCGGTGACGAGGATCGACGCGAGCACGCGCGTCAGCCAGGAGCGAGGTTGAAGGAGCCATCCCTCTGCGAATTTGCGACGCTCATCACCACGCCTTCCTCCGGGTAGCCGTTATGCTCGGTGGCGGTGAAGCTGTAGTCGCCGAACACGCCTGGATAACCCTGCAGCTTGTTCCAGTTGGCGATGATGCTGGGTCCCGTCGACTCGCCGGTGACCTCCACCGCGGAGGCGACCAAGTGCACCGCGTCGCTGCCGCAGGCGACCCACCACAGCAGCGTGTCCGCCAGGTTCACCTTGCCTTCCAGCGCATTGACGAAGTCCTGCGAGCGCGCCGGCAACTGTCCCGACGCATCGAACGAGCAGGAGCGGTAGCCGGCCATGTACACCTTGTCCCAGTTGCCCGGCTTGTCCAGCAGGCCCCGGATGTCCCCCGAGCCGAGCGCGGGGTGGCCCAGGATCGGCACGTCCCACCCCATGCTGGCCCGCGCGTTCATCAGCCGCGACAGCATGCCGACCGCCACCGTCCACACCACGATCGCCTTGGCGCCGGACTGCTTGGCGCGCAGCATGTCGGGCGAGACGTCCGGTTGGGTGCTGTCGATCTGCGCCTGGTAGGCGACCTTCGCGCCGTCCTTGATGAACGCTGCAACGGAGGCCGCGACCGCGGTGGTGCCGTAGCCGGTGGTGTCGCCGAACACCGCCACTTCGGTCAGGCCCAGCGCCTTCATCGTGTAGCGTCGGACCGCGTCGTCCCACTGGCCGTTGGACGGGGCGATGCGGAATGCATTCGGGTATCTCGCCGGGTCGATCAGGCTGTCGATCACGCACGGGTGGATGTTCGGCATCTTCGCCCGCGCCAGGATCGGGGTGATGGCGAGCGCCTCGCCGGAGTTGGTCGGCCCCCACACCGCGTTCACCTTGGCGCGGCTGATCAGGTCCTGCACCGCGTTGACCGCCTTGGTCGGGTCGCCCTGCGTGTCGCGGGTGATGATCTCGATCATGCGCCCCTTCACGCCGCCGGCCGCGTTGATCGTCTTGGTGGCGAATTGCACTCCGCGGTCGAACCCGATGGCGGGCGCGCTGGCCGGCCCGGTAAGCGAGGCGAGCCAGCCGATGCGGATCGGCTCGGCGGTTTGCGCCACGGCGGCTCGGGCAAGCGCGAGGCTGGCTGCGCCGGTCAACACGCTGCGACGTTTCAGATCCATGGCGTAGCGTCCCCGTCCGGCGCCAGCCTTCGAGGGCGGCGCGATTTGGCGGAGTGTGAGCAGCATCGAGGCGCGGCGTCAAACGCCTTGCTTCTCCCTCTCCCGCTCGCGGGAGAGGGCATTCAAGCTGAGGTTAGGCCGCTCCGAAGCCGCCGCCGCCGCTGCCTTCCAGCGTCACCACGTCGCCCTCGCGCAGCACCAGGTTCGCCTTTCCGTTCAGCGCCGTCGCCACGCCGTCCCGCTCCAGCGTCACCCGGAACGTCGCCCCGTCGGCGCCGCCCGCCAGCCCGTACGGCGGAACCACCATCCGCTCCACGCAGGTCGTCAGCCACATCGTCGGCGCCAGCACCCGGTAGCGCCGCACCAGGCCGTCGCCGCCGCGATGCCGCCCGGCGCCGCCGCTGCCGCGCCGGATCGCCTGGCGCTCCACCACGACGGCGTAGTTCGCCTCGATCACCTCGGCCGGCGTGTTCGACGTGTTGGTCAGGTGCACCCGCATCGCCGGGCTGCCGTCGCGGTCGTGCCGCGCGCCCTCGCCGCCGCCGTGCACCTCGTACAGGATGCGCCACGCGCCGCCCGGCATCGGCTCGGCAAACGACAGCAGCCCGGCGGTGGTCGGGCCGCCCGCGACCACCCGCTCCGGCATCACGGGCGCCATGGCGCGGATCACGGCGTCCACGATGCGCGCCGACGTCTCGTGGTTGCCGGCGGCCACCGCGGCGTCCCAGCCGGGCTCCAGCATCGAGCCGGGGCGGGTGACGATGGTCAGCGGGCGCAGCGCCCCCGCGTTTTGCTGCATGTCCCGCCCGCTCAGCATGCGCGCGGCGTAGATCACGGCGGAGCGGGCGATGAACGGCGTGGTGTTGCAGAAATTCGCCACCCGGTCGCCGCTGCCGGACAGGTCGAACGTCGCCGCGTCGCCGTCGATCCGGATGCGGACGTGGATGCGCGCGGGGGCGCCGTCCGGGCCGCCGTCGTCGAGGAAGTCCTCGCCCTCGTACTCGCCGTCGGGGATGTCGCTTATCGCCGCGCGCATCTCGGCTTCCGACAAGTCGTGCAGCCGGGTGATGGCGGCCAGGAACAGCGCGGCGCCGTGGGTGGCGCACAGCTCGTGGATGCGGCGCTCGGCGATGGTGGTGGCGGCGATCTGGCCCAGCAGGTCGCCCTCGGCGGACACGGGGTCGCGTAGATTGGCCATGATCATCGCCATGACCGAGGCGTTCACCCCGGCCGCGTCGGCGATCAGCACCGGCGGGATGCGCATCGCCTCCTGGAAGGTGTCGAACGCGGTGGCGTAGTAGCTGGCGGGCCACGTTCCGCCCACGTCCGGCCAATGCGCCAGGGACACCGCGAAGGCAACGATGGCGCCGTCCACGAACACGGGGCGCACCACCTTCACGTCGTTGAGGTGGTTCCCGCCCAGCGCGCCCATGTTGTAGATGATCGCGTCGCCCTCGCGCATCCGGTCCGCGGGATAGACCTTCAGCAGCTCGCGCACCGTGTAGGCCATGGCGCCTAAGTGCACCGGGATGTCGCGCCCCTGGCCGATCAGGTCGCCCGCCGCGTCGGTCAGCGCCGACGACAGATCGCCCGCCTCCCGCAGCAGCGGCGAGCGGGCGGAGCGCACCAACACCAGGCTCATCTCCTCCGCCGCGCTGCTCAGCCCATGGCGGATCACCTCCACGACGAACGGGTCGAGACTCATGTGCGGCTCAGCACCAGCGTGCCGCCCCCGGTGGGCCGCGCCTGCCAGCCGGGCGGCACGACGGTGGTGGACCAGGCATCCGACACGATCGCCGGGCCGGCGACCGCCTCGGTCATCCCGGCCCGGTCCACGATCGCGGTCGGCACGTCGATGGCGCCGGGGAACGAGCACCGGCGAGACCTGGACGGCTTGGCGGCTTCGGGCGCGCCGTGCCGCAGCGTCATGGTGGACGGCCGGCGCGACAGCACGCGGAACGACTCGATCACGCACGCCTCGTCGGTGGCGTAGCCGTACAGCGCGCGGTGCCGGGCATGGAACGCGGCAGTCAGCGCCGCCGGGTCGATGGGCGGCGTGAACGGCACGGCGGTGGCGTCGCTCTGGGCCGCGTAGCGCATCAGCGCGGTGTGCTCGAGCCCGATCGCGTCCGCCTCCACGCCGTTGTCCAGCAGCGGGCGCAGCACCTCCTCCGCCAGCCCGGCCAGCGCGCGCTCCGCCGCCGCGGCGTCGAACGGCGCCAGGGGCAGCCGCACCGTGCGCTGCTGGATGACGCTGAAATCCGCCGCCAGGCAGCCCAGCGCCGAGAACGCGCTGGAGGCGCCCGGCACCACCACCTCCGCGATGCCGTAGCTGTCCGCGAGCCCGGCGCCGTGCATCGGCCCGCCGCCGCCGAACGCGATAAGGGTGCAGCTGCGGCCGTCGATGCCGCGCTCCACCGTCACCCGGCGCAGCGCCCGCGCCACCCCGGCATTGGCCACGCTCACCACGCCAAGCGCCGTCTCCATCACGCCCATCCCCAGCGCGTCGGCGATGGGCGCCAGCGCGCGCTCGGCCAGGGAGACGTCGACGGTGATGCGGTCGCCCAGCTGCACGGCCGGGTCGAGGTAGCCGAGGATCGCGTTGGCGTCCGTCAGCGTCGGCAATTGGCCGCCCTGTCCGTAGCAGGCCGGCCCCGGCGCGGCGCCCGCGCTGTCCGGCCCCACCGTCAGCCCGCCCGGGCCCAGCCGGACCACCGATCCGCCGCCGGCGCCGATCGAGTGCACCGCCAGCATCGGCAGCCGCAGCGGCCGGCCGGCGAGCATGCGCGCATCCGTCATCTCCGCCGCGCCGTCGACCACCAGGCACACGTCGGTCGTGGTGCCCCCCATGTCGAAGGTCAGCGCGCGGGCCAGCCCCAGCTCCCGCGCCAGGCCGACGCAGGCGGACACGCCGGCGGCCGGGCCGCTCATCGCCATGGTGATCGGCCGCAGCCGCGCGGCGGGCAGCGGCAGCACGGCGCCGGCGGAGTGGAACACCTGCAGCCCGGGGCCCAGCGGCAGCCGCGCCTCCAGCTCGGTGAGGTAGTCCACGGCGACCGGCATGGCGGCGGCGTTGTAGGCGGTGGCGGAGGCGCGTTCATACTCGCGCGCCTCCGGGTTGACCTCGTGCGAGACGCAGATATGCGGCACCACGTTGCGCAGGCGCTCGGCCACCAGGCGTTCGTGGTCCGGGTTGGCGTAGCTGTGCAGCAGGCACACGGCGACCGCCTGCACGAAGCTGCCGTCCAGCCAGGCCAGCAGCCGGTCGATCTCCGCCTCGGTTAGCGCCGTGACGACGCGCCCCGTGTGGTCCATCCGCTCGCGCAGGCCGAAGCAGCGTTCGTGCGGGACCAGCGGCGGCGGCTTGGGCGCGATGTCCAGGCGGTAGAGTTCCAGGCGGCGCAGGCGGCCGACTTCCAGCACGTCCTCGAACCCGGCGGTGGCGATCAGCGCGATCGGCGGCAGGCGGCCCTCGACGATGGCGTTGGTGACGCGGGTGGTGCCGTGCACGAAGCGGCGCAGTTCGTCCGCGTCCAGGCCGACGGCGCCGATGGCTTCCAGCATGGCGTCGACGGGGGCGGCGGGGCGGGACAGCACCTTGGCCATCCGGCGCTCCCCGGTCGCGGCGTGGATCGCCACGATGTCCGTGAAGGTGCCGCCGATGTCGGTGCCAACGTCCCAGTCCGCCATGCTGCAATGCGATACCGGGTCCGCGCGCAGATCGCAACGGCCGCGCCAACCTCGTCATTGCGAGGAGCGGAGCGGAGCGGCGTTCCAGGCGCCAGCACCGGAGGCGCGGGCCTGGATCGCCACGCCGCCAAGCGGCGGCTCGCGATGAAGGGTCGTGGGGTGCGGCGGCTCGCAACGACGGCATAATTGCCAACGCTCCCGGCACCCGATAGACGCTTTGCGCAACAGTTTCCGGTCCCGCCGCCCCTGATGCGCACCATTCGCGTCTTCGTCTC
>CAXTBW010000156.1:0-6418 GCA_964242925.1 uncultured Acetobacteraceae bacterium
TCCTGGCGAACTCGACAGCCACCTTCGCCACCGCCACCGGGTCGTGCGACCACGCGAGCGCAGTCGGTCCCTTCAGCATGGGCTTGATGCCGTCGAATCGGGTCCCATCCAAGGCAAGGGTGGCCAGCCGGTTCTTCGCGACTCTGAAGGTCGCCCCCGCCGCTCGCATCCGGGTCCGCAGCACCGTCACTTCGGCGACCGTCATGCCCAGATTCTGGGTGACGACCACCATGGACGTGGCAGCGAACACGTCGGCGAGGGAGGAGACGAACTCCCGCTTCTCCGTACGGTCCAAAACCGCTCTCCTTCGACGACCCCGCGCGGCTTGCGCCGTGGGGGCCTGGTTTCCCTCTAGGGATGGCGCGTGCCACCCCCGGTTCGCCTGTCCAGTTCAGCCGGAACCGCCAAACATCACCGATCCCAAAGGACCAACAATAAACTTGGCATTCCCGTCTCCTGCGCGCGGGTCGAAACCCATTGAAGCCTGACGGCTGCGTGCAATCTCGGACAGGTTCGGTGCAGCCGAAGCCGCACCTGCCCGCCGGGCGTCTCCGCCCGGCGTATCTCGTCAACCGGTCAGCGTCGCCACATCCACCCGGATTCCCGGCCCCATGGTGGAGGACACGGCAGCCTTCTGCAGGTAGGTGCCCTTGGCGCCGGTCGGCTTGGCCTTCTGCACCGCGTCCACCAGCGCGCGGATGTTCTGCACCAGCTTGTCGTCCTCGAAGCTCGCCTTGCCGACGCCGGCGTGGATGATGCCGGCCTTCTCGGCGCGATACTCCACCTGGCCGGATTTGGCCGCGTTCACCGCATCCTTCACGTTCATCGTGACGGTGCCGAGCTTCGGGTTCGGCATCAGCCCGCGCGGGCCAAGGATCTTACCGAGTCGGCCCACCAGCGCCATCATGTCGGGCGTCGCGATGCAACGATCGAACTGGATGTCGCCAGCCTGCACCTTCTCGGCGAGGTCGTCCGCGCCCACCACGTCGGCGCCGGCGTCCAGCGCCTCCTGCGCCTTCGCCGCGCGGGCGAACACCGCCACCCGCAGCGTCTTGCCCGTCCCGTTCGGCAGCGAGATCAATCCGCGCACCATCTGGTCGGCGTGGCGCGGATCGATGCCCAGATTCATCGAGAACTCGACCGTCTCGTCGAACTTCGCCTTCGCGTTGCTCTTGATCAGCGCGATCGCCTCCGGGAGCGTGTACGCCTTGTTGCGGTCGATGGTGGCCTTCGCCGCGTTCAGCCGCTTGTCGTGCGCCATGGTTCAGCCCTCCACCACGGTCAGGCCCATCGAGCGAGCGGAACCGGTCAGCATGCTCACCGCGGCCTCGACGCTGTTGGCGTTCATGTCCTTCATCTTGGTCTCGGCGATCTCGCGAAGCTGCGACATCGTCACCCGGCCGACCGCGGCGCCCTTGCCCGGCGTCGTCGTGCCCTTGGTGATGCCGGCCGCCTTCTTGAGGAAGTAGGTGTTCGGCGGCGTCTTGGTGATGAAGGTGAACGTGCGGTCGCCGAACGCCGTGATCACGACGGGGATCGGCATGCCCGGCTCCAGCGTCTGCGTCACGGCGTTGAATTCCTTGCAGAACGCCATGATGTTCAGGCCGCGCTGGCCCAGCGCCGGGCCGACGGGCGGCGACGGGTTTGCCTTGCCCGCGGGGATTTGCAACTTTATGTAGCCGACGATCTTCTTCGCCATACCCTGGCTCCTCCGCCAAGGAACCGCGGTCCAAACGGCTCCACAGGCGCGACAATGCGCCCGAAGCCTCCCGCGTTCCGGATGAAACGCGGCTTCTAAGGGCTCGGGCGCGGCCTGTCCAGGGTTAATCTTGCCGGGTCATACATATGGGTGATGACGGCGCCCGTCATCTCACGGGACACTGTCCTAAATACTGGGACAGCAAACCATGAAGACTCTAGCGATCGCCGCCTGCCTGCTGCTGACCGGTCTTGGCCCGGCGTGCGCGCAGTCGATCCAAGGCGCCTGGACCTGGGTCAGCCAGGGCCGTTACGGCGCCGACCAGAACACCGTCTCGTTCGCTCCAGACGGCAGCTACGTCCGCGTCAGCCGCTGGGGCAACGGCACGCTGACCCGCTATTGGGGGACCTACACCGCGACGCCGGTGTCGCCGACGCAGGTGCGCGTGCAGTCCTTCACCCAAGGCTGGTTGCCAAATGCTTTCTGCGCGCAGGCGCCCGGCTTCCCGGTCCGCTGCAGCCCATCGCCGCACCCGCCCGAGATGGCGCTGGTGGCGCAGTTCACCTCGCCGTCCACCCTGCTGGCAGAGGGCATGATCCTGTCCCGGGACCCGGCGCCGCGACTGCTGCAGGCGCAGGTCCCGCAGCAGGCGTTCTCCGTGGCGGCGGCGCCGGTGCAGCCGACGATGCAGCAGCCGGTGATGCCGACGCTGCACCCCTATGCAACGCCGAACGGCCCAGGCAACCAGGCCGCCGCCGCCAACCACGCCAACGCGCAGAACTTCATCAATGGGCGCATGCGCGGCTGCTACACGGCGGCCGACGGGCGGCTTTACGGGTGCGAGCAGTAGCCGCGCGTCACCGCCGCCAGTGCGCGACGTCCACCCCGTCCACCTGCCAGTCGCCGATCCGGGCCGACCCGTCGCGGGCGACGGACAGCGTGACGGTCAACGTCGCCGACCCGTATAGCAGCGCCTGCTGCAGGGCGGCGGCGGCGTTTTCGGGGACGAACAATTGGTCGGACACGCCTTCCGGCTGGAACCGGGACGCGTCGCCGGGCTGCAGCCGGACGGGGAGTTCGCATGCCGGGTCGCCGGCGGATGCGAGCGGGCGCACGAGCGGGTTTTCACCGCGCGACAGCACGCATAATGCGACGGTCGCAGCCGAGGGAGCGCCGCCGTCCCAGTTCCACGCGAACCGGTAGCGCAGGTAGTGGCCCCGGATCATGTCGCTTGGGTCGTAGCCGCTGATCCGGACCCGAACCGGCACGCCGCCGCGCAACGCCCATTCCGCCTGGCCGGCCATCCCGGCGATCAGCAGCACCGGCAAGGCGAGGCTTACCGCCACCACGACGCCACGCCGCGCCTTCATCATGCGCGCACCTGGCGGATGGCGCGCATGATGGCCCAGCCGAGCGCCGCGAGGGCGATGCAGACAACTCCGCCGGCCAGCAGCCCGAGCCCGGTGGAGAGCCGGCTGCCGAGCGCCTCCCAATAGAGCAGCAGCAACCGCAGCGCGATCACGCCGATCGCGGCGACGAACACGCCTCGCCGGCCCGCACGCAGCGCCAGCGCGCCCACCCCGGCCCAGAACACGGCCAACACGACCGCCCCCGCGACCTCGGCCAAATCCGCCCCGCCAACCCGGCCGGTATCGCGCAACCCCTCCCAGGCCGTCACCGCGAAGAACCAGGCCAGCCATCCCCCGGCGGCCAGCGCGGCGGCGGTCACGTCCCAGCGCCCGCGCCGCCAGCGGTCGAGCGCCAGGAAGGGGATCAAGCAGGCCGTGGCGGCCAGCGCCGGCGCGAGGTCGCCGGTGACGAAGCCGCTATCGCTCGGTCTCGATCCCAGCAGAGCCAGGGACAGCGGCGGCACGCCGGAGAACGACAGCAGCGCCACCAGCGCAGCGCCGCGGATCCAGCGGCCCTGGCGTTCCCCGCCTGGCATCAATCGCCGCAGCAGGCCGGCGGCAAGCAGCGCCATGATTGCGATCCACGCCCAGGCCAGCACGCCGTCGTCGCCGGACCGGTCGGCCAGGCTGGCGAAAGCGAAGCCGACGGTCGCGGCCACCCCGGCGCTCCAGACCACCCCGACCGGGCCCGAACGGGTGACCAGCCCCAGAAACGGCGTGCACGCCAGCAGCCAGACCAGCAGCGCCTGCCACGTCGTGCCGCCAAGCTGGTAGACCTGCCCGACCAGCCCCAAGCCCGACAACGCGAGGCCGAACAGCAGAAGGGCCAACAGTTCGCGGACACGGTCCCAGCCGGCCCGCCAGGCGGCGAAGGTCGCCATGGCCACCGCGACGTCGACGGCGAGGTGGCCGCCGATTTTCACCCGGCCGGGGATCAGCGCCCAATTCGCCGCGACCAGGGCGGCCACGCCCAGCACGATCGCGAAACAGCCGATGCCGGCGAGCCCCCATAGCCACACCGGCCGCGCCTGCGACGCCTCCCAGGCCTGGATGCGGTCGTGCGTCGCGTCGTCGAGCAGGCCGGCCCGGCGCCATCGCTCCAGCGATCGAGCCGCCGTCACAGCGGCGCCTCAGGTCATCAGTTCGATTAGGAACGGCCCGCTGCGGCGGTTCGCGGCGGCCAGCAGATCGCCGAACTGGTCAATCGTCTCCGCCCGCGCGCTCTCCACGCCCATGCCGGCGCCGATGCTCCGCCAGTCCAGGTCCGGGTTGCCGAGGTCCAGCATGTCCAGCGCGGTGCGGCCGGGGTTGGCGCCGACCGCGGCCAACTCGCCGAGCAGGATCTGATACTTGCGGTTGGAGAAGATCACAGTCGTCACGTCCAGCCGCTCGCGCGCCTGGGTCCACAGCGCCTGCACGGTGTACATCGCCGAGCCGTCCGCCTGCAGCGTGATCACTCGGCGGCCAGGTGCTGCCACGGCGGCGCCGGTCGACAGCGGCAACCCGTCGCCGATGGCGCCTCCGGTCAGCTGGATCCAGTCATGCGGCGCCGCCCCCGTGGTCAGCGGGAACAGGCCGCGGCCGAACGTGATGCTTTCGTCCACCACGATCGCGTCGTCCGGCATCAACGCGGCCAGGGTGCGGGCCATCGCCTCGGGCGAGACGGCGCCGCGGGCGATCTCGGGCCGCGAGACCGGCGCCGGGGAGGCCGGCCGGGCGCCCAGCGCGTCGGCCAGGGCGCCCAGCGCCGCCGGGCCGTCCTGGTCGGGGCGGGCCAATACGTGGATCGTGCAGTCCGGCGGATACAGCCGGCCCGGCTTGCCCGGATAGGCGAAGAACCCGACCGGAGCCGCCGCGCCGACGAGCACGATGTGCTTCAACCCGGCCAACGCCTGCAACGCCAGGTCCACCGGATACGGCACGCGCTCGATGGATACGCGGCCGGCGCCCCGCTCCATCCGCGCGTTGGCGGTCTGCGCCAGCATCCGGGCGCCCGTCGCCGCGCAGATGCCGCCCGCCACGGCCAGCGTCCGCCCGCGCAGCGCGTGCCCGGCCAGCAACAGCAGCGCCGGCTCGCCCGAGCGCAGCACGCGCGCGACCGCCTCGACCACGCCCGCGTCGGCGTGCGCGGCGGCCGGCGGCGGCAGGGGGGCCGCGACCACGCCGCCGTCGTCCCAGCTCACGTCGGAGGGCAGGATCAGCGTGGCGACCTGGCCGGGCGCGGTCAGCGCGGCCTGCACCGCCTGCGCCGCATCCGCGCCGACCGTGGCGGCGGACCCGGCGGTGCGCGTCCAGGCGGACACGGCGCGCGCCAGGCCCTCGGTGTCCGCGGTCAGCGGCGCGTCCAGCGGGCGGTGGTAGGTCGCCTGGTCGCCCACGATGTTGACGATCGGCACGCGGCCGCGGCGCGCGTTGTGCAGGTTGGCCAGGCCGTTCGCCAACCCGGGGCCGCAGTGCAGCAGGGTCGCCGCCGGCTTCTCCGCCATGCGGGCGTAGCCGTCCGCGGCGCCGGTGACCACGCCCTCGAACAGGCCGAGCACGCAACGCATGCCGGGCACCCGGTCCAGCGCGGCCACGAAGTGCATCTCCGACGTGCCGGGGTTGGCGAAGCAGGTGTCCACCCCGCACGCGAGCAACGTATGCACCAGGCTTTCCGCGCCGTTCATTTCACTTCCCTTCCGAATCCGGTGGCGGCACCCTGCCTGCCCGCGCCGGGTTGCGCCAGCCCCGCCAGCCCCGCAGGATCGCGCGCAAACCAAGGGAGAACCAAATTGCCGACGGTGCTGTATCCGGAGCGGATGTACCCGGACGACGTCGAGGAGCGCCGCATCTACGGACCGGACACCACCGTGGTGATGGGCGACACCGACTCGCTGGCCGACCTGACGGACGCCGAGTGCCAGGCCGCCGACGGGCTGATGGTGTTCCGCCATTGGCTCGGCGAGACCGAGTTCGCCCGTTTTCCCAAGCTGCGCGCCGTGGTGCGCATGGGCGTCGGCTACGACCGCATCGACCGCGCCGCTGCCGCTCGGCATGGCGTGCTGGTGTGCAACGTGCCGGATTACGGCACCACGGAGGTCGCCGACCACGCCATCGCCCTGGCCGTCGCACTGTCCCGCGGCCTGATCCACCATCACGAGCGGCAGGCCGCCGTCGGCGATTGGAGCGTCATCCGCGACCCGGCGATCCGCCGCTTCGGCGTGCAGACGTTCGGCATCCTGGGCCTGGGCCGCATCGGCGGGGCGGTGGCGCTGCGGGCCAAGGCGCTCGGCTTCCGCGTGGTGTTCTTCGACCCCTACCGCCCGAACGG
>CAXTBW010000157.1:0-1406 GCA_964242925.1 uncultured Acetobacteraceae bacterium
CCCGGCGCTGCTGATCGCCGACGAGCCGACCACCGCGCTCGACGTGACGGTGCAGAAGGGCGTGCTGGACCTGCTGGTCGGCCTGCAGCGCGACCGCGGCATGGGCCTGGTGCTGATCACCCACGACATGGGCGTGGTGGCGCAAACCGCGACCCGCGTGCAGGTCATGTACGCCGGCCAGGTGATGGAGGAGCAGCCCGCCGACGCATTGTTCGCGCACCCGCGCCACCCCTACACCGCGGCGCTGCTCGACGCGCTGCCCGAGCGCGCCGAGGGCCAGCCGCGCCTGCCGACCATCCCCGGCGTGGTGCCCGGCATCGACGATCGGCCCGGCGGCTGCCTCTTCGCGCCGCGCTGCCGCTACCGCACGCTGCGCTGCAACTTCGAGCGGCCCGAGCTTAGGCCTGTCCTCAAGGCGAAAGTGCGGTGCCACTTCCCGCTGGACGACGCCGGCCAGCCGATCGGGTGGCACGAATGAGCGTGCTGGCGGCCGATGAAGTCACCCGCCACTACAGCGTGACCGGCGGCAAGACGCTGAAGGCGGTGGACGGCGTCAGCTTCGCGCTGGAAGCCGGCCGAACCCTGGCCGTGGTGGGCGAATCCGGCTGCGGCAAGTCCACCCTGGCCCGGCTCTGCGCCCTGATGGAACCGCCGACCACGGGCGTCATCAGCATCGCCGGCAAACCGGCCGGGGCCGACCGGGCGTTGCAGCTGCAGAACCAGATGGTGTTCCAGAACCCGTTCGGCTCGCTCAACCCGCGGCGCACCGTCGGCGACACGCTGGTGGAGCCGCTGACCATCAACAACCGCGGCAACCGGCGCGAGCGGGTGGCGCAGGCGCGGGCGATGCTGGACCGCGTGGGCCTGCGCCCGGAGGCGTACGACCGCTACCCGCACATGTTCAGCGGCGGCCAGCGCCAGCGCATCGCGATCGCCCGCGCGTTGATGCTGCGCCCCGCCGTGGTGACGGCGGACGAACCGGTCAGCGCGCTGGACGTGTCGATCCAGGCCCAGGTGCTGAACCTGATGCGCGACCTGCAGGACGAGTTAGGCATCGCCTACCTGTTCATCAGCCACGACATCTCCGTCGTGCGGCACATGGCGCAGGACGTGCTGGTGATGTATTGCGGCCGCCCGGCGGAGCAGGGCTCGCGCGCCGCCGTGCTGGACCGGCCGCTGCACCCCTACACGAGGATGCTGCTGTCCGCCACGCCCTTCGTGAACCCGGCGCGCCGCCGCGCGATGGTCCCCGTGCAGGGCGAGCTGCCGTCCCCGGTGGACCCGCCCGTAGGCTGCGCCTTCGCCAGCCGTTGCCCGTACGCCGCGGAACGCTGCGTGGCGGAGCGGCCCGCCTCGCGCCCCGTGGAAGGCCGGCTGGTGTCGTGCCATTTCGCCGAGCAGGTGGC
>CAXTBW010000157.1:1506-6312 GCA_964242925.1 uncultured Acetobacteraceae bacterium
CCTCGCGCCCCGTGGAAGGCCGGCTGGTGTCGTGCCATTTCGCCGAGCAGGTGGCCGCCGACCCGGGCTAAGCGGGTCGATGCCACCCAATCCGTCATGCCCGGGCTTGACCCGGGCGCCCACGCCGCGCCCACGCGACCGGCAGGCAGATTACGGCGGCAGCGAAACCAAGCCCGGTAGAGACGCCGCTGCGGAGACGCCGTGGGCGCCCGGGTCAAGCCCGGGCATGACAGCTTTGCACGTTGCGACCCTAATTACGCCGCCACAGCTCCTCGTTCAGCAGCAGTGCGAAAGCCACCCACGCCACCGCCGGGCTGAGCGACAGCGCCGCTGGCCGGTCCAGCCCGGACGACGCCGCCACCGCCGTGCTGGAAGCAGCCAGCATGCCAACCGTGACGGCGCCGCTGCTCACCAAGTCCCGCTTGCCGAAGAACAGCCACGGGAACAGCGCGATGCCGCCGACCGTCCCGGCCCAGCCCGACAACGCCGTCGTCCGGTGCGCCCCGTGCGGCGCGCGCAGCAGCCGATAGCCGCCAAACCCGATCAGCCCGTACAGCACCATCCAAACCGCGCCTATCGCGGGCCCCGGTGGCGTGAACGGCGGCTTGCGGAGCCGCGCATACCACAACCCGGCGCGCGGCTGCTGCGGCCCGGCCTGGCTCCCCACCAATCCAGCGCCCAGCACGCTGCCTGCGGCGATCAGCGCCGACGCGACGATACCCGGTGTTCGATCGCCCATCCGTCACTCTCCCCTTGCACAGGGCAAGACGCCCGGAAGGCGCTGGCGTTCCAACACTTCCCTTTGCCGCCGGACGCGGGCAGGTTCGGCGCATGAGCCAGACCACCCACGCGCTCGCCCTGCCACGCATCGCCCGAACGCTGTCAATGCGCCGTGTCCTCGCGGCCGTGCTGCTGCTGGCGGCGGCGGCGGGCTATCTCGCGACCCCCAACGCCGACGCGGCGAGGGCGGTGGCGCAGGCCGGACCGGAGCTGACGCAGCTGCTGCGGATGATGGCGCTGCTGAAACTCGCGTTCGTCGCCGGCGCGGCCGCAGCGGTGCAGTGGCGGCTGCGCTACTCCACGCCCCCCTTGCTCGCGGCTGGCTATCTGGCGAGCATGGCTGCGATGGCGGCGGCGCCGGGCCTGATCTGGTCCATGGCGCACGTCGTGGCCGGCGCCGTGCTGCTGCATGGCGGGCTGGCGCTGGTCGCCCTGCTATTCTGGCGCGACCCGGGCAGCCCGCTGATGCTGCAAGGCCTGCGCCGCCGGCCATGAAGGCCGCCATCATCGGGATTGGCGGCGCGAGCCTGTCTGCGGACGAGGCGGCGCTGTTCCGCGAACACCGTCCCGCTGGGGTTATCCTGTTCGCGCGCAATGTCGCCGACCCGGCGCAGCTGGCGGCGCTCACCGCCCACCTCGCCCGCGTGCTGCCGCCGCTGGCCGTCGTCATGGTGGACCAGGAGGGTGGCCGCGTCGCCCGGTTGCGCCCGCCGCACTGGCTGGCGCACCCGTCCGCCGGGCAATTGGGCGCGTTGCACGCCGCGGACGGACCCGCCGGGCTGCGCGCCGCCTGGCTGACGGGTGCTCTCATCGGGCTGGAAGCGGCGGCGGCGGGTTTGGGCGTGGTCTGCGCCCCCGTGCTGGACCGCGCCGTGCCCGGCGCCGATGCGGTGATCGGCGACCGCGCCTACGCCGCCGACGGCGCCGTCGTGGGCGAGATGTCCGCCGCCGCCGCCGCCGGGCTGCTTGCGGCGGGCGTGCAGCCGGTCGGCAAGCACTGCCCAGGCCACGGCCGCGCCACCGCCGACAGCCACGCGGCGCTGCCCCGGCTGGACGGCGCGGATGACGACGACCTGGCGCCGTTCGTCCGCTGCGCCCATCTGCCGTGGATGATGACCGCCCACATCGTTTATGCCGACATCGACCCGGCGAACCCGGCCACGCAGTCCCCCACCGTCATCCAGGACGTGATCCGGCGGCGGATCGGCTTCAACGGCGTGCTGGTCAGCGACGACCTGGCCATGGGCGCGCTGTCCGGCAGCCCCGCCGAGCGCGCCCTGGCCGCCCTGGCCGCCGGTTGCGACCTCGCCATGCACTGCTCCGGCCAGCTGGCCGACACCGCGGACCTGCTCGCCGCCTGCCCGGACGCGACCGATGCCGCGCTGATGCGGATGCGCACCGGGCTGTTCCTGGCCGAGACGTCTCGCCAGGCGCTCGACCCGTCCGCCCTGCTGGCGGAGCGGGAGCGGCTGCTGTGAGCTCCATTCCTTGGTCCGACCTGATCCTGACCGTTGCCGCGGCGATCCTGGCCATCACCCTGCACGAGGCCGCGCACGGCTTCGCCGCGTGGGGCCTCGGCGACGACACGGCGAAGCTGGCCGGCCGGCTGTCGCTCAACCCGCTGCGCCATGTCGACCGGGTCGGCACCATCCTGCTGCCGGGCTTCCTGTTGATCTCGCAGCTGGTGACCATTCACCACGTCGCGTTCATGTTCGGCTGGGCCAAGCCGGTCCCGGTCAACGCCTACCGCTTCAAGCACCCGCGGCAGGACATGGCGCTGGTGGCCGCCGCCGGCCCGGCGATGAACTTCCTGCTCGCCTGGCTGGCGGCGCTGCTGCTGCACGTCGTCGACGCCTGGCACGGCGCCGGCAGCCTGCTGGCGATCAACTTCCTCTACATGTCGATCCTGACCAACCTGGCGCTCGGCCTGTTCAACCTGCTGCCGATCCCGCCGCTGGATGGCGGCCGCATCGTCGTCGGCGTGCTGCCCCTCCGACTCGCCATGCGCTGGGCGAGGATGGAGCGGGCGGGCATCGCCGTCGTGCTGCTGGGCGTGTTCCTGCTGCCCGCCGCGCTGCGCGAGTTCGGCATCGACTTCGACCCGGTCGGCGCGGCGCTGACCACCGTCATCCCGCGCGCGACCGAGCTGGTGCTGCATCTGGCCGGCTACGATGTCTGAGACGTCCGACGCCCAGCTCGCCCTCCACCTGGACGGATTCGAAGGCCCGCTGGACCTGTTGCTGACCCTCGCGCGGGCGCAGAAGGTGGACCTGGCGAAGATCTCCATCGTGCGCCTGGTGGAGCAGTTCCTGGCGGCGGTGGAGGGCGCGCGGCGCGTCCGGCTGGAGCTGGCGGCGGACTGGCTGGTGATGGCGGCGTGGCTGACCTGGCTGAAATCCCGCCTGCTGCTGCCGGACGAACCCGAGGCGGAGGAGGCGCTCGAGGCGGCCGAGGTGCTGGCCGCGCGCCTGCTGGAGCTGCAGCGCATCCGGGCCGCCTCGCACTGGCTGGCCGACCGGCCGGCGCTGGGCCGCGACGTCTGGGGCCGCGGCGAGGCGGAGAGCTTCACCGAGCTGGACCGCTCCGGTTTGGCCGCGGACACGGCGTCGCTGCTGCGGGCGTATGTGGCCGGGCGCCGCCGGGCCGCCGGGCGGCACCAGTACCGGCCCGCCGGCGCGCCCGTATGGAGCGTGGCCGACGCGCTCGGGCGGCTGAACGCGATGGTGGGCCATGTTCCGGAGTGGACGGTGCTGGAGCGGTTCCTGCCGCCCTTGACCGCCGACCCGCTGGCCCGCCGCGCCGCCACTGCCGCCACGCTGCTGGCCGGGCTGGAGCTGGCGCGCGACGGACGGCTGCGCTTGCGGCAGGACCAGGCGTTCGGCCCGATCATGCTGGCGGGGATGGCGCAGCATGGATGACCAGCTCCGCCTGGCCGAGGCGCTGGTGTTCGCCAGCGCGGAGCCGGTGTCCGCGCGGGCGCTGCAGCAGTTGCTGCCGCCCGAGGCCGACGCCATCGCCGTGCTGGCGAGGCTGCGGGAACAATGCGCCGACCGCGGCGTGACGCTGGTGGAGGTGGCGGGCGGCTGGCAGTTCCGCACCGCGCCGGACCTGGCGCCGACGTTGCGCCAGGTGGTGCCGCAACCCCGCCGCCTGCCGCGCGCCGCGATGGAGACGCTGGCCATCATCGCCTACCACCAGCCCGTCACGCGGCCCGAGATCGAGGAGATGCGGGGCGCCAGCCTGTCGCAGCAGACCATGGAGGCTCTGCTGGAGAGTGGTTTGATCGCCGCCGGCGGACGGCGCGAGGTGCCAGGCCGGCCGACGCTGTGGGGCACCACCGTCGCCTTCCTGGCGCAGTTCGGGCTGCGCGACCTGCGGGACCTGCCGCGGCGGGAGGACCTGCTCGTGGAGCCGCCGCCGGTGGTCCCGGTCCCGCTGAACGAGGCGCCGGCGGATGAAAGCCCTTTGACGGGAGCAGACGATTTCCCACCTCAGGAATGACGTGCTAGACGCCCCGCAGGAGTGGGTCTGAGATGTTCGATTTTGCCTGGTCCGAGATTGCCCTGATCGGCGTGGTCGCGCTGGTCCTGATCGGGCCGAAGGACATGCCGATCGCCCTCAAATACATCAGCGGAGCGATAAAGAAGGCGCGGCGCATGGCGTCCGAGTTCCAGGGCCACGTGGACGAGATGGTGCGAGAGGCCGATCTGGGCGACGTGCGCGACCAGTTCCGCGAAATCCGCAGCCTGGACATCCGCGGCACCATCGCGCGCGCCGTGGACAGCGACGGCTCGTTGCGCAAGGCGTTCACCGAAGACCCGATGCGCACGCCGCCCCCGGTGGTGACGACGCCTCCTGAAGCGGTTCCGACCGCTATCGAAACGCCTGTGGTCGAGACGCCGCCGGTGGAGCACGCGATCGCGGCCCCGGCGTTCATCCCGCCGGCTGCGGCCGAACCGCACCTTGCCGCGCCGGCGTTCATCCCGCCGGGCGCCGCCCCGCCGTCCGGCGTCTGAGCAGCATGTC
>CAXTBW010000158.1:0-6261 GCA_964242925.1 uncultured Acetobacteraceae bacterium
GAGCGCCTCGTTCGCAATGAGGAGGTCAGGGGTTCGATTCCCCTCAACTCCACCATCGCCCGCCTTCAGGCCGCCATCCAGCCATCGGTCTGCGTCGCTGCACCGAGGCTTGGCAACTCGTCGATGCGCCCTGGGTCTGGCCTGCACTGCGTGGCGCGCCTGCGGTGGTCGTGGCATAGGAGGTTCGTTGAACCGGAATTGCGCCCCTATGTTGCCGAGCGTTTTCGACGCACTCAAAGCCTTTGTCACTGAACGAAACCTCGTCAACGTTGCGGAACACTGCCCCGCTCAGCAGAGCAGCCATTCTGCATGGTCCAAGCCGGACGACGCGTCAGGCGCTGTTTCGGGCGCCTTGCCGGACGACTTCGCGTTTCACACCGACATCGAACCCGACCCGTGGTGGGAGGTGGATCTGCAGTGGGAATATCCCCTGGAGATAATCGTCCTGCACAACCGCCGGGCTGCGGCGAGGGAGCGCGCCCATCACATCGAGGTCTCGGTTTCGTCCGATCGAACGACCTGGATGGATTTGCACAAGGGATACGCCGCATTCGGCGCATCCGGCGACGGGCTGCCGTTCATACTGCCGCTGTCCGGCAGCCTGACTGTCCGATATGTCCGGCTAAAGCTGCCTGGGACGACTTACTTTCACCTTTCCCAGGTTGAAGCCTACGCGAAGGAGCGAGACTTTCGGCTCTCGAGGTTCGTGCGCGGCTTGGAGGCCGCCCGGCCGGACGATCTCGACGTCCGCATCGTCCAGATCGGCATTCTGGGAACGTCCAACTCGCTCATGACCGGCGGCTACACGGCCTCTCTTCGGATGGATCCGCGGTTCAGCATCGAGTGCAACCTCTCGTTGGGTTCGAGCCATCCGACAATGGTTCCATATCGCATTGTCGACGAGGAGCTCGCTAAGTGCGACGCGGTCGTCTTCGATCTCGGCATCAACGAACAAGCCGCGCTGTATGAAGGCGCTTACGATGTGGCCACAGCCAAGCTGGTGTTCGAGCACATCATCCAAGTCGCCGCACGGTTGGACTTCGTTCCGGTGTTTCTGCTGATGCCGGAAGGCATGTCCTACGCGAAATCCAACGCGATGTCGTTCAAGGTCCGTCGAACATACTTGGATCTCTGCCAGAAATACGCCGTCCCCTACTTCGATGGCTACTGCCTCGCGGAGGCGATGGCCGAACTCGCCTCGCATGACGTCAGATCGTTCTTCGCCGATCCCCGGCATATCGATAAGCGATGCGCGCGACTCCTCGGCGACCAGCTTGGCGAGGCTCTCTTCACCGCGCTACCGATGCTGCGGTCGCGGCGGGGGGAAGCGGAGGTCAGCCGCCTCGGCTACATTCCGATGTCCGTCGCCGGGTCGCATAGCCTCGCGTCCCGGCAAAGGACGACTTCGATCGTCTCCGCGGAAGTCATCGAGATGCGCCCAGGCGCCATCGTCGAACTTCCCTTGCCGCCTGGCGCAGCCGTTGTCGGCCTGGTGTTCAACATGCGGAAATCCAATGCCGCATTACGGATCGAGGGTCGCACCACGACGACAAAGAACCTGAACTCGCTCTATTTGGACCCGGGGCCTTCCATTTGGCTCGTTTCATGGTCCCTGTTGCAACCTGTCGAAGCCGACGCAGGCGGCGTGCGGCTGCAATGCGTATCCAACCCCGACCTGGCGACGATGGAGGCCAACGACCACGGCAACTGTCCCCACGCGACGGACGAGCCCTGCGTCGAGCTTGCCGGCGTCATCGTCGCCCATCCCCCGGCCAAGGTCTCCACCGCGTCGTTCACCGGGTGCGAAATCGATCTCTGGCAACATGTCGCCCATCGCTTCGCTCCTCCGGCGGCCCCTGCGACGAATGCCGGCTCGCCCCCGCAGGTCGCGCCTCCGCCGGCGCACTGGCGGCGACGTGTTTCCCTCGCGCTTGGCCTCGGTTCGCGGCGCTAGAAGCCAGCCACCTGGCCGGGCTTCAGCGAGCTCACGCCGTTGAACGTCACCTTCGTGTTGTCGGCCAGCGTGATGGTCGTGCTGGCCGCGCCGGCGACGACGGTGGGCGTCGCCGTGGCGAGCGCATTGGCCACCGCGTTCCCGCCGTAGCCGATCAGCGCCAACGCGTCCCCGCCCTTGAAGTCCGTGATCGTCTCGGCGCCGCCAGCCTGGCCGTTGACGAACGCGACGACGTTGACGCCCCCGCCACCCGTGAGCGTGCTGTTTCCCGCGCCTGCGAACATCGTGTCGTTCCCAGCGCCGCCGACCAGCGATTCGTTGCCCGACCCCGCGATGAAGCCAAGACCCGCATTGGACCCAGCGCCGCTCAGCGTCTCGTCGCCCGCCCCTGCGACCAGCACGCCGGTCCCGGCAGCCCCGACATAACTGACGTTGCTGCCGTCGCCGGCAAAGATGGTGTCGTGGCCGGCGCCGCCATCGATTGTGGAGCGGCCGCCCTCCGCCACGAACGTCAGGTTGGAGCCGTTGGCGAACACCAGGTCGCTGGTGCCGCCGTACACCGTCTCGGCGCCGGCCGCGGAGCCGACGATGGTGTCGGACCCATCGGCCGCTTCGCTCGCGACAACGGTGCTGGTGGATGTCGACAGGGTGTATAGCCCGTTCGAGCCGCCGTAGATGGTCAGCGGACCCGTGCCGCCGGTCACCGTGTTGTTGGCGCCGCCATCGGCGATCACATCCGCGCCTGACCCGGCGAAGATCGTGGCGTGCGTACCGGACTCGCCGACCGTTCCGGCCCCCGCGCCCAGGGCGACCAGGTCGTTCGTTCCCGCTGCGAACACCACGTTGCCGCCGCCGTTCGCCTCCACCGTGTTGGACCCGGCGCCCACATCGACGGTTCCGGACCCGTTGGCGAACATCAGGTCGTTCCCAGCGCCCGTTGCGACCTGGTACTGCGAGCCAGATGCCAGGCCGACGACATTGTCGCCCCCTGCCGCCGCGACCACCACCGTGCTGCCCGGCGCGTTGAAGAACGTCAGCCCGAAGCTGCCGGCGATGACGCTCGCGCTGGCTCCAGTTGCCGTGACGGTGGCCGGGCCGCTCGCGTAATCCACGATCGTGGCGCCGGCGCCCAAAACGGTCGTGGCCCCCGCCATGCCGATCATCGTCGCGTTCGCCTTGCTGGCGGCGGCAATCGCCAGAGCCAGGGCGGACGACGCGCTGGTGGAGAAATGGAGGATCTGGTTCGGCGCGCCGCCTTGGACTGTAATGTCGGCCATCTAAACCTACACCCACTGACATGGACCGGGCATGCAGGCCCTGTCGCATCTGTCTCTGGGAGGCATCATCGGCGGGTTCGGTTAAGCAGGTCCTAAGCCGGCGCAGGCGGCAGGAAGCTCCCGGCGAAAGTTCCGCGCAACGCAAATATTTCCTTTCATTTCAGCCCGGAGTCGCGACATGATGTCGGCGGATCAACCCGGGAGGCATAGATGGGCGCTCTGTTGCATCTGATGGACTGGCAAAAAGTCCAGCTTGGCCTTGAGTTCACCGTGGCGGCCGCGTTCCTGTTGACCACCTATGGCGCGTTCGCCGGCTGGTGGGGGGACCGGAACGAGGACGGGCGATACGACGCCGACCAGGGCGTGCGGCCCGTCAACAGGGACTGACGATCGGCCGCCAGCGCTCGCACGCGACGTTGTGCGCTTGGCCGCGGTGACGTTGGCGGTAGGGTGGCGGTTGTCGCCCCACCCGAGGTCCAACGCATGGCAAGTCTACAGGCGCATCTGCTCGTTCTCTTCCTGAAGCTGCGCGTCAAACGCAAGATGCACGCGCAGATGGATGTGCTGGAAGCCCGCAAGACCCTGAGCGGGATCAAGCATAAAGTCCCGCCAGGCCTGATCGCGACCAGCGACCACGTCGGCGGCGTGGCCGGCGAGTGGCTGCGACGCGAGGGCCGGAAAACAGAGTCCGGGACGCTGCTTTATCTGCACGGCGGCGGCTACTTCGCGTGTTCGCCACAGACGCACCGGCCCATCACCGGCGGCTTCGCCCGGCGCGGGCTGGACGTGTTCGCGCCCGATTACCGCCTTGCGCCGGAGCACCCCTTCCCCGCCGCGGTGGACGACGCCGTAGCCGCCTATCGCGGGCTGCTGGCGTCCGGCATCCCGCCCGGCCAGATCGTGGTCGGCGGCGACTCGGCGGGCGGGGGGCTGACCTTGGCGCTGCTGCTGTCGTTGCGCGACGCCGGGGACGCGTTGCCGGCCGGCGCCGTCCTGTTCTCCCCCTGGACCGACCTGGCCGGCACCGGCGACACCCTGCGCAGCAATGCAAGGCGCGACGCGATGTTCCCCGGCGAGGGCATCGAGCAGGCCGCCGCGCCGTACCTCGCCGGCGCCGACGCCCGCAACCCGCTCGCCTCGCCGCTGTATGGCGACCTGACTGGGCTGCCGCCGATCCTGATCCACGTCGGCAGCTACGAGGTTCTGCTGGACGACAGCCGTCGCCTGGCCGAGCGCGCCCGGGCCGCTGGCGCCGCCGTGACGGTGGCGACTTGGCCGGTGGTGCCGCATGTCTGGCAGCTGTTCCCGGTGCCGGAGGCGGCGCGGTCGATGGACCAGGCCGCCGCCTTCCTGCTCGCCGCGCTGCGCAGCGCCCCGGAGCGGATGGCGGCCTGAGCGGGACTGCACCCGGCCGCGATTCGCGCTAGGCTCCGGCGTCTGGAGGACGACATGCAGAACACCGAACAGATCTGGGACCTGGTCGACGCCAAGCGCGCCGAGTTCAACGCGCTGGCCGACCGCGTCTGGGGCATGCCGGAGACGTGCTACACCGAGCACCGCTCCGTCGCCGAGCACACCGCCGAACTGCGCCGCCAGGGCTTCGCCGTCACCGAGCACGTCGCCGGCATCCCCACCGCGGTGACGGGCGAGGCCGGCGCCGGCGGCCCGGTGATCGCCATCCTGGGCGAGTACGACGCGCTGCCCGGGTTGAGCCAGGAGGCAGGGATCGCCGAGCACCGCCCGCTGCCGGGCAACGGCAACGGCCATGGCTGCGGCCACAACCTGTTGGGCTCCGCCGCGATGCTGGCCGCCACCGCGCTGAAGGATTGGCTGGCGGCGACGGGCACGCCGGGCCGCGTGCGCTACTACGGCTGCCCGGCCGAGGAGGGCGGCGCCGCGAAGGCGTTCATGGTGCGCGACGGCGCGTTCAAGGACGTGGACGTCGCCATCACCTGGCACCCGAACGCGTTCAACGAGGTGGCGGACGCCGTCTCGCTGTCCAACACGCGGATCGACTTCGCCTTCCGCGGCCGCGCCTCTCACGCCGCCGCGGCGCCGCATCTGGGCCGCTCCGCGCTGGACGCGGTGGAGCTGACCAACGTGGGGGTGAACTACCTGCGCGAGCACATGCCGTCCGACGCGCGCATCCACTACGCGATGATCGACGGCGGCGGCATCGCGCCCAACGTGGTGCAGGCGAAGGCGCGGGTGCGCTACTCGGTCCGCGCGATCGAGCTGCCGACCATGCTGGCGCTGCTGGAGCGGGTGAAGAACGTGGCGCGCGGCGCGGCGCTGATGACGGAGACGGAGCTGGACATCCACGTGCTGTCCGCGGTGGCGAACCTGCAGCCGAACCCGCCGCTGGAGCAGGCGATGCAGGACGCGATGGTGCGGCTCGGCGCGCCCGAGTGGGACGATGGGGACAAGGCGTTCGCGTTCGCCATCCAGGACACGCTGTCCCCGGCGGATTTGGAGACGGCGTACCGCCGGGTCGGGGTGGCGCCCAAGGCGGGCACGCCGCTGCACGACGCGATCGTGCCGCGGGACACGCGGCGCGTGCCGATGATCGGCTCGACCGACGTGGGCGACGTGAGCTGGGTGGTGCCGACGGTGCAGGCGCACGCGGCGACCTACGCGATCGGGACGCCGGGCCATTCGTGGCAGCTGACCGCGCAGGGCAAGAGCCCGGCGGCGCACAAGGGCCTGGCGTTCGTGGCCAAGGTGATGGCGGCGACGGCGGTGGCGGCGGTGCAGGACCCGGACCTGATCGCGCGCGCGAAGGCCGACCTGGCGGCGCGCACGCGGGCCGTGCCGTATCGCAGCCCCCTGCCCGACGGCGTGGCGCCGCCGATCGCGGCGATGTCGATGGCGGCCCAATGAAGGAGTGCGCGTGATGGATGGAATGGTTCTGCCCGGCCAGAGCGAGGCGATGGCGATGCTGCTGTCCCGCGCGTCCACCGGCGAGTTGCGCGACCCGGCGCCCGACGCGGCTGCGCTGGAGCAGATCGTCGCCGCCGGGCTGCGCGCGCC
>CAXTBW010000159.1:0-6018 GCA_964242925.1 uncultured Acetobacteraceae bacterium
ACGGCGCCAGGATCGGCAGCCAGTCCGCCTTGTTCCAGGCGGTGCGGCGGCCGAGATGGGTGAGCTGGATCATCACCGCCGCGCCCTCGTCGTGGCAGTCGTCCGCCAGGCGGCGCAGCCACGGCACGATCTCGTCCTTGTAGGCCAGCAAATTGCCGAACACCGGCGGGCTGTCGGGCGACACCACGGCCGAGCCGCCGATCATGGTCAACGCGATGCCGCCGCGCGCCTTTTCCCGGTGGTAGAGGCGGTAGCGGTCCTTCGGCATGCCGTCCTCGGAGTAGTACGGCTCGTGCGAGGTGCTCATCAGCCGGTTGCGCAGCGTCAGGTGGCGCAGCGCGTAGGGCTGCAGCAACGGGTCGCGGCTAGTCGGAGTGGGAGCCATGCTGCGTCCTCCTGCCGAGCGCGCGGGCGGACCGCCGCTCGTCGCTGGGTGTGGCGCCGAAGCGTCCGCGATAGGCGGCGCTGAAGCGGGAATGGGTGGCGTAGCCGCAGGCGCTGGCGACCTCGGTCACCGGCATCGCCGTCTCGCGCAGCAGCACGCGGGCGCGGTCCATCCGCAACCCGGTGGCGTAGGCTGCGGGCGTATCGCCGAGTTGGCTGCGGAACAGCCGCGCCAGGTGACGCGGCGAGACGCCGACCGCGCGCGCCACCTCGGCCGCCGGCAACGCGTCTTCCATCAGCCGCACCGCCTGGCCGAGCCGGCCCCGTAGTTCCACCCGGGCGCGCTGCGGTTCCGTGCCGGGTCGCACGCGGTCCAGCAGGAACTGCGCCGCCACCGCGCCGGCCAACGCCGGGCCAAGCCGCGCCTCCACCATCGCCAGCACCAGGCTGAGCGGGGCGACGCCGCCGGTGCAGGTCACCCGGTCGCGGTCGATCGCGTAGAGGTCGCTGGTGAACGCGATGTCGGGGAACTCCTCGGCGACCGCGGCCAAATCCTCCCAGTGGATGGCGCAGCGCCGGCCACGCAGCAGCCCGGCCTCGGCCAACGCGAAAGCGCCCGTGCACAACCCGCCCAGCGCCACGCCCTGCCGCGCCGCGCGGCGCAACCCGGCGGTCACCTGGCGGTCCACCGCCTCGCGCACCTCGACACCGCCGCAGGCCAGCAGCAGGTCGGGCGGCGCCATCTCCGCCAACGCTACGGTGGGCGCCAGCGTCAAGCCGTTGCTCGCCACCGCGGGCGCGCCGTCCGGTGTCGTCAACTGCCAGGTGTAGCTCGGCGCCCCGGCCAGACGGTTGGCCATGCGCAGGCCCTCGATGGCGTTGGCGCAGGCGATCATCGAGTAGTTGGGCAGGGTCAGGAAGGCGAACCGGTGCAGCGCCGCCAGGTCCATCGTCAGCGGTCCACGACCAGGTCGGCGGTTGGGCGGGCGCAGCAGAGCAGGGTGAAGCCCTCGTCGATCTCGCGCTGCCGGATGCCGCCGCCGTGCCGCAACTCCACCGTGCCGGAGACGACGCGGCTCTTGCAGGTGCCGCACACGCCCTTGTTGCAGGCCGAAGGGAGGCGTAGGCCCGCCATACGCGCGGCAGTCAGCACGGTGCTGCCGGCCGGGCACTGCACCGTCTGGCCCAGCCGGGCGAACCTGATGGTGAAACCCGCCCGGTCCACGATCACCGGCGACGGTTCCGGTTCTGGCGTGGCGAAGGCGAAGCTCTCCTCGTGATAGCGCGCGCGGTCGAACCCGGCCGCGTCCAGCATGGCGCGCACGGCCGCCATGTAGGGCGCCGGGCCGCAGCAATAGACTTCGCGCGTCAGCAGGTCCGGCGCCAACGCTGCCAGCATCGGCGGAGAGAGGCGGCCGCGCAGCCCGTCCCATCCAGTCCCGTCCGCCTCCACGATGGTGGCGCGGCGGAAGCCCGGGCGGTGGGACATCGCGTCCAGCTCGGCGCCGAAGATGATGTCCGCCGGGCTGCGCGCGCTGTGGACGAACAGCATGTCGGCGTCGTTGCCCAGATCGTGCGCGGTGCGCGCCATGCTCATCAGCGGCGTGATGCCGGCGCCGGCGGACAGGAACAGGTATCGCCCGCCCGGGCGCGGCATGAGGCAGAACTCGCCCATCGGCCCGCTGGCGGATACGCGTAGGCCTGGCCTCATCGCGTCGTGCAGCCAGGAGCTGCCGGGGCCGCCGGGCACGCGCTTGGAGGTGACCTCGATGCGCCACGGCCGGGTCGGGGGCGAGGCGATGGTGTAGCAGCGCTGCACGCCAGCCGGATCCAGCGACAAGGTCATGAACTGGCCGGGCAGGAAGCGGAACAGCCGCGGCTCGGGCGCGGCGAACACGAAGGTGGCCACGTCATGCGTCTCCCGCCGCACCGCGACGCAGACCAAGCTGTCGTCGCTTGCCGTATCCCAAGGCGGCGGCAGAGCCGCCGGGTGCCACAGCGGCGGCAGCGTCTCGCTCACCCGCGCAGCCCGGCGGTCATGCGCTCCACATACCACTGGCAGAACTGCTCGACGAGGCCCTCGGTGTACGGCGAGTACGGCCCGGGCTCGTAGGCTGGGCTGCGCACGCCGGCCTGGGCGATCCCGACCAGGTCCGCGTCCTGCCGGTTCGTCGCTTCCCACACGGCGGCGAGGTTGGCGGGGTCGTAGTCCACACCTTCTATTGCGTCCTCGTGCACCAGCCAGGTGGTGCGCAGCAGCGTGCGCTCCGGCGCCAGCGGCAGCACGCAGAACGTGACCGCGTGGTCGCCCATGAAGTGATGCCAGGCGTTCGGCTGGGTCCAGAAACTCAGCCCGCCCAGCTTGCGATCGGTCAGGCCGCCGAGCGGGCGCCGGCACGCCGCGCGCGTGTCGACGGTGTGGCTCTCCCCCGCCTGGTCCAGCGGCAGCCGCTCGGTGCGGAACCCGGTGGCGCGGCCGGTCAGGTGCTCGAGGCGGCGGGAGGGCAGGCCCGCCTGCTCCCACCTCGCGTGCGACTCCTCGACGAGCGACTCGTAGCGCGTGGCCTGCGCCAGTTCGGCCTCGTCCATCCCGCCCGGGGCGAAACCGAAGCCGTAGGCGAACAGCGGCACCGTCAGCTCGGGGTGGTTGCCCGCGCAGTGATAGCACTCGCGGTTGTTCTCCATGGTGAGCTTCCAGTTGCCCTCCTCGACCAGGTCCACCTGCCGCGCGATACGCGTGTGGGCGAGCGCGTGCGGCGCGAGGTAGGGCGCCATCGCCGCCGCCATGTCGTCGATGTCGTCCGGCGGATCGTCCGCCAGGCACACGAACAGCAACCCGGCCACGTTGCGCAACGCGACCGGCTTCAGCCCGAGGCAGGACGCATCGAACGCATCGCCCATGTGGTCGGCGAACAGCAACCGGCCGTCCAGCGCGTAGGTCCAGGTGTGATAGCGGCAGACGAGGTTGCCGACTTGGCCCTTGCCGTCCGGCATCAGCTGCGCGCCGCGGTGTCGGCAGACGTTGTGGAACCCGCGCACCTGGCCGTCATCGTCGCGCAGAAGCAGCAACGGCGCGCCGCCGACGCTCAGCGCCATGACGTCGCCGGGCTGCGGCACGTCCGGCTCCTGCCCGACGAAGATCCAGTGCCGGCGGAAGATGATGTCGAGGTCGGCGCGGAAGATATCCGCGTCGGTGTAGAATGGCCGCTCCAGGCTGTGGCCCGGCTTGCGCCGCAGGAGCAGGCTAGGCAGCGCGTCGGACATCGGGGGCCTCCGCTTTGGATGCCGGACTATGACGCGGTGAGGACGGCGGCGCTATCTGTTGTGCGACCTCCGCTGTCCTGGATACGACATTGTCGTGCGGTGGTCAGCGTGGAAAGCGGCGTCGGGCAGAAAACGCATTTGCTGGTTCACGGCCGTTGGGCGCCTGCCGTCTGCTACAAACTTGCCCGGGTGCAAACGCATCCGTCTTTTTTGCTGCCGTATTGAAAGCGCGTGTTGACGCGCCGTGGTCGGCTGACCAGCATTCAGTCATGCACAAGTCCTTGAAGGTAAAACAGCGCCAAGCATTCCTCGCCGGGAAGCCGGTCATGGCGTGTTGTCGCGGCGGCTCGGCTTACTGAACCGGCATCGCCGTAAATACCTGCGATGCCTTCGACTAGCCTGAGTTTGGCAAGAGGTCGCAAATGCATCAGTCCCACATCGTCGAAGTAAATGGCGCCTTTGTCGGCGCCGCGATCACTACCCCTACGGGGTTCCGCTTCCGTGCGGTCCACATCAAGGTGGACGAGTTGGACGAGAGCGCCTGGCGCTCTCTGGATGAACTCACTCGAGCAGTTCGGCATCTTTTCACCACCGGCCGGCTGAGCGCTCCCCAGCCGGTCGTCACTCCACTGCAAAGCGCCGCCAGCACGCTGCTGCGCGCGTCCGCCAGGGGAGACGCCTTATGGATGGGATGAGCCTCGCGGAACGGCCTGCATCCGACGACTTCGTGCAGGATGTCGCCGATCATGCCGCCGAGGTCGACCGGTCCGGCGGGTTCCCGTGGGAAAGCCTGGACATCCTGCAGCGCGAGCGGGTGTTGGCGATCACGGCTCGTCGCGAGGACGGTGGCGAGGATGCGGGACTGCTCCGGGTGTCGGATCTGGTGCGGGACGTTGGGCGAGGCTGCGCGTCGACCGGGCTGATCCTGGGAATGCACCTCATTCACCTGCGCAACGCCGCCCAGTCCGACTGGGCGGAGCATCTCAAGTCGCATATCGGCCGTGGCGCGGGACGGTTCGCTTCGTTGATCAACGCGCTGCGGGTGGAGCCGGCGCTCGGGACGCCGGCGCGCGGCGGGTTGCCGGAAACCATGGCCCGCCGGGCCGGCGAGGGTTGGGCGATCACCGGGCGGAAGATCTATAGCACCGGCGCGGCGGGGCTGACGTGGATGCTGGTGTTTGCCCGCACGGACGAAAGCGAGCCTCGGATGGGCATGTTCCTCGTCCCTGCCAGAAGCCCGGGCGTGCGCATCGAGGAGACGTGGGACCAGCTTGGGCTGCGCGGTTCCGGAAGCCACGACGTGGTGTTCGAGGACGTGCGCGTTCCCTACGATCACGCGGTCGATCTGCGTGCGCCCGCGGGTTGGAAGCGCCGCGACGGGGATGCTGCGGCGTGGAGTTCGGTCGTGATTGCCGCGCTCTACACGGGCGTGGCGGAAGCGGCGCGGGACTGGATCGTCGACTTCCTCCGCCATCGCACGCCGGCGAATTTGGGGGCGTCGCTCGCGACCTTGCCGCGCATGCAGGAAGCGGTCGGGCGGATCGAGGCGTTGCTGACGGTGAACCGGCGGCTGATCGCGACGGCAGCGGCCGATGCGGATGCCGGCCGCCCGCCCACCCCCGAAGAGAGCGGCTTGATCAAGACCGTTGCCGCCGAGAACGCGATCGAGGCGGTCGAGACGGCGGTCAAACTCGCCGGCAATCATGCGCTATCGCGCAGCCACGCGCTGGAGCGGCACCTGCGGGACGTGCTGTGCGCAAGCATCCATACGCCGCAGCCCGATGCCGCATTCATGGCCGCCGGCCGCTTGGCGCTCACCTCCTAGAAGGACGAACCTCGTGAATGAACCGATACGACTCGGCCGCCGCGACGCGCTTCGGGCAGCCGGTGCCGCTGCGGCGCTGCTGCCGCTCGGCGCGATGGCGCCATTGCGGGCGTCGCGGCAGGGCGCCGACCTGCTGGCGAACCTGCCGATTTGCCATGTTGCTGACACGGGCCCCGGCCCGGTCGCCACGCCGGGCACCAAGCTCAAGCTCACTTGGAATGCGAACGCGATCTGCACCGTCGGTGTCCCCGTTGCGGACAAGCACGGCCTGTTCGCCAAGCGCGGGCTGGACGTGGAGCTGATCAATTTCGGCGGCAGCACCGACCAACTTCTTGAGGCGATCAGCACCGGGAAGGCGGACGCCGGGGTCGGCATGGCGTTGCGCTGGCTGAAGCCGCTGGAGCAGGGATTCGACGTCAAAATCACCACGGCGATCCACGGCGGCTGCATGCGGCTGTTCGCGACGCAGACCGGCGGCGTCAAGACGCTGGCCGACCTGAAAGGCAAGACGGTCGGCTGCAGCGACATGGCGGCGCCGGACAAGA
>CAXTBW010000160.1:0-5958 GCA_964242925.1 uncultured Acetobacteraceae bacterium
CGGCGAGCAGGCCGGCAGCCAGGACAACAGCCAGGACAGCCAGGGCGAGAGCCAGTCCGAAGAGGACAACACGCTGGGGCAGCAAGCCGAGCAAATGCAGGGCGAGGCGGCCGAGGACGAAGGCGTCGACGCCGAGGAGGATGAAGGCGCCACCGCCGAAGGCGACGAGAAGCCCGGCGGCCCGCAGCAGCGCCGCGACCGACCGGCGACCGACGACAGCGCCGCCTATCGCGCTTTCAGCCGGGCCAACGACGAGGAGGTCCACGCCGACGACCTCTGCGATCCGGACGAGCTGACACGGTTGCGCCAGCAACTGGACCAGCAGTTGCAGCATCTGCAGGGTGTGGTGAGCAAGCTCGCCAACCGGTTGCAGCGTAGGCTGATGGCGCAGCAGACGCGCGCGTGGGAGTTCGACCTCGAGGAGGGCATGCTCGACGCCGGGCGCCTGGCGCGCATCGTGGTCAACCCGATGCTGTCGCTGTCCTACAAGCGGGAACGCGAGACCGAATTCCGCGACACGGTGGTGACGCTGCTGATCGACAACAGCGGGTCGATGCGCGGCCGGCCGATCACCGTGGCGGCGATGTGCGGCGACATCCTGGCGCGCACGCTGGAGCGTTGCTCGGTAAAGGTTGAAATCCTCGGTTTCACGACGCGGGCTTGGAAAGGCGGTCAGTCGCGCGAACGCTGGGTGGCGGAAGGAAAGCCGCGCAACCCGGGACGGCTCAACGATCTGCGCCACATCATCTATAAGCCGGCCGACGCGCCCTGGCGGCGCGCGCGCAAGAACCTCGGGCTGATGCTGCGAGAAGGGCTGTTGAAGGAGAATATCGACGGCGAGGCGCTCCTGTGGGCCTACCGGCGGCTGACCAGCCGGCCAGAGAGGCGGCGAATCCTGATGGTGATCAGCGATGGCGCGCCGGTAGATGATAGCACGTTGTCGGTGAATCCGGGGAACTACCTGGAGCGCCACCTGCGCGAGGTGATCCGCGAGATCGAGAGCCGCGACTTCGTGGAGCTGATTGCGATCGGGATCGGCCACGACGTCACTCGCTACTACCGCCGCGCGGTGACGATCGTCGACGCAGAGGAACTCGGCGGCACGGTGATGAAGAAGTTGGCCGAGCTGTTCGACGAGGACATGGCCAGCGTTTGGGCGCGGGCCAGCGCGGAACGGGCGCCCTTGGTGGCCTGAGGGCTGCGGCGTGCATAGTCCGCCGCTTCCGCAGCCAGACCGTTTTCAGAGGCTGAGCATACGGCGGACGACGCGGCGGCGGATGCTGCGGCCGATGCTGATCGGCTCGGCAGCGCTGCACTTGGTGCTGCTGCTGGCGTTCATCATCGTGCTGCCGGAACGCCCCCCGGAGCAGAGCCCGCCAGCCGACGAGGTCGCGATGGTGTTCGATGCGCCGAGCGGGGAGCGGCAGCCCGCCACGCAGTCCGCGACGCCGAGCCCGTCGCCTTCGGTGGCGCCCGGCAACTCGGACGCACCCATAGCGCCGCCGCAGCCGGATGCGACGACCGCGACCGCCGCGCCGCCGCCGCCCCCTGCACCCGTGCCGCCTAGCCCTGCGCCGCCGCAGCCTCCGGCGCCGCGGGTGACGCAGGCGCCGCCGGATACCTCGCCACCGGTGCAAGAGGCATCGGTTACGCCGCCCGTGCCGGTCGAGCCGCCGCCGCCGACCCCAACTCCGGCACGGCCGGAAACGACGGTGTCGTTGAGCCAGGACGAGGCGCCTGTGTTCCGGGCGCCGCCGCGGTTCGTGCCGCCAATCCCGCCGCCGCCGTTGCCTCCGCTGCCGCCGCGTCAGGCGCCGCCGCGGGTGACGCGGCCGCAACAGAGCAATCCGTTCGCCAACCCGCAGAACTTCTCGTTCAACAGCGGGCCGCAGGGACAGCCCGGGCGCGCCTCCCGCGGGTTCGACATGTCGCCGCCGAGCGCCGGGTCGGTGAACGACTCGAACCTGGGCTATGTCAGCGGCGCGAAGCCCAGCGGCGACTGGATGGGAGCGATCCGGCGCTGGGTGGACGCGCGGAAATACTACCCCGAGGGCGCGATCGACAGCCGGCAGCAGGGCAGCGTCACGATCAACGTGCTGATCGACCGGTCGGGCAAGGTGCTATCCGTGCAGCTGGCCTCGAGTTCGCGGTCGCCGTTCCTGGATGAAGGCTTCCTGTCGTTGTTCCGGGGCGGGACGGTGCCTGCGTTCACCCCGGACATGACCGATCAGACCACCACACTACGGGCGACGATGCACTTCGTATTGCATATCTACTAAGCTGCATCAGCCAGGGTTAACCGTGGCGAGTTAGGCTGCCGCCTTCTTCGCCTGGGCGCGCAGCAGGCGGCGCTTGATGATCTGCGCTTCCTCCGGGAGGTTGCGGTTCGGCGTGCTGGTGAGGAACGCGTCCAAACCACCATTATGCTCGATGGTGCGCAGCGCGTGGGTGGTCAGACGCACCCGGATCGCGCCCAGCACGTCGGACAGCAGCGACTGCTCCTGCAGGTTGGGCAGGAAGCGGCGGCGGCTCTTGTTGTTGGCGTGGCTGACATTGTTGCCAGTCTGCACGCCCTTGCCGGAGATAGCGCAACGGCGCGACATCGTGGTCATCCTCAAGGCATTGGTGAGCGCCGGGTTATGACGACGCGGCCGCGTCGCGTCAACCCGAAGCTGCTACTGACCGGCATGGACGCCCTCACCGCCTTCGGCCTGGTCGCCGTCAGCGCCATGCTGGTCTGCTACGGTTTCGAGCGTCGCAGCCCCTGGTTCATCCTCGGTTTCGCCGTGGCCTGCGCGGCCGGGTCGGCCTATGGGTTCCTTCAGGGCGCCTGGCCGTTTGGCGCGGTGGAAGCGATTTGGTCGGTCGTCGCCGCCCGACGGTGGTGGACGGCGCGCACCTAGCTGGGCGTTCGCAACTCGCCGGATCGCACGCTGTCGATGGCGGTGGTCAGGATCTGCACGACCGCGTCGTCCGATAGCGACCGGGTGAGCAGGCCGAGCGAGCCGCCCAGCAACGCGGACGCGATCGCGATGGAGCTGATGTTCTGGCCGACCATGTACTCGATCGCCTTGTCCACGATCGCGCCGGCGTGGCTGAGGTCGGGCGGCGCGCCGTCATCCTGGGCGAAACTCATTCAACGCGACTCCCTATGTTTTTATGCGGCGTCCGCAACCGGTTGGGCGATCAACGGCGCCACCTGCGCTTCGGCTTCCTGCAGGCGCCACATCCCGGCATACACGCCGCGGGCGGCGAGCAACGCGGCGTGGTTGCCGCGCTCGGCGACGGCGCCGTCCACCAGCACGATGATCTCGTCGGCGTCGACCACGGTGGACAGCCGGTGCGCGATCACCACCGTGGTGCGGTTGGCGGCCGCATTGCGCAGCGCGGCCCCGATCTCGACCTCGGTCCGGGTGTCCAGCGCGCTGGTCGCCTCGTCCAGGATGAGGATGCGCGGGTTCTTCAGGATGGTCCGCGCGATCGCCACACGCTGCTTCTCGCCACCCGACAGCTTCAGCCCGCGCTCGCCGACCATGGTGTCGTAGCCGTCCGGCAAACGCTGCACGAAGTCGTGCACCTGCGCCTGGCGAGCGGCCTCCTCCACCTGCGCCTGGGTGGCGCCGACCCGGCCGTACGCGATGTTGTAGCGGATTGTGTCGTTGAACAGCACCGTGTCCTGGGGGACCACGCCGATGGCGGCGCGCACGCTTTCCTGCGTCATCTCGCGCACATCCTGGCCGTCGATCAGCACGCGCCCGTCCGTCACGTCGTAGAAGCGGAACAGCAGCCGGCTGATCGTGCTCTTGCCCGCTCCGGTGGGGCCTACGATGGCCAGCTTGCCTCCCGGCGGCACGCTGAAACTGACGCCGTGCAGGATCTCGCGGTCGGGCCGGTAGCCGAACCGCACGTCCTCGAACGCCACGGCGCCGCGGCTGGCGTGCAGCGTGCGGGCGCCCGGCCGGTCCGCCACCTCCTGGTCCACGGCCAGCAAGCGGAACATCTGCTCCATGTCCACCACGCCCTGCTTGATCGACGAGTAGACGAAGCCGAGGAAGTTCAGCGGCTGGTACAGCTGCATCAGGTAGGTGTTGACCAGCACGAACTTGCCGACGGTCATCGAGCCCACCGCGACCCCGCGCGCCGCCATCAGCATGATCAGCGCCAACCCGCCGGCGATGATCACGGCCTGCCCGATGTTGAGCATGTTGAGCGTGACCTGGGTGCGCACGGCAGCCGTCTCGTACCGGGCCAGCGCGTTGTCGTAGCGGCCGGCCTCGTGCGCCTCGTTGCCGAAGTACTTCACCGTCTCGTAGTTCAGCAGGCTGTCCAGCGCCTTGGTGTTCGCCTCGGAGTCGACCTCGTTCATCTGCCGGCGGTACTTCACCCGCCAACTGGTGAACGCCACCGTGAACCCGATGTAGCTGGCCACCGCGCCGAACGTGACCGCGGCATAGCGCCAGTCGAACAGCGTCCAGATCGTGCCCGTGACCAGCGTCACCTCGAACAGCGTCGGCAGCAGGTTGAACACCGCCAGGCGCAGCACCGACTGCGTCCCCGTAACCCCGCGCTCGATGGCGCGCGACACGCCGCCGGTCTGCCGGTCCAGGTGGAACCGCAGCGACAGACCGTGCATGTGGCGGAACGTGTCCAACGCCACGCGCCGCGTGGTGCGCTGCTGCACGGTGGCGAACACGGCGTCCCGCAGCTCCCCGAAGGTGGCCGACGCGACGCGCAGCAGCCCGTAGCCGAGGATCAGCGCGATCGGCACGGTGGCCGCGCTGTGCGCCGGGGACAGCGCGTCCACCGCGTGGCTGTAGACCAGCGGGATGTAGACGGTCGCGACCTTCGCCAGCACCAGGCAGGCCGCCGCCAGCAGGATGCGGACGTGCGACCCCCAATCGCCGCGCGGCCACAGATAGGGCAGCAGCGAGCGGACCGTGGCGAGGGTGGAGCGCCGCGGGATCGGCAGGTCCAGGATGCGGCGTGACATTCCGCTCATGTGGCGGCGCGGGAGGCGGCTGAAAAGGCGTGCCGGCCCGGGAGCGCTTTCGTTGCGCATATGCTTTGCCGCCTTTCTGCTTCGCGCGTGTCCGCTACAGTGTCGGCATGCCCCCCTCCCCCGGCCTGATGCGTCACGTCGTGGCGTGCAACAACGCCCGCCTGCCCGGCGCCCGGCTGCCGTTCCGCGTGGACGGCCAAGTCGTCGGCTGGACCACCCCGGAGGTGGCGCAGGCGGCCGGCGACGGCGGGTTGCCCGGGCTGGACCGCCGCCTGGTCGCCGCCGGGTTCGGCCGCTGGCGGGGCGAGGCGTTCGATGTGCGCGCCACGCCGGACGGCCCCGTGCTGGGCCAGGTGGACCGCGGCGTGCTGCCCGTGCTCGGGGTGGAGGCGGTCGGCGTGCACCTGAACGGCCTGGTCGAGCGCTCCGACGGCTTGCATCTGTGGGTGGCCCGCCGCGCCGCCGACAAGAAGCTGGACCCGGGCAAGCTGGACCACATGGTTGCGGGCGGCGTCCCCGCCGGCCTCGACCCGGCGCAGACGCTGGTGAAGGAGGCCGCCGAGGAGGCCGGCCTGCCCGCATCGCTGGCCGCGGCCGCGGTGCACCGGAGCGTGCTGCACTACGCGATGGAGCGCGACGAGGGCCTGCGCCGCGACCGCCTGCACTGCTACGACCTGGTGCTGCCCGACGATTTCGCCCCCGAGCCGGTGGATGGCGAGGTGAGCGGGTTCGAGCTGTGGCCGATCGGCCGGGTGCTGGAGGCGGTGCGCGAGACCGACGCGTTCAAGTTCAACGTCAACCTGGTGCTGATCGACCTGTTCCTGCGCCTGGGCCTGGTCGACGACCCGGCGCTGCGATCCGCGCTCACCCGTCCGGATCAGCGCCCGCAACCGGGGTAGGCGCGGGCGCGCTGGTTCTCTGCGCCGGGTCCCTTAGCTGCACCGGCCCTAGCCCGGCCA
>CAXTBW010000161.1:0-5876 GCA_964242925.1 uncultured Acetobacteraceae bacterium
ACGAACCGGCTCGCCTCGCGGTTGGGCCAGCCCTCCAGCCGCCGGTCGCTCATCGCGCGGCCCGCGCCAACGACGCCGGTCCAGCCGCGGGAAGCGCCAGGTACGCCGCTCCCATGCGGTCGGCGAGCTGCCGGCTGCCCGGGTTCGGCCGCACCGAGGTGTCCACCAGGATCGCCCGGTGCTGCGCGGCGTGCAGCCGGCGCGCGGCGGAGTCGGCGTCGCGTTCGGCGCCGGCGCGGCCGCCCTTGCCGTCGAGCGCAACGTTGCCGCGGCCGTCGGTCAGCAGCACGAGCGTGGCGGCGCCACCCCGGCGGCGGACCGCGTCGGCCAATTCGCGGCCGGCGTCGATCCCCGTGGCGAGCGGGGTGCCGCCGCCGCCAGGCAGCCCCGCGAGGCTCCGCTTGGCGCGCACCAGCGATCGGGTCGGGGGCAGCAGCAGCTCGGCGCGGCGGCCGCGGAACGCCAGCACGGCGACCTTGTCGCGGCGGATGTAGCACTCGGCCAGCAGCAGTTCGACGGCGCCCTTGGCCTCCGCCAGCCGGTTCAGCGCCTGCGAGCCGGACGCGTCCACCACGAAGATGGTGGTCGTCTCGGAACGCTGCTTGAGCCGCGTCACCCGGAAATCGTCGCGCCGGATTTGAACCGGCGCCCCGTCGGCGCGACCGCGCGCGCGCTGCCACGGTGCGGCGGCGCGCAGGGTCTCGATCAGGTTGAGGCGCAACCCCATCCGCGGGTCCCCGGCGCGCACCCCGGCGGGCCGGCCGCGCAAGGCGGCAGTCGACACGCCCATGCGGCCCGGCGTCGCGCGCCGGGCTTGGCCGTCGGCGCCGCGCAACCGGGCCAGCAGGCCGGCGGGGATCGACGCGGCCGCCGCGGCGAGCAGCATGTCCTCCATCGGGCCGGTCTGCTGCGGCTCGGCCTCGGTCGCGTCCTCTTGGTTCGGCTCAGGCGTCTCCGGCTCCGGCGCCGGTTCGGCAGGCGCTTGCGGGAGGATCGTTGCGCGAGGCGCCAGGACCAGCCGTGTCGCCAGCGCCGCGTCGTCCGCGTTCACCTGGTCGCGCCCGGCGAGCGCCGCCGCGGCGCGGGCCGCGCGCACCGCCAGGATCGGCGCGCGCAGCGACGCGATCCCCAGCGCGGCGGCCGTGGCGCACAGCCCCGCGAGCACCGCCTCGTCGATGGCGACGCCACCCAGCCGCGCCCGGGCCGCTCCCGTATCCGCGCCCGCGCCCACCGGCTCCGGCTCGTCCAGCGCCACGTGGAACGCGAGCCGGTCCAGCAGCATCGCCGGCGCGCACTCCTCGTCGCGCCCCTCGTCGAACGCCACGACGCCGATCGAGCCCTCCCCGTCGAGCGCCGCGCCGAGATAGGCGGCGGTCGTGGGCGAGATCCGCTCCGCCATCGCCAGCAGCACCACCCCGCCGGCGGCCTCGGCGAGCAGGCCGCGATCCGTCACCTCTCGCCCGGTGCGCAACGTCGCGGCCAGGTCCAGGCCGCCCAGCAACCGGTCCTTCGTCACGTGCAGCGGCGCCTTCCGGACGGGGGCGCCAGCCGGCAACGCCGCGCGCAACGCCGCCACCCAGCGGTCCCGCGCCGGCCCGGGCGCCCCTCGCAGCACCGCGCCGCCGAGCCCGGCCGGGTCGACTGCGAGCAGGTCCGGGACGTTCACGCCGCCAGCGACCTCGCCTTCTCCGGGAACAGATCGGCGATCGCCCGGTCCACCCGCGTGCCGGCGACCGCGTCGTCCAGCGGGTCGCGGCGCAGGCGGTGCCGCAACGCCGACGGCGCCATCCGCAGCATGTGGTCGCGCCCGACCGCCTCGGCGCCCTCGAGGCAGGCCAAGGCGCGCGCCGCCCGCAGCAGGGTCAGCTCCGCCCGCAAACCGTCCGTGCCAAGCCGGATGCACAACCCGGCCGCGTCCTCCAGCACGTCGTCGCCGACCGGCATGGCGGGCAAGCGCAGCCGCGCCGCAGCGATGTCGTCGCGCAAAGCCGCATCGGCCACGGCCCATTCCTGCGCGAACGCGGCGCGGTCCTGGTCGAACGCGTCGCGCCGGCGCACCACCTGGACGCGCAGCGCGATGTCATCGGGCGTGCGCACGTCCACGCTGAGCCCGAACCGGTCGAGCAGTTGCGGCCGCAACTCGCCCTCCTCCGGGTTCCCGCTGCCGACGAGCACGAAGCGCGCCGGGTGGCGCATGCTCAACCCCTCGCGCTCGACCACGTTCTCGCCGGACGCCGCGACGTCGATCAGCAGGTCGATCAGGTGATCCTCCAGCAGGTTAACCTCGTCCACGTAGAGGAAGCCGCGGTTGGCGCGCGCCAAAAGGCCGGGGGCGAACGCCTTCTCGCCGCGGGTCAGCGCCCGCTCGATGTCGAGCGCGCCGACCACCCGGTCCTCCGTCGCGCCGAGCGGCAGGTCAACCACGGGAACCGCCGCGGTGTCGCGCCCCGCGCGGCCCTCCGCCCGGCACTCGTCGCACAGCATGGACGGCACGGCCGGGTCGCAGGCGAAGCGGCACCCGCGCACCACTTCCATCGGCGGCAGCAACGCGGCGAGGGCGCGCACCGCGGTGGACTTGCCCGTGCCCCGGTCGCCGAACACCAGCACCCCGCCGATCGTTGGGTCCACCGAGGCAAGCATCAATGCCAGCTTCATATCGTCCTGCCCGACGATGGCGGAAAAGGGAAACACGTGGCGCATCGTTGTACGCGTCCTGTCAATCCAGGTTGACGATAGCACCGTCCCGGCTCAGCGCCATCCGGCAAGCGCAACCCCAAGCAGGCCGAAACGTCTTTACGCCTCGAACCACGTGGGAGATGCGGTCATGTCTGACGAGGATGAGACAGCCAAGCCGACGCCGGGCCCCCTGCCCGGCAACCAGGGCCAGTTCGGCGCCGGCGATGCGACAGAGGAGTTCAAGCCGCTCGAGAATCAGCCGACCCCCGAGGATCCAGGCTCGCAAGGCTCGAAGCAGACCAACGCCGGGGAACGCTCCTGATGGCGGCGTCGGTCGCAGGGTTGGCGCAGAAGCATGGCGTCAGCGAGGACGCCGTGCGGGTGTTGCAGGACGCGGTGCGGCGCGGCGGCGGACGGCAGGCGCAGTTCAGCCATCCAGACCTGGGCGGCATGGGCCAGTGGTCGGCCGGCGGCATGACGCAGGTGGGCGACATGTTCAACACGGCGCTGAAGGACAAGGTGAACGCGCTGTGCCAGGCGCTGGCCGGAGACGCCGCCCCGCAGGATGCGCCGCCGAACCCCGCCAGCCGCAGCGATGCGTGGTGGCCGGAAAGCCTCGGCCGCCCGTCCTCCAGCGGCGCGCAGAATGGCATGCGCTACGCGACCTTCCCTGACCGCCGCCGCGTCGCGGTGGAGCAGGCGGGAACCGTGACGCTCTACGACAGCGGCGACCACCGGATCAGCGGCGTGTCGCAGCAGCAGAGCGGCACGCAGGTGCTGCGGTTCTCGAGCCAGAACGGCACGATCAGCGCGTCGGACCTCCCCGTCGCGCGGGACTGACCGCAGGGTGGGCTGCCGTTGAGCAGCCCACCGGTCGTTGGCGACGTCTTAGTGCGAGATCGCTTCAAGCGCGCGGTTGTTCACGGCCGGGCCCATGACGCCGATCGCAAGCATGACGATGATCATGCTGCCGGCGATGAACGTGAACACGCCGACCGTGCCGAACTCGCGCAGGAAGAACGCGATGAAGAAGGCGCTGAACACCACCGAGATGCGGCTGAACGAGTAGACAAACCCGACCGCGACCGCCCGGATGCGCGTCGGATACAGCTCCGCCTGGTAGGAGTGGAACGCGAACGACATCGTGTTGGAGGACAGCGTCAGCAGCAGCCCGCAGCCGATCAGCGCCGCGCCGGCCGCCACCTGGCTGAAGAGCAGCCCGGACGCCCCCAGCACGAACGCCGACCCGACGATCATCCATTTCCGCTCCACCCGGTCCGCCACCAACGCGGCCAGCCACGGCCCGAACGGGGCGGCCAGCGCGATGATGAAGGTGTATTGCAGCGACGTGGTGGTCCGGATGCCCTGGCTGATCAGCAGCGACGGCACCCAGTTGGCAAAGCCATAGAAGCCCACCGTCTGGAAGATGTTGAAGATGATCAGCATCAGCGTGCGCTTGGCGTATGGCGGCCGAAACGCCTCCAGCAGGCTGCCGCGCGGCTGCGGGATCTCTGGCGCGCCGGCCGGCGGCAACGGCTTGCCATATTCCGCTTCCACCTTCGCCTCGATGCGCGTGAGGATCGCGTCCGCTTCCGCCACCCGGCCGCGCGAGGCCAGCCAGCGCGGGCTCTCGGGAATGCCGAGCCGGATGAACCACACCACGACGGCGCCCAACGCCCCGATCATCACCACCCAGCGCCACCCGGCGTAGCCGAACGGATCGATCGGCACGAGCTGGTAGGAGATGAACGCCACCACGGGAATGACGGCGAACTGGATGCCTTGGTTGACGCCGAACGCCCGGCCGCGGATCCCCTTGGGAACCAGCTCGCTGATATAGGTGTCGATCGTAACCAGTTCGACGCCGATGCCCACGCCGGTCACGAAGCGCCAGAAGTTGAGCCAGCCCGCGTCCGTCTGGAACGCCATGATGGTGGAGGCGACGGCGTACCAGACCAGGCACACCGTAAACACCAGCCGGCGGCCGAAGCGGTCGGCCACGAAGCCTAGGACCAGCGTGCCGATGAACAGCCCGGCGAAGAACGCCGCCACGAAGCCGGCGATGCCCGAGGTGCCGAACAGACCCGGCGTGGTGGGCGTCAGGATGTGGTCGCGCACCAGGCCGGGCGCGACGTAACCGGTGAAGAACAGGTCGTAGAACTCGAAGAAGCCGCCGATGCTGAGCAACAGGACCATGATCCAGATGCTGCGCGTCGCCGGTAGGCGGTCCAACCGCGCGCTGATCTCACCTGCCTGCATTACCGGGACTCTCCTCCATTTTGCGGGACACTAGGCATGGACGCGGGCGCGCCGCTAGCCCGCTTGAGAATCCGGCCGCGCCGCGCCATCTGCGAGCCCATGCAAAACAATTCACCATACGACCCCGTGGGCTGGCACGGGACCACCATCGTCTCCGTCCGCCGCGACGGGCATGTCAGCGTGGCCGGCGACGGCCAGGTCACCCAGGGTCAGACCGTGATGAAGGGCAACGCCCGCAAGGTCCGCCGCATTGGCGCCGGGAACAACGTGCTCGCCGGGTTCGCCGGCGCCACGGCCGACGCCTTCACGCTGCTCGAGCGGCTGGAGGGCAAGCTGGAGCGCTTCCCGGGCCAGCTCGAGCGGGCCTGCGTCGACCTCGCGAAGGACTGGCGCACCGACCGCTACCTGCGCCGGCTGGAGGCGATGCTGATCGTGGCCGACATCGACCGCACCTTCACCCTGACCGGCAACGGCGATGTGCTGGAGCCGGAGGACGGCGTGGTAGCCATCGGCTCCGGCGGCAATTACGCGCTCGCCGCCGCCCGTGCGCTGATGGAGGTCGACGGCCTGACCGCCGACGATATCGCGCGCCGGGCCATGCGCATCGCCGGCCAGATCTGCGTCTACACCAACGACAAGCTCATTGTAGAGACCCTGTAAGTCATGGAAGTCCCAACTTTTTCGCCGCGCGAGATCGTCAGCGAGCTCGACCGGTTCATCGTCGGCCAGAACGACGCCAAACGCGCCGTCTCCATCGCGCTGCGCAACCGCTGGCGCCGCCAGCAGCTGCCGGAGGAGATGCGCGAGGAGGTGGTGCCGAAGAACATCCTGATGATCGGCCCCACCGGCTGCGGCAAGACCGAGATCGCCCGGCGGTTGGCCAAGCTGGCGCAGGCGCCGTTCCTGAAGGTCGAGGCGACCAAGTTCACCGAGGTCGGCTA
>CAXTBW010000162.1:0-5650 GCA_964242925.1 uncultured Acetobacteraceae bacterium
CACGGCGGCTGGACGGCGTCCCAGCGCGCTAGTGAGGGCCGGGGCGGCGCCGTGCCCAGCCACCCCAGCCACGTCGAGCGGCTGCTCGCGGACGTGCCGCGCAATTGCGGCATCGTCACCGTGCTGGACGGGCACCCGGCGGCGCTGGGCTGGCTCGGCGCGGTCCATGGCCACCGCACCCGGGCGCTGGGAGTGACGCGCTTCGGCCAGACCGGCACCATCGCCGACCTGTACCGGGTCGCGGGCATTGACGCACAGGCCATCGTCGCGGCGGTGCAGGCGGTCACGCCGGGGCGGCCCATGCGCTACCTGCGCGCGGTGTGATTCGTAGGACGCCGATGCTCAAACAATCGGAAACAAAGGGGGGGTCACGACCATGCGGACGGTTCTAGAAATGCCGGTCTATGAGGCCGACCTGTTCTCGCCAACGGCGCTGCGCGAGCCGTTCGGGCATTACCAGGCCCTTCGCGACCTGGGCCCGGTCGTCCGGCTGCGCGATCCCGACGTTTATGCGCTGTCCAGGTTCGACGACGTGCGCGAGGCGCTGCAAGCACCCGGCACCCTGTCCAGCGCCGGCGGCGTTGGGTTCAGCGAGCAGTTCAACCGGCCCGGCGCCCCCAACCTGCTGCAATCCGACGGCGACCAGCACAAGCGGCTGCGCGCGGAGGTCATCCGTCCGCTGCTGCCGGCGCAACTGAAGCAGCATCGGCCCTTCCTGAAGAGACTGATCGGGGAGCGGGTGAGATCGCTGGTGGACCGCGGCTCGTTCGACGCCATCGCCGACCTCGCCCGCTTCCTGCCCACGGCGGCCATCAGCGCGCTGGTCGGCCTGCCCGAGGAGGGCCGCGCCTCCATGCTGGACTGGGCCGCGGCGACCTTCAACGCGGTAGGGCCGCGGCGGGAAGGGTCCGAGCGCGATTTCGAGACCCTGGCCGGATGGCGCGCCTACCTGGCGGGCCTGCAATGGGAGAGCATCCGCGAGGGAAGCTGGGCGCGGACGCTGCAAGGCGCCGTCGCCGCAGGCAAGCTGAGCGAGGCGGAGGCGCGCGGGGCGATCAGCGCCTACGTCTTGCCCAGCCTGGACACGACGATCCTCGCCAAGGGCCACCTGCTGCATAGCCTCGCGCGGGACCCTCATCAGTGGCGGATGCTGCGGGATGACCCCTCGCTGATCCCCGGCGCCGTGGTCGAGAGCGTGCGGCACAGCTCTGTCATCCGGTGGTTCGCGCGGCTCGCCACGTCCGACTACCGGGTTGGGGAAGACGTCATCCCGGCAGGGTCGCGCCTGATGCTGATCTACGCCTCTGCCAACCGCGACGAGCGGCGGTTCGAGGGTCCCAACCGCTTCGACATCACGCGCGACGCGCGGGCGCAACTTGCATGGGGCAGCGGGCCGCATTTGTGCGGCGGGATGCACTTGGCGAAGATGGAGATGGAGGTGATGCTCGAAGCACTGCTGGAGCATTGCGGGAGCTTGGAGGCAGGGATGCCGGACATCCTTGCCAACCGCGGCCTGTACGGCTTTGCAAGCCTCCCCTTCGAGCTTCGCTCCTAGGTTTGATCCTGCGCCGCGCACCGAGAGGACACCCTTATGGCTTCCCTGACCGTCACCAGCACCCGCGGCGAGACCCGCACCGTTCCGGCGGCCACTGGCCTGACCGTCATGGAGGTCATCCGCAAGGCCGGGTTCGACGACCTGCAGGCGCAATGCGGCGGCAGTTGCTCCTGCGCGACCTGCCACGTCATCGTCGATCCAGATGACTTCGCCCGCGTCGGCCCGCCGGGCGAGGACGAGAACGACCTGCTGGACAGCTCGGACCGGCGCACGCCCACCTCGCGCCTGTCCTGCCAGATTCCGTTCGGCCCGGCCCTGGACGGGCTGCGCGTGACCATCGCCGAGGAGGGCTGATGCCGCGTCCGGCCTGCCCGGCGCCAGGGGCGGGCTGATGGAGTGCGGCGCCGTGGAGCGATGTGACGTGCTGGTTGTCGGCGCGGGCCATGCGGGCGCACACGCCGCGATGGCGCTGCGCCAACTGGGCTTCGCCGGCACGGTCGCCCTGCTGGGCGGCGAACCCGACTGGCCCTATGAGCGCCCGCCGCTGTCCAAGGAATACCTGGCCGGAAAGAAGCTGTTCGAGGCCCTGCTGCTGAAGGAGCCGGAATACTGGGCGCAGAAGGGCATCACCGTGCTGCGCGACCGGCGCGTCACGGGTGTTGATCCCGCTGCGCACGAGGTCCGGACCGCCGATGGCGCGACGCTCCGCTACGGCGCGCTGGTCTGGGCGGCGGGCGGGACGCCGCGGCGCCTGCCCTGCTCAGGCGGCCACCTGGCCGGCGTCCACACCGTCCGCACCCGCGCCGACGTGGACCTGATGCGCGCGGAGCTGGCGGACGCCGCCACGGTCGCGGTGGTCGGCGGCGGCTATATCGGCCTGGAAGCCGCGGCCGTCCTGACCGGACTGGGCAAGCAGGTCACGGTGATCGAGATGCAGGACCGCGTGCTGGCGCGCGTCGCGGGGGAGCCGGTGTCGCGCTTCTACGAGGCCGAGCACCGCGCCCACGGCGTCCGCGTCCTGCTCAACACGTCCGTCAGCCGCATTGAGGAGCGGGACGGCTGGGCCTGCGGCGTCCGGCTGGGTGACGGGACGGTGCTGCCGGCCGACATGGTGGTCGCCGGCATCGGGATCGTTCCGGCGGTGCAGCCGCTGCTGGATGCGGGCGCTGCCGGCGGGAATGGGGTGGAGGTGGACGCCTGCTGCCGCACCAGCCTGCCCGACATCTACGCCATCGGCGACTGCGCAGCGCACCGGAACCGGTTTGCCGACGGGGCCAGCATCCGGGTCGAGTCGGTGCAGAATGCGGTCGATCAGGCGCTTGTTGCCGTCAAGGCGATCACGGGCGCTCCCGTGCCCTACGATGCAGTTCCCTGGTTCTGGTCCAACCAGTACGACCTGCGGCTTCAGACCATCGGCCTGTCCGCTGGCCACGACGCCCTCGTGGTCCGGGGCGACCCGACGGCGCGCAGCTTCTCGGTGGCCTACCTGCGCCGCTCCGCCGTCATCGCGCTGGACTGCGTGAACGCCACGCGCGACTACGTGCAGGGCAAAGCCCTGGTGGCTGGCGCCCTGGTGGTGGACCCGGCGCGCCTGGCGGACGCCAGCCAGCCGCTAAAGTCGCTCATCTCATGACACCGAGCGCCATCCGCCCTGACAAGTCCGCAAGCGCGCCGTCGTCGCGAGCCGCTGGCGGCGCGGCGATCCAGGGGACGCGAGCACCACGTTTGCGGTCCCTCATGCCGTTGCTACGCTTCTCACAATGACGAATGGGGGGAGGGCAGTGCGACAGGCAATCGCAGCAAGCAGCATCACATGCCGACCTGCCTCTGCTCGGCCATTTCCGGCAACGTGGCGCAGGGTGCGCCAAAATCACAGAGGCGGTCACGGCGCGCCGGACGGTTGGCGCGAGCGGCCGTCCCCCAATCAGGCAGACTTCCGCGTTGGGCGGGAGCCAGCCTGCAGAACCCGGCCGCGCTTCAGCAGATCCAGCAGGTGGGTCGCGGCGGGCGTCAGCGGCAGGTCGGCGCGCGTGACCGCGACGATCGGCAGCGCGGACAGCTCCTCTGCGACCGGCACCGCAGTCAGCAGTCCGCGGGTCAGCGCGGCTTCTGTCCACACCACGGGCACCATCGCCAGCAGGTCGCTGTGCAGCAGGCAGGTCATCAGAGTCAGCGCGGACTGGCTGCGCAGGACCAGGTTCGGCCGCGGCAGCCCGCAGCGCGTGAAGATCGCCCCTAATTCGTCCTCCGCCTCGGCGGTGATGGATGTCGTCGCCCAGTCCGCCTTGCAGAGCTGCGCCAGGGACGTTGCCGACGTCAGCGGATGGCCGGTCCGGCACAGCACGGTCCGGCGGTTCGCCGACACCAGCTCGCGCGACAGCTCCGGGGCGATTTTCCGGCCGGGGTCCACGCCGACGTAGAAGTCCACGCCGCCGCTGCGCAGGCCGAGTTCCAGGGTCGGGTAGAAGCCTTCGATGATGTGCAGCTTCGTGTCGGGGTAGCGTCGCCGGAACGGCGCCAGCGCCGGCGGCAGCAGCGCGAGGTGGGCCGCGATGGACAGCCCGGCCGTGACCGTGCCCGTGGTGGCGCCGCAAAGCTGACCCATCTCCTCCTGCGTCCGGCGCACCTCGTTCAGGATGGACGCTGCCCGGCGCACGAAGGCTTGGCCCAGCGAGGTCGCAGCCACGCCGCGCGCCCGGCGCTCGAACAGCGGTCCGCCCAGCTCCTTCTCCAGTTCGGCCAGGTTGCGCGTCAAGCCGGGCTGCGAGACGTCCAAGACCCGGGCGGCAGCGCGTATGCTGCCCTGCTCGGCGATGGCGACCACTTCCCGAAAATTTTGCAGCTTCTTCGGCGCCACGAATGCGTTGACATCTGCGGGCGATAACCCCCCCGCATCACTCGTGCAAGCGTGCCATCTTCTTCTAGATCATTCAACCTGGGACACTGACCGTAACGAGGAAACAAGGGAGGGCAGCGCCATGGTCGAGGTCGTGGACGTCCTGGTTGTCGGGGCAGGCCCAGTTGGCTTGGCCCTTGCCATCGAGCTGGGGTCGCGTGGCGTCTTGTGCCAAGTGGTCGAGCGCAATGATCGCGTTGGCTACAGTCCCCGGGCCAAGATGACCAACGTGCGGACGCGTGAGCACCTGCGCCGCTGGGGCATTGCGGACAAGCTGCGCGAGGCCTCGCCGATCCGGGCCGACTATCCGCCGAACGTCGTGTTCGCCACGCGAATGAACGGCCCGCTGCTGGCCCGTTTCGAGAACGCGTTCAGTTGCGGGCGCGAGCGCAACGACCTGTACTCCGAAGGCGCGCAGTGGGTGCCGCAGTACACGCTGGAGGAGGTCCTGCGCGTCAAGGCCGTGTCGCTGCCCGGCGTCAGCGTCAGCTTCGACACCGAGCTGGAAGGGTTCGAGGAGACGCCGGACGGAGTCGTATCCACCGTCTTGCACTTACCCACCGGCGTGCGGCGCGACGTGCGGAGCCGCTACCTGGTCGGCGCCGACGGTGCGCGCAGCCTGGTCCGCAAGCTGACCGGCATCCAACTGGTCGGCGACGGCGCCTCCGCCTCCAACCTCAACGTCGTGTTCAAGTCCAAGACGCTGGAAGACCTGCACCACCACGGACCCGCCATCATGTATTGGATGGTGAACGACGACGTGCCCGCCCTGCTCGGCCCGATGAGCGACGACGGGTTGTGGTACTTCATCGCCACCAAGGTGGGCGCGGACGCCGACCCGGCGACGCTGGACATCGCCGGGCTGATCCGCCGCTCGACCGGCCTGGACTTTGACGTGGAGATCGTGGGCACCGATCCCTGGGTGGCCCGGCGGCTGATCGCCGACGGCTACCGGCGGGGCCGGGTGTTCCTGGCCGGGGACGCCTGCCACCTGCACCCGCCCTTCGGCGGCTTTGGCATGAACATGGGCATCGGCGACGCCGTGGACCTCGGCTGGAAGCTGGCGGCGGTGCTGCAGGGCTGGGGCGGCGAGGGCTTGCTCGGCACCTACGAGCAGGAGCGGCGGCCCGTGCACGAGTGGGCGGTCAGCGAGGCTGTCGCCAACTACGCGATGGTCGGCAACCAGCTAGCCCGGCCCG
>CAXTBW010000163.1:0-5609 GCA_964242925.1 uncultured Acetobacteraceae bacterium
CGCTCGGCGGTAGGATGGACATCCTTCCAGACGGATACGTGCTGCGTATAGCCCGCTGAGGGCACCGTCAACTTGCTGGATTGAGGTCGCGATAGGGGGCGATTAGGACGGCGTGATCGTGGTTACGCTGCAGCGGTGACGCCGGTGATCTCGACCCGAATCTGAAAGGCTCGGGTCCGGGCAGCTCGATACTGGACGGCTGGAACTTGGTGTCGGCGAAGCAGGAAGAGGTTGTTGATCCCGTCGTGGGCGGACAGGAAGCGCTGCGCCTGGCCGGCTGACTTGAAGCGCTTCATCTGCCGCTCTCGCCGTCGAGTCGGCTGGTGCGAGTTCTCCGCCCTGTTGTTCAGCCCCTTGTGCTTTCGGTGCTCGACCGAGGGCATCACCGCCCGCTGGGCCGCCGCGTAGCTCGCCAGCTTGTCGGTCACCATGACATGCGGAGCCCGGCACTGCCGTTTGAGCAGCTTGCGCAGCAGGCACTTGCCCGCCTGCGTGTCGCGCCGACTTTGGACAAGGATGTCGAGCACCATCCCATGCTGATCGACTGCGCGCCACAGCCAGTGTTTCACCCCGCAGATCGTCAGCACGACCTCGTCCAGGTGCCACTTGTCACCCGCACGGGGCAGCCTGCGCCGGACCTGGTTCGCGAAGCCCTGGCCGAACTTCAGCGCCCACTGCCGCACGGTTTCATGGCTGACGATGATGCCGCGCGCGGCCAGCAACTCGTCCACCATGCGCAGGCTGAGCGGGAAGCGGAAGGGGAGCCAGACGGCGTGGCTGATGATCTCAGCCGGAAACCTGTAGCCGGCGTAGCTGGGAGCGGCGGGCGTTGTCATCCCGCCCGGCTACCTGGCTCAGCCGCAACTCGCAACCGGCCAGCAGCCAAGTTGACGGTGCCCTGCATGCTCTCCAGTGGGGATAGGAACAAAATTGCGAGCCGACCCTGCCGTCCTGCCAAACTTTCATAGTTGCGATCGCTTGAAGCGCGCAACGTTCAAGCCCGATGAAGCCAGAACATGGCAAGTTTTTACCAGACGCATTTAGAACGAACGTCACAAGTTGGGGAGATGCGTCAATGGCATCTAGTAGCCGTATTTTCATCTGTCTGCTCTCCCTGGCCGTCTTAGCGGGGTGCGCGAAGACGACGGTTACTCAGCAAACGCCGATGAGCAGCCCGGGACTTGCAAGGCCTGGTCGGATTTTGGTCTATAATTTCACCGCCGACCCCGCCGACATGCCAGGCGATTCCTCGATTAGAGGCGCAATCAGCCAGCCGCGCATGCCACCGACAGCCGAACAAGCGGCTACAGGCCGCCAACTCGGCACGCTCATCGCGACGGATCTGGTCGACGATATCCAGGCCATGGGGCTTTCAGCCGCCCTCGCCAGCCCGGGGACGTCGCCGCAAGTTGGCGACGGCGTGATCCGCGGTTACCTGGTCTCGGCCCAGGGTGGGGGCGCCGCCAAGCGCTTCATCATCGGTTTCGGCTCTGGCTCCTCGGAGTTGGATACGGTTGTCGAAGGCTACGTCATGACGCCCCAGGGCTTGCGCAGGCTCGGGTCGGGAACGCTCACCTCGTCCGGGGGCAAGACCCCGGGGATCGTCGTGCCCGCCGCGGTGGCGGTTGCGAGCGGCAATCCGGTCGGCCTGATCGTCGTGGGCGGGGTCAAACTCTACCGGGAGGCGAGCGGCAAGAATGGTCTTGAGGCAAGAGCCAAGGCAACCGCCGATGCGATTGCAGACGAGCTCAAGGCACGGTTCGAAGACCGGGGCTGGATCTAGCAGTCGGTTGTAGCTGCCGAAACGCGTAAGCTATTGACCTGGAACGGTCCGCGGCTCTGCCGAAAGTCTTAAAGTCCGCGCCGTCCGGCGCTGCTCATATGCTTACCAAGATTGCATAGCGTTCGTCGCTTAGCTGGCGGGAATGTATCGGAGGTTGACCGCCTTCGATGTCGGCCGATTTAGGGAACTCAGGTTACATGGTTGGCATAGTCTTTGGCGGCTCGCCTTGCCTTTCCTGCTGTGCTCGTTGCCGCACTCGCATTGACCCGGAAGCAGATCGTGAACGGGGACCCAGCGAATGAACGCCGGTTCCCGCTGTCAGACTGAGGCGAAGCCGGGTTTTGATATGCCAAACGCTCAACCGGAAGGAATGGTGTGGATCAGGGGGAACACCTTCCGCATGGGATCGGACTCGCACTACCTGGAGAAACGACCATCGCACGACGTTGCAGTCAACGGCTTCTGGATTGATCGGCACGTCGTCACCAACAGCGATTTCGCGGGATTCATAGCCGCCACCGGGTACGTCTCCTTCGCCGAACGCCCGCTCGATCCGGCGCTCTATCCAGATGCGCGACCCGAGTTGCTTAAGCCAGGCAGTGCCGTGTTCCAGATGCCCGACCGCGCATCGCTGCCCAGCGACATGCATGATTGGTGGGCCTATCTACCCGGCGCTGATTGGCGACATCCGGAGGGACCCGGCAGCACGGTGCAAGGCCGCGAGCGCGAGCCGGTCGTGCATGTCGCGTTCGAGGACGCTGCTGCCTATGCCGCTTGGGAGGGCAAAGATTTGCCAACCGAGGCCGAATGGGAGTTCGCGGCGCGCGGCGGGCTGGACGGCGCGACGTTCTGCTGGGGCGAGGAGCTCATGCCGAATGGGCGTTGGATGGCCAATACTTGGCAGGGTGAGTTCCCCTGGCAGAACCATGCGTAGAACGGTTTTGCTTGCCGAGCCCCGGTTGGCGCATTTCCTGCCAATGGCTGCGGAATTTTCGACATGGCGGGCAACGTCTGGCAATGGACCAAAGACTCATACCGAGCCGACCATCGGCAAGATACCAGCCGGCCATGCTGCACAGCGAACAACCGCACCGTGCTTGCGAAGCAACGGAGCTTGGAGAGCAAGTTGCGCGGAAGGTGATCAAGGGCGGCTCGTATTTGTGCGCACCGAACTACTGCCAGCGCTACCGGCCGGCGGCGCGCCATCCGCAACCGGTCGACACGACGACCGGCCATCTCGGCTTCCGTTGCGTGTTGTGCACGGCATAAACATAACAAGCGCAGAGGGACTCAGATGAACCGTCGGAAACTCTTCCTATCGACTGCCAGGGCGGCTCTTGCCACAGCGTTCGGTTCCGCGGTTGTGGGAACGGCAGGCGCCCAGACGCCCATCGCCGGGCGGGATACCCTGCCGATTCCGCAGGCGAACCCTGAAGCTATCCATGAGATGGACGCGCGGGAGGCCCACGCCCCCCCCCGATCCATCCGCTGCGCGCCCCCGCCGGCGCGCCGAACGTCGTCATCGTCCTGATCGACGACATGGGGTTCGGTGCATCAAGCGCCTATGGCGGTCCATGCGCCATGCCCGTCGCCGAGGCGTTGGCCAAAAATGGCCTCACCTACTCCCGCTTCCACACCACGGCCCTGTGCTCTCCGACCCGGCAGGCACTGTTGACTGGACGCAACCACCACTCGCTGAACATGGCCGGCATCACCGAAATGGCCACGTCCTTCCCCGGATACACCTCCGTGCGCCCCGACAGCGCCGCGACCATCGCCCAACCCTGAAGCTGAACGGCTACAACACTGCCGCCTTCGGCAAGATGCACCAGACCCCGGTCTGGGAGACAAGCGCCTCGGGGCCGTTCGACCGCTGGCCGGTCGGAGACGGCTTCGAGCGCTTCTATGGGTTCATGGGGGGTGAGACGAACCAGTGGCAGCCCACTTTGTTCGAGGGCATCACGCCCGTCGAGCCGCCGGACGACCCAAGCTACCACTTCAGCGAGGACATGACGACGCGGGCGATCACCTACATGCGTGAGCAGAAGGTGATGACGCCGGACAAGCCCTTCTTCAGCTACGTCTCTTATGGCGCCTGCCACGCACCGTTCCATGTGCCGACTTCCTACATGGAGAAGAACCGCGGCAGGTTCGACCAGGGCTGGGACAAGCAACGGGAGGAGACCTTCGCTCGACAAAAGCAGTTAGGCGTGATCCCGCAGAACTGCCAATTGACTGAAAGGCCCGAGGAAATCCCCGCATGGGATTCCCTGAGCGCCGACGAGAAGCGCGTGGCGGCAAGGCTGATGGAGGCCTATGCCGGGTTCGCCGATCATACGGATGTCCAGGTGGGCCGGATCGTGCAGGCACTGACCGACATGGGCGCCCTGGACAACACCGTGTTCTTCTACATCCTCGGCGACAACGGGGCCAGCGCGGAGGGCGGGCCGCACGGTGCGCTCAACGAGATGGCGGCGCTGAACGGCGCGGTGCAGAGCGCGGCCGAGATCCTGCCGCATCTCGACGCCATCGGTGGTCCGATGACCTATTGCCACTACCCCGTCGGCTGGGCTCACGCGATGAACACGCCCTACCAGTGGACCAAGCAGGTCGCCTCGCACTGGGGCGGCACGCGCAACGGGATGGTCGTGCACTGGCCGGCCGGCATCAAGGCCAAAGGGCGAGATCCGCAACCAGTTCTGCCACGTGATCGACCTCGTGCCGACGATCCTCGAGGCTGCGAAGGTGCCGGCGCCCACCTTCGTGGGCGGCATACAGCAGCAACCCATCGAGGGCGGCAGCATCGCCTATTCCTTCGAGGATGCACATGCGGCCGAACGCCACACGACGCAGTATTTCGAGATGTTCGGCAACCGCGGCATCTATCACGAAGGCTGGACGGCCTGCACGAAGCACAGCACGCCTTGGATGATGCTGGCCGCCCTGCCGAAGTTCGATGCTGATACCTGGGAGCTATACGCTCCCGATGACTGGGCCCAGGCCAACAACGTGGCGTCGCAGAACCCGGCGAAATTGAAGGAGCTGCAGCAGCTGTTCCTGCTGGAAGGCGCCAAGCACAACGTCTTCCCACTCGATGACCGCCGGGTTGAGCGTGCGAACTCAGACCTGGCTGGGCGGCCCGACTTGATGAAGGGGCGTACGCAGATGACGCTCTACCCTGGCATGAGCCATCTGAATGAGAACACGGTTCTGAACATCAAGAACAAGTCGCATTCGGTGACGGCGGAGTTCACGGTGCCGGACAGCAAGGCGACGGGCGCCATCATCGTCCAGGGTGGCCGGTTCGGGGGTTGGTGCCTATACCTCAAGGCCGGCGTTCCGGCTTACTGCTACAACTTCTTCGGCTTCGAGCACGCCTACGCCCGAGCCGCCCAACCCCTTGCGCCCGGCAAGCACACACTGCGCTTCGAATTCGCCTATGACGGGGGCGGCGTCGGCAAGGGGGGCACCGGCACCTTGTTCGTTGACGGCCAAAGCGCCGGGCAGACACGCATCGAGCGGACGGTGCCTTTCATATTCTCGGCCGACGACCTGATGGACATCGGCAAGGACACCGGTGCGCCGGTGACCGAGGACTACAAGACCCCGCAAGGGCGCTTCACGGGCAGTATCGCCTGGATGCGGATCGACATCGGCAAAGCCTTGTTCGAGGACGCGGCAGGGATGGATGAAGCTCTCGCCGGCAGGTCGTAGGGGAAGCTGCGTCGGGGGTGTCAAGAGGCGTAGCGTCTCCGGGACCCGATACAGATAGGGGCGATCGGAAACCGTCTCGTACGCGCAACCAGCAAATCTGCATAGCCGCACC
>CAXTBW010000164.1:0-5467 GCA_964242925.1 uncultured Acetobacteraceae bacterium
ACGATGGCGGTGCTGGACGCCACGGCTGGCAGCCGGCCGAAGATCGGCTGATGCCTGCGGCCGTGCCCGTGGCGGCGCGCGACCTCGCCCTTGGTTCCGTTGGCGATATGGCCATTGAGCTGCGCGGGGTCGGCGTGTCGTTCATGACGGAGCGGTCGGAGGTCACGGCGTTGCAGGACATCTCGCTGTCCCTGCCGCGGGGCGCCTTCCTCACCCTGCTGGGGCCATCGGGGTGCGGGAAGTCCACCCTGCTGCGCGTGGTCGCCGACATCATCCCGCCCAGCGCCGGCAGCGTGAGCGTCCTGGGCCAGCCCCCGTCCGTGGCCCGGCGCCAGCGCCAGATCGGCTTCGTGTTCCAGGACGCCACCCTGCTGCCCTGGCGCAACGTGCTCGACAACGTGCGCCTGCCGCTGCAGGTCGGGCGCACAACCCACGCCGCCGATGGCCGCGACCCGGCCGAATTGCTCGCCCTCGTCGGCCTGGCCGGCTGGGAGCGGGCCATGCCGCACGAGTTGTCGGGCGGCATGCGCCAGCGCGTGTCCATTGCCCGCGCGCTGCTGGGCGGCCCGCAGGTCCTGCTGATGGACGAGCCGTTCGGCGCCCTGGACGAGATCACGCGCGACCGGCTGAACGAGGAGCTGCTCCGCATCTGGCGGGAAACCGGCACCACCGTCCTGTTCGTCACCCATTCCATCCACGAGGCCGCCTTCCTCGGCCAGCAGGTGCTGGTCCTGGCGGCACGCCCGGGCCGGGTGCGGGAGCTTGTGCCAGTGGACCTGCCGGAGCCGCGCCGGCTGGCCGTGCGCGACACGCCGGGCTTCTCCGCCATCGCCGCGCACCTGCGCGCGACGCTGGAAACCTGCTGATGGCGCCCGACGCCGGGCTGGACGGCCACGCGCTCCCGCCCGTGCGCGCCGGGCACGGGCGGGAGGGCGCCCATGCGGCATGGCTGGCCCGGCAGCGCCGCGCCAACTGGCAGCGCCGCCTGTTGCCGCTGGCCGGCGGCGCCTCGCTGCTCTTGCTGTGGTGGGGGGTGATCGCGGCGTTCGACGTCAGGCCGTTCATCGCCCCGGCCCCGCAGGTCGTCGCCATGACGCTGTTCGCCAAGGCGGGCATCCTGTGGGCCAACCTGGTGCCCACCGCCCTGGAGGCGTTGTCCGGCTTCGCCATCGGCAACCTCGCCGCCATTGCCGTGGCTACCCTGTTCGTGCACCGCAAAGGGCTTGAGCAGGCGTTCTTCCCGGTCATCGTGCTGCTGAACTCGGTGCCCGTGGTGGCCAAGGCGCCCATCCTGCTGCTGCTGCTGGGCAACGGCATGGCGCCGAAGATCGCCATTGCCGCGGTGATCTGCTTCTTCCCGACCCTGGTGAACATGGTCCGCGGGCTGGAGGCGGTCAGCCCGCAGGCGATGGAGCTGATGCACATGCTGTCGGCCAGCCGGTGGGAGGTCTTCACCCGGCTGCGCGTGCCGGTCTCCATCCCCTACCTGTTCTCGGCGCTCAAGATCGCCGCCTCCACCGCCGTGGTCGGCGCCATCGTCGGCGAATGGGTCGGCTCGCAGGAGGGCATCGGCGCGCTGATCATCCAGGCCACCTACAACTTCGACAGCGCGCTGCTGTATGCGACCGTGATCACCGGCTCGACCCTGTCGGTGCTGTTCTTCCTCGCCATCCGCGCCGCCGAGCGCCTGTGCGTCCGCTGGGCGCCCGCCGTCCCGCGCTGACCGCCGCATCCCAGGAGAGGCCCATGCCCACCGACACCTATTCCGAACCCGCGCGCACCCTGCGCGTCGCCGCCAAGGCCGACGTGGTGGTGGTCGGCGGCGGACCCGCCGGCTTCAGCGCCGCCGTCGCCGCCGCGCGCCAGGGCGCGTCCGTTTGCCTGGTGGAGCGTTATCCCTACCTCGGCGGCCTTGCGTCCGGCGGCATGGTGCTGGTCCTGGACGACATGTGCGCCGGGCCGGAGATCACCGTGCGCGGCCTGTGCGCCGAGCTGGTGGAACGGATGCGCCACCGCGGCCTGGCCATCTACCCGCCGGAGCACGAGCGCGGCCACGACCCGGCGATGTATCGCAAGTGGTCCCGCTGGGGCCTGTTCGACTTCAACACCCACACCCAGCCGCACCCGATCTGCTACGCCGTCGCCTTCGATCCGGACGGCTGGAAGCGCGCCTCCGACGACATGGTGGCCGAGGCCGGGGTTGACCTGCGCCTGCACTCCCAGTTCGCCGGCGCCATCGTCCGGGACGGGCGCATCCGCGGGATCATCGCCGAAAGCAAGGAAGGCCGCGAGGCGATCCTGGGCGACGTGGTCATTGACACCACCGGCGACCTGGATGTGGCCGCCGCAGCCGGCGCGGCGTTCAGCCGGGACTCCTACATGGTCACCACCGTGTTCCGCCTGGGCGGCGTGGACACCGACGAGGCCGAGCGCTTCCAGTTCGAGGAGCCGGAACGGTATCGCGACCTGGACCTTGCCGCGCGCCGCGTGGTCGGCGGTTCCTGGAACTACTGGTGGCTCAAGACCCCGCTGCCGGGCATCGTCTGGTGCAACTGCCCGCACATGACCGGGCTGGACGGCCTGACGGTCCGGGACCTGACCCGCGCCGAGTTCGAGGGCCGGCGGCGCATCCATGCCATGGTGGAGCACGTGCGCGCCAACCTGCCGGGCTTCCGCGACTGCTACGTGGTGGACGTGGCGCCGCAGACCGGCGTGCGCCAGACACGGATGCTGGAAGGCGAATACGTCGTCACCAAGGACGACATCACTGGCCGGGTGCGCTTCCCGGACAGCGTCGCCCGTGGCCGCGACTACTTCACTCCTTACCGCGCCCTGGTGCCGCGCGAGGTGGACCAGCTTCTGGTGGCAGGCCGCCACTACTCGGCCACGCCCGCCGCGCAGAAAATCTCGCGCGAAATCCCCCCCTGCATGGCGATGGGCGAGGCCGCGGGCATCGCCGCCGCGATGGCGCTCGGCGCCGGGACCACGGTGCGCGAGGTTGACGTAGCGGGGCTGCAGCGCCGCCTGCGCGCGGCCGGCGCGGACCCGGGGAGCATGGACGCGCTGACGGAGCAAGCCGCATGAACATGATCGCCAACGCCACGGCGGCCGATACCGCCCAGCCCCTGACCGGCATCAGGGTCGTTGACTTCACCCAGGTGATGATGGGTCCGTGCTGCACCCAGATGCTGGGCGATTACGGCGCCGACGTCATCAAGATCGAGCGGATCGGCGCCGGGGACCTGTCCCGCTGGTCCATCGGCGACGACCCGGCCGGGCAGCAGAACCCGGTGTTCTCCTCGCTCAACCGCAACAAGCGGTCGGTCGCGCTCGACCTGAAGTCGCCGGACGGCCTCGCGGTCGTCCACCGGCTGCTGGGGGAGGCCGACGTGGTGGCCAGCAACTTCCGCGCGGGGGTCATGGACCGCATGGGGCTGGGGTGGGAGGCGCTGCACGCCCGCTACCCGCGCCTGGTCTATGCGGAGGGCAGCGGCTACGGCTCGGAAGGCCCCTATGCCCACAAGGGCGGGCAGGACATCCTGGCCCAGGCGCTCAGCGGCGTGATGGCGCGCAAGTGCGACCCTTCCGACCCGCTCACCATCTACCCGACCTCGCTGGCCGACTATTCCGCCGGCATGCACATGGTGCAGGGCATCCTGCTGGCGCTGCTGCACCGCGGCCGGACCGGGCTGGGCCAGAAGGTGTCCGTGTCCCTGTACGACTCCATGCTGGCCATGCAGATGCAGGAAGCGTCTATGGCGATGATGCGGGGCGTTGACTTCTCCTGGGGCGCACTGCCGCACAACGGCGCCTTCGCCACCGCGGACGGCGCGCTGGTCGTGGTCGGCGCGTTCAAGGACAATCCGCTGCGCGAGATCTCGTTGGCCATCGGTTTGCCGGACCTGTCCGCCGATCCGCGCTTCTGCACCTTCGCCCTGGCGATGCAGAACCGCACGGTGCTGCATGACGTGCTGCGCGGCCACTTTCTCGCCGGCGCCACTGCGCACTGGATCGCGGCGCTGGAGGCGCGCGACGTGCTGTGCGCCCCCGTCCGCCGCCTGGCCGAGGCGTTGGACGACCCGCAAACCGCCATCAACGGCATGCTGATACGCGAGGATCAGCCGGGAGGAGAGGAGCTTGGCGCGGTCGGCTCGCCCGTGCACCTGTCCGGGGGAGGCTTCGCCCTGCGCCACATGCCGCCGCGCGTGGGCGCGCACGGCGCCGACGTGCTGGCCGAGCATGGCTATAAGCCGGAGGAGATCGGGGCGCTGCGGGCCGGTGGCGTGCTGGCGTGACGGTAAGCTTCTGCGTTGCGGACCACGTGGCCCGGGTGACCGTCAGCCGGCCGGAGGTGCTGAACGCGCTCGACGCCGCGTCGTCCGATGAGCTGGAAGCGGTGTGGCAGCGCATCGAGGCAAACCGGGACGTGCGCGCGGTGGTGCTGACCGGCGCGGGCGACCGGGCGTTCTGCGTCGGCGCCGACATGAAGGGGACGGGGGACGCCACCGGCCTCGATTACTGGGTGGCGTCCCATCCCGGCGGGTTCGGCGGCCTCGCGCTGCGTGCGACGCTCGACGTGCCGGTCATTGCGAGGGTCAACGGCCATGCGCTGGGCGGAGGGCTGGAGATGATGCTCGGCGCCGACATCGCCGTTGCCGCCGACCATGCCACCTTCGGCCTGCCGGAGCCGCGTGTGGGCCGGCTGCCGCTGGACGGCGGGATGGTGCTGCTGCAGCGCCAGATCGGCTTCCGCCCGGCCATGGGAATGATGCTGACCGGCCGCCGCGTGGCTGCGGCCGAGGCGCTGGCGATGGGCCTGGTCAACGAGGTCGTGCCCGCGGACGCGCTGGACGCGGCGGTGGACCGCTGGCTGGGTGAGCTGCTGGCCTGCGCGCCGCTGTCGCTGCGCGCCATCAAGCAGACGGTTCGCCGCACGCCGCAAATGGCTGCGGCCGAGGCCCAGGCGATGCGCCTGCCCGCGGTGGTGGAGTGCCTGCGCTCCGAGGATGGCGTCGAGGGGGTGCGCGCTTTCCGCGAGAAGCGCGCCCCGCGGTGGATGGGCCGCTGATGCCCACGTCTGGCGCCGACGTGGATGAAACCGGGTCGCCTTCCCGATGCATGCCATAGCCCTTCGCTATCTGCAGGAAGTTGCCCATCACGGCTCCATACGCAGGGCGGCGCAGGCGTTGAACGTCGCCTCCTCCGCCGTGAACCGGCAGGTTCTGAAGCTGGAGCAGGACCTGGGCACCAAGCTGTTCGACCGGATGACCGGGGGCGTGCGCCTGACCCCGGCGGGCGAGATCCTGTTGCGCCACGTCCGGGACACCTTGCAATCCTATGACCGCGCCGTCGCCGGCATTGACGGGCTGCGCGGCCTGCGGAGCGGCCACGTCCGCATCGCCACGCTCGACAGCCTCATGCTCCATGTCCTGCCCGACGTGCTGGGCGGGTTCGCCACCCGCTATCC
>CAXTBW010000165.1:0-5162 GCA_964242925.1 uncultured Acetobacteraceae bacterium
GCGGCGAGTGCAGCGCCGGCGTCACGTTCCACACCACGTAGTAGCCGACGAAGCAGGCCAGCAGGAACACGGCGAGCAGGAACACGAACGGCTCGACCGCAGCGCCGATCGGGGCGGCCGCGACGATCGTCTGGTCGGCGACCATGCGGGCGTGAATGGCAAGCACCTGCGCCTGGTGGACAAGGGTGTTGGCCTCGTTGGCCACGGTGGTCGGGTTCATGCCGCGGCTCCAGCCGGTTGCGGTTTGTATCTCTCGTGGACCACGGCGCCGCCGCGGGTCAGCATGGTGCCGACCACGATGGCGTCGTCCTCGGGCAGCTTCGGCGCCTTGGCGTCCTTGTCCCAGAACGTGGTCAGGAAGGTCAGCAGGTTGCGCGAGTAGAGGCTGCTGGAAGCGACCGAGATGCGGCCGGGCCAGTTCCGCCAGCCAAGGACTTTGACGCCATTGGCCGTGGTGATCATCTCGCCGGGCACGGTGGCGCCGCAATTGCCGCCGGCGTCGGCGGCGATGTCGACCACGACGCTGCCGGGCTTCATCCCCGCCACCATGTCGGCGGTGATGATCACGGGCGCCTTGCCGCCGGCGACCAGCGCGGTGCAGATCACCAGGTCGTTCTTGGCGCAGGTGACGGTCATCAGCTCGGCCTGCTTGGCGCGGAATGCGTCGCTCATGGTGCGGGCGTAGGCGCCGGTTTGCGCCGCGCTCTCCTCGTCCTCCACGCCGACGAAGGTGGCGCCGAGGGACTTGATCTCCTCCTTGGCGGCCGGCCGCACGTCGGTGGCGGACACGATGGCGCCCAGCCGGCGCGCGGTGGCGATCGCCTGCAGCCCGGCGACCCCGGCGCCCACGATGAACACCCGCGCCGGGGGCACCGTCCCCGCCGCCGTCATCATCATGGCGAACCCGCGGTCGAACGCGGCGGCGCCCTCCAGCACGGCGCGGTAGCCGGCCAGGTTTGCCTGGCTGGACAGCACGTCCATCGACTGCGCCCGGGTGATGCGCGGCAGCAGTTCCATGGCCGCGACGTCGATCCCCGCCTCGGCCAGGCCAGGCGCCAGCGCCGGGTCGACGCTGGCGTTGGCGACGCAGACCAGCAGGGCGCCGCGGGCGATATGGGCGCGCACGGCGGCCTCGGGCATCTGCACGGCGAACACGACCGTTGCGCCGGCGAGCACGGCCGCGGCGTCAGGCGCAACTTCGGCCCCGGCGGCGGCGTAGTCTGCGTCGGAGACGGAGACATGCGCCCCAGCGCCGGATTGGACGGCCACGGTCATGCCGAGCGCAATCAACTTCTTCACCGTTTCGGGGACGGCCGCGACGCGCGTTTCCGCGGCCGCCGTTTCCTTCAGCACCGCCAGGCGCATCCGTTTTTCCTTGTCTGTTGGCGGCTGGCCGCCCATTGGCCGCGAAAGATGCTAGACGGCGCGAGGGCGCGCAAGGCGCCGAAAGCGCAAAAACGCGCCTAGAAGGGATTGATCAACCTGTCATTTGAAGCGAAACGGCGGACCAACCTGCCCATGTCCGCCTTGCGCTCGCGCTGGGGGCAACTCGCCCTCGGCATCGTCTGCATGGTGATGATCGCCAACTTGCAGTACGGCTGGACCTTGTTCGTGCTGCCCATCGACCAGGCGCACCACTGGGGGATCGCGTCCATCCAGGTCGCGTTCACCGTCTTCGTGCTGTGCGAGACCTGGCTGCTGCCGCTCGAGGGCTATCTGATCGACCGGATCGGCCCGAAGCTGACCGTGATGGCGGGCGGCGCGCTGATCGGCCTGTCATGGGTGCTGAACGCCTATGCTGGCTCGCTTGGCACGCTCTACGCCGCGGCTGCCGCGGGCGGGGTGGGGGCCGGGTTCATCTACGGCGCCACCGTTGGCAACGCCATCAAGTGGTTCCCGGACCGGCGGGGGTTGGCGGCTGGGCTCACCGCGGCCGGATTCGGCGCCGGCTCGGCGGTCACGGTGATCCCCATCTCCAGCATGATCGCGAGCAACGGCTACCAGGCGACGTTCCTGGCGTTCGGCATCCTGCAGGGCGTCGTCGTGATGCTGGTCGCGCTGCTGCTGCGACCGCCGCCCGGCGCGCCGGTTCGCGGCGAAACGCTGCCATCGAGCGGGATGTTGGCCGTGCGCCCCTCGCCGCTGCACGACATCACGCGCGACTACACCCCCGCCGAGGCGCTGCGCGAGCCCGTGTTCTGGGTGATGTATGCCATGTTCGTGCTGGTCGGCGCGGGCGGCCTGGTCGCGACGGCGCAGCTCTCGGTCATCGCGGCCGATTTCGGGGTCGCCACCACGCCGGTGACCATGCTGTTCATCACCTTGCCGGCGCTGACCTTCGCGCTGTCGATCGACCGGGTGATGAACGGCGTGACCCGGCCGTTCTTCGGCTGGGTGTCGGACAAGATCGGGCGCGAGACCACCATGCTGATCGCCTTTCTGCTCGAGGGCATCGGAATTCTCGCGCTCACCGCGTTCGCGCATCAGCCGGTGGCGTTCGTGGTGCTGACGGGCATGGTGTTCTTCGCCTGGGGTGAGATCTACTCGCTGTTCCCCGCCACCTGCGGCGACACCTTCGGCCGCCGGTATGCCGCGACCACCTACGGCATGCTCTACACCGCCAAGGGCGTCGCCGCGTTGCTGGTGCCGCTGGGCAGCCTGTTGCGGGCGGCCACGGGCGACTGGTTGGCGGTGCTATATGTCGCCGCCGCGGTGAACGTGGTCGCCGCATTAATGGCGCCGTTCGTGCTCAAGCCCCTGCGACGGCGTTTCCTGCGGCGCTCGATGGAGATGCGCGCCCAGGAACGCATAGCCGCCGCCGAAGCCCGCACCCGCCTACGCAACGCCAAGGCGTGAATGACACAGCGTCCCGCGGCGTGATTCGTCCCACACGCTGTCATTGCGAGTCGCAAAGCGCGGCTCGCATGCCAGCGTGGTTGCTTTCGAACGGGTGTTAAACCGTCGCCGGCACCCGCGCCTCGGCTAGCGCCGCCGCTTGGCGGGCGGCCAGCTTTTCCGCGTCGAAACCGGCGGTCATCTCGCGGAACATCTCCGACCAGTTCAACTCCGCCTTCAACCGCAGGAAAACGCTGCCCAGGCCCACCGCCGAACGGTCCATCAGCACGAACTCCCGCGGCGGACGCACGCCGCCGGTGCGCTTCAGCTCCGCATGCACCTTCTCCGCCACCGAGCGGCCGTAGTTGCTGTCGCCGTGCTCCTGGATCAGCCGCACCCGGTCGCTCAACAGCGGCTCGTAGATGAAGCGCGCCCACTGGTTGAGGATCTCCATCTTTTCGCGCGACAGATCGGCGAAACCCCACTGCTCGTAGGCGTAATGCGCCCGGTCCATGTCCTCGGTGCGGATCGCCTCGTACAAGTCGATCACCCCGCTGACGAACTTTGGCTGAAACACCCGGATGGCGCCGTAATCCAGCAGGTTCAGCCCGTTATCTGCGCGGACCTGGTAGTTGCCGAGATGCGGGTCGCCATGGATCACGCCGAAATTGTACAGCGGCCGATACCAGGCGTGGAAGATCGCGGTCGCCAGCCGATTGCGTTCCTCAAGGCTCATGCCCTCGTCCAGCCGGGACTGCAGGCCGCGTCCCTCCAGCCAGGTCATCGTCAACAGTCGCCCAGTAGAATGGCTGTCGACTGGCTCGGGAACGCTCACCAGCTCATCGCCAGCCAGCATTATGCCGTATAGCCGCATCTGAGCGGCCTCGCGGCGGTAGTCCAGTTCCTCTCGCAGGCGCTCGGCCAGTTCGGTGTAGATGTCGTCGGACTGGATGGCGGACTCGAACCGCTTGTATAGCGACATCGCGAGCTTGAGCTGGCGCAAATCCGCCTCGACGGTGCTCGCCATGTCCGGATACTGCAGCTTGCAAGCGACCTGCCTGCCGTCCAGCAGAGTCGCGCGATGCACCTGGCCAAGGCTGGCGGCGGCGGCGGCGTCCTGGCCAAAGCTGCCGAATTTGCTCTGCCAGTCGGCGCCCAGCTCCCCGGCCATGCGGCGGCGCACGAAGCTCCACCCCATCGGCGGCGCGTTGGCCTGCAACTCAGCCAGCTCGGAGGCGTACTCGGCGGGCAGCGCGTCCGGGATGGTGGACAGGAACTGCGCCACCTTCATCAACGGACCTTTCAGGCCGCCTAGGATCGCCTTCAGATCCTCCGCATGCGCCGCCTTGTCGCTCTTCATGCCGAACATGCGCTGCCCGGCGAATCGCGCCGCGATGCCCCCGACGGCGCCGGAGGTGCGCGCCATACGGCGAACTTCGCCAAAAATATTCGCGCGGTCCTCGGACATGCCTAAGCCTCCAGCTCGTCGATGAAGCCGGAGATCACGTCCAGCCCGCGCCGCCAGAACGCCGGGTCGCTGGCGTCCAGCCCGAACGGCGCCAGCAGCTCCTTGTGGCGCTTGGTTCCGCCGGCGCGCAGCATGTCCAGGTATTTCGCCTGGAAACCAGGATGCCCGTCCTGGAACACGCCGTAGAGCGCGTTCACCAGGCAGTCCCCGAACGCATACGCATACACGTAGAACGGCGAGTGGATGAAGTGCGGCACGTAGGCCCAGAACACGTCGTAGTCCGGCGTGAACTCGAAGGCCGGCCCCAGGCTCTCCGTCTGCACCTGCCGCCAAATCGCGCCGATCCGCTCCGGCAGCAGCTCGCCCGTCTTGCGCTCGTCATGCACCAGCGTCTCGAACCGGTAGAACGCGGTCTGGCGGACGACGGTGTTCAGCATGTCCTCCACCTTGCCGGCCAGCATGATGCGGCGGCGCGCCGGGTCGGTCTCGGCGTCCAGCAGGGCGCGGAAGGTCAACATCTCGCCGAACACGCTGGCGGTCTCGGCCAAGGTGAGCGGGGCGCCGGACTGCAAATAGCCCTGCGGGGCCGCCAGCACCTGGTGCACGCCGTGGCCCAGCTCGTGCGCGAGGGTCATCACGTCCCGCGTGCGGCCGTGATAATTCAGCAGCAGATAGGGGTGCGCGGACGGCACCGTCGGGTGGGCGAAGGCGCCGCCGGACTTGCCGGGGCGCAACCCGGCGTCAATCCACGGCTTGTCGAAGAACTGGCGGCCCACGTCGGCCAGCTCCGGGCTGAACGCGCCATAGGCGGTCAGCACCCGGTTGCGCGCCTCGTCCCAGCTGATGGCGCGGTCGTCGT
>CAXTBW010000166.1:0-5146 GCA_964242925.1 uncultured Acetobacteraceae bacterium
TATCCACGGCGTCCCGGTGGCGGTGGCGCATCCAGATTGTGGTTCGAGATCGCAAACGCGGCGCGACGCCGTCGATCACGCCCCGTGGATACCAGGGTCAAGCCCTGGCATGACGGGTCCAGGACTGGCCTAATTGGATAACCCTTACACCGCCGGCCTCGCCGGATACATCGCCGGGCTGCGCTACGAAGCCATCCCCGCCGAAGTGATCGAGCGCATCAAGCTGCTGATGCTCGACTCGCTCGGCTGCGCGCTGTTCGGCGCGGAGCTGCCCTGGAGCCGCATCCTGCTCGACACGCTGGCCGCAGTCGACAGCACGCCAGGCTGCGCCGTCTGGGGAACTGGGCAGCGCCTTTCGGCGCCGCACGCGGCATTGGCGAATGGCACGCTGGTGCAGAGCTTCGAGCTGGACGACGTGCACCGCAACGGCGTGCTTCATGTTGGCGCCGTCACCCTGCCCGGCGTGCTCGCCATCGCGGAGCGCCAGCCGGAGCTGACCGGCCGCGACCTGCTGACGGCCTGCGTCGCCGGGTATGAGGTGGGGCCGCGCATCGGGCTGTGCATGGGGCCGGAGCATATCGGCCAGGGCTGGCACTCCGGCGCCACGGTCGGGGTGTTCTCCGCCGCGGCCGGGTCGGCGGCGGCGCTGGGGCTGTCCGCAGGGCAGACGGTGCACGCGCTGGGCATCGCCGGCACGCAGTCCGCCGGGCTGATGGCGGCGCAGTTCGGCGCCATGGTCAAGCGCATGCACGCCGGCCGCGCCGCGCAGAGCGGGCTCTACGGCGCGCTGCTGGCGCAGAACGGCTTCACCGGGATCGCCGACGTGTTCGAGAACGAGTATGGCGGGTTCTGCAGCACCTTCTCGCGCTCCACCGACCGGTTCGACCGCGCGCACCTCACGGCCGGGCTTGGCGAACGCTTCGAGACGATGCGGGTCGCGCTGAAGTTCTACTCGTGCGTGGGCAGCAACCACACCACGCTGGACGCGCTCCGCATCCTGCAGGCGCGGCATCCATTCGGGCCCGAGGACGTGGCGCGCATCCTGGTCCGCGGCTCGCGCGTCACCATGGACCACGTAGGTTGGCCCTACGTGCCGCAAGGCATGACGTCGGCGCAGCTGAACCTGCCCTACTGCGTGGCGACGCTGCTGCTGGATGGCGACGTGTTCGTGGACCAGTTCACCGAGGCCAAGATCGCCGACCCCGACCGCATGCGCATCGCCGCCCTGGTCGGCGTCGCGGAGGACCCTGCGATCACCGCGGCAGGCGCCGGCGCGCGGCACGCGGTGCACGTGACCGTCACGCTGAAGGACGGCGCCGTGCTGGAGGAAAGCGTCGCCTACCCGCGCGGCAGCGAGCACAGCTTCGCCAGCGCCGGCGACATCGTGGCGAAGTTCCACAAGCTCGCCGCGCACCGTGTCGCGCACGGCCAGGCGGACCGCATCGTGAACCAGGTGATGACCGCCGAGCGCCTGCCCAGCGCCGCCGCCCTCGTCGCCTCGCTGGCCGTCTGAGCATGGCGGTGAAATCCACCTTCAACGCCCGCAACGCGGCGGCCTACGAGCGCACCATGGGCCGCTGGAGTCGCCGCCTCGCCGCCGGGTTCACCACTTTCGCGGGCCTGGCGCCGGGCGATCGCGTGCTGGACGTCGGCTGCGGCCCCGGCAGCCTGCTGGTCCACCTGCTCGACGCGCCCGAGCGGCCCACCGTGACCGGCATCGACGCCTCCGCCATCTACGTCGCCGCCGCCCGGGAGCGAGCCGCCGGCCGCGCGATCATCGAGGAAGGCGACGCCGCCGCGCTGCCGTTCGCGGATGGCGCGTTCGATCGCGTGTTCACGCAGCTTGTGCTGCAGTTCATCCCCGACGCGGCCCGTGCCGCCGCCGAAATGGCGCGCGTCGTCCGCCCCGGCGGGACCGTCGCGGCAGCGGTGTGGGCCAGCGGCGGCGGGATGGCGGCGCAGCGCATGTTCCTGGATACCGCCGCGCTGCTCGACCCCGCCGCGCATGCCCTGCGGGCGCACAACTTCACCCGCCCGATGACCCGGCCGGGCGAGTTGGGCGCGCTATGGCGCAACCTCGGCCTGCGCGACGTCGTGGAGGACGGGGTCACCATCTGGATGGACCACGCCGACTTCGCCGACTACTGGGGGCCGATCGCCGCCGGCGAAGGCACGCTCGGCGGCTACGTCACCGGCCTTGCGGATGATGCAAGGGCGACGCTGGAGCGGCATGTGCGCGAGGCCTACGAGGCCGGCGCGCCTGACGGACCGCGCAGTTTCGCCGCCACCGCCCTGGTCTGCCGCGGAACCCGAGCCTAGGCTGGGTGCGGCAGAGGAGAACCCGCATGACCCAGATCCTGCACCGCGACCTCACCGGGTCGCCCCTGATCGCCGAATCCGCCGCCGGGCTGATGATCCGCTCGGCCGACGGGCGCGAGGTGATCGACGGTTCCGGCGGCGCCGCCGTCGCCTGCCTGGGCCACGGCCACCCTCGCATCGTCGAGGCGATCCGGGAGCAGGCGGGCCAGCTCTGCTACGCGCACACCAGCTTCTACAGCACCCGCCCGGCCGAGGCGTTGGCGGAAAAACTGGTTGGCCACGCGCCGGGCGGGCTGACCCACGCCTACTTCGTCAGCAGCGGCTCGGAGGCGTGCGAGGCGGCGCTGAAGCTGTCCCGGCAATACATGCTCGAGATCGGCCAGCCGCAGCGCGACCACATCATCGCCCGGCGGCAAAGCTACCATGGCAACACGCTGGGCGCGCTGGCCGCCAGCGGCAACATGATGCGCCGGCCGGCCTACGAGCCGCTGCTGTCGCCGAACTTCACCCATGTGTCCGCGTGCTTCGCCTATCGCGAACAGGGCCCGGGCGAGAGCGACGCCGCCTACGTGCAACGCCTCGCGGCGGAGTTGGACGCGGAGTTCGTCCGGATCGGCCCGGACCGCGTGGCGGCGTTCATCGCCGAGCCGATCGTCGGCGCCACGCTCGGCTGCGCGACGGCTGTGCCGGGCTACTTCAGGGCGATCCGCGAGGTGTGCGACCGCCATGGCGCGCTGCTGATCCTGGACGAGGTGATGTGCGGCATGGGCCGCTCCGGCACGCTGCACGCGTGGGAGCAGGAGGGCGTGGTCCCGGATATCCAAATGATCGCCAAGGGGTTGGGCGGCGGCTACCAGCCGATCGGCGGCATCCTGGTGCAGGGCCGCATCATCGACGCCCTCCGCGCAGGGTCCGGCACGCACCGCCATGGCCACACCTATGCCGCCCACCCGATCGCGTGCGCGGCCGCGCTGGCGGTGCAGGAGGTGATCGCGGAGGACCGCCTGCTGGACAACGTCGCCGCCCGCGGCGCGCAGTTGGAGCAGCTTCTGCGGGCCGCGTTCGCGGACCATCCGAACATTGGCGACATCCGTGGCCGCGGCCTGTTCTGGGCGATCGAGTTGGTGGCGGACCGCGCGACGAAGGCGCCGTTCCCCGCCCAATTGGCGATGAACGAGCGGGTGAAGCAGGCGGCGTTCGCGCACGGCCTCGCGTGCTACTCGATGGGCGGCACGGTCGATGGCCGACAGGGCGACCATGTGCTGCTGGCGCCGCCGTACATCGCGAACGCGGAGGCGATCACCACGATCGCGGACCGTTTCGTTGCGGGTGTTGGTGACGCATTGCGAACCGCCGACCGCATTGCGGCTTAGAACATGACCGGATCACGCCTGGCTGGGTTCACTCATTTCGTCATGCCCGGGCTTGCCCCGGGCACCCACGCCGCGCCAACGGCTCGGGCAACTACGTGTTGGCGGCAAGGGAAACCAACCTCGCCGATACGCCACCGGCGGGACGGCGTAGGCGCCCGGGTCACGCCCGGGCATGACGGGTATTTACGTGCGTCCGACGCGGCCCGTTCCGCTAACGTCTAGGTCAGGCCTGGACAACATAGGGAGACAACCAAAATGGAACTGAACCAAGCGCAACGCACGCAGTACGAGCGGGACGGTTTCCTGATCCTGCCCGGCCTGTTCGGGCCGGACGAGGTCGCCGCCATGAAGGCGGATCTCGGCCGCATCCAGACCATCGATTCCGATCACCTGGTGCGCGAGAAGAACGGCGGGACTGCCAAGACCATCTTCCGCGTGCACGAGGCGGACGGCCCGACGGCTTCCCCGGTGTTCCACGCCGCAGCCCGCACGCCGCGGCTGCTGTCGCCGGCCCAGGCGCTGCTCAAAGACGAAGCGCTCTACATCCACCACACCAAATGCAACCTGAAGACCGCCATCGACGGCTCGGTGTGGCAGTGGCACCAGGATTACGGCTCGTGGCGGCGGGACGGCGTTCCGGCGCCGGACATGACGACGGCCCTGGTCATGCTGGACGAGCCGACGGAGATCGGCGGCTGCCTCTACTTCATCCCGGGCAGCCACAAGGTTGGCAACCTCGAGCCGGAGTTGGACGAGACCACGGCGTACAAGCTGTGGGTGGTGCCGAAAGACAAGCTGATCTCGATCATGGCGAACAGCCCGGAGCCGGTCCCCATCATCGGGCCGCCGGGCACAGTCGTGTTCTTCCACTGCAACATCCTGCACGCCTCCGGGCACAACCTGTCCCGGTTCGATCGCTGGGCGATCTACTACGTCTACAACCGCGTCGCGAACCGGCCCGCCGACGTGGCGAACCCCCGGCCCGACTACGTCCGGTCGCGCAATTGGGCGCCGCTGCCTCTCGGATCCGACGATATCCTGCCGCACGCGCGGCCACTCGCAGCGGAGTAGAATCGCCGATGAAAAAACGCGGCATGACCTTCGGCATCTTCCTCGCGCCGTTCCATCGCTTGGGCGACAACCCGACCCTGGCGATGACGCGGGACCTGGAGCTGATCGAGCACCTGGACAAGCTCGGCTACGACGAGGCGTGGATCGGCGAGCACCATTCCGCCGGATGGGAGATCATCGCCTCGCCCGAACTGATGATCGCCGCAGCGGCCGAACGCACCAAACACATCCGGCTGGGCACGGGCGTGACCTCCCTGCCCTACCATCATCCGTTCCTGGTGGCGCAGCGCTTCGTGCAGCTGGACCATATGACGCGGGGCAGGGCGATGCTGGGCTGCGGGCCGGGCGCGCTGGTGTCGGACGCCTACATGCTGGGCATCGAC
>CAXTBW010000167.1:0-5138 GCA_964242925.1 uncultured Acetobacteraceae bacterium
CTCCACCTCCAGCGAGTTCGCCAGCAACGGCCCGGCCGGCGTGACGCGGACCACCTTGCCGCGCCGCTCGAACTCCCACGGCGTCGCCGTGCGGCCGCTGGCGAAGCGGTGGCGGATGCAGGCGTGGCGCAGCAGGCCGCGCGGGTGCGACGGGGCGCCGTGCGCGCTCAGATACGCAGGGGACGCCGCGGTGGCGAAGCGCTGCACGCGCGGGCCGATCGGCACGGCGATCATGTCGCGCTCCAGCCGCTCGCCGTAGCGCACGCCGGCGTCGAACCCGGCGGCCAGCACGTCGATGAAGCTGTCGTCGGCCACCACCTCGAGCGTCACCGCCGGGTGCGCCGCCAGGAACGGGCCCACGACCCCAGGCAGCACCACGCGCGCCACGATGCTGGCCACGTTCAGCCGCAACAATCCCGCGGCGCCGTCGCCCAGCCCGGTGAGCGCGCCCGCCACCTCCGCAAGCGCCGGGGCCAGGCGCTGCAGCAGCCGCTCGCCGGCGGCGGTGGGCGTCACGCTGCGTGTGGTGCGGTTCAGCAGGCGCACGCCCAGCCGCGCCTCCAGCCGCCGCACCGCCTCGCTCAGGCCCGAGGCGGAGACGCCGCGCAACGTCGCGGCGCCGCGGAAACTGCGCGCCTTCGCCACGGCGACGAACACGTCCAGATCGGCCAAGGCGGGGTCCGGCATTGTGCGGCATTCCTTACAGGCCGTGCGGCGCCGTCCGGATTATCGCATGACGCGGGCCGCCCTACATCAGGCGTGTCGAACAACTCGGAGCAACGGCATGGAATACCGCAACCTGGGCGCAACCGGCCCGCTGGTGTCGCAGATCGGGCTCGGCTGCATGGGAATGTCCGGCATGTACGGCCCGGCGGACCGCGCGGAGAGCATCGCCACTATCCACGCCGCCCTGGAAGCAGGGGTGACCCTGCTGGACACGGGCGACTTCTACGGCATGGGCCACAACGAGATGCTGATCGGCGAGGCGCTGCAGGGCGTGGCGCGCGACAAGGCCGTCGTCAGCGTGAAGTTCGGCGCCCTGCGCGGGCCCGGCGGCGAGTGGTTCGGCTACGATTCGCGCCCCGCCGCGGTGAAGAACTTCGTCGCCTACACGCTGCAGCGGCTGCGCCTGGACCACATCGACATCTACCGCCCGGCGCGGCTCGACCCGGACGTGCCGATCGAGGACACGGTGGGCGCCATCGCCGAATTGGTCCAGGCCGGCTACGTCCGCCACATCGGCCTGTCGGAGATGGGCGCCGCCACTATCCGCCGCGCCGCGTCCACTCACCCGATCGTGGACCTGCAGATCGAATACTCCCTGATCTCCCGCGGGATCGAGGACGCGATCCTGCCGGCCTGCCGCGAGCTGGGCATCGGCATCACCGCGTACGGCGTGCTGTCGCGCGGGCTGATCAGCGGGCATTGGGACAAGGCTGCGATGGCCAAGGGCGACCTTCGCGGCATGACGCCGCGCTTCCAGGGCGACAATCTGGACCGCAACCTGGCGCTGGTGGACCGGCTGCGCGCGCTGGCGGAGGCGAAGGGCGCGACGGTGGCGCAGCTCGCCATTGCCTGGGTGGCGGCGCAGGGGGACGACATCATCCCCGTGGTCGGCGCGCGGCGGCGGGACCGGCTGACCGAGGCGCTGGGCGCGACGGCGGTGCATTTGTCGCCGGCGGACCTGGCCGCACTGGCCGAGGCGATCCCGAAGGACGCGGCGTCCGGCGAGCGCTACCACCCGGCGCAAATGGCGCACCTGGACAGCGAACGGGCCTCACCGGGTCATTGACAGCGACAGCGCGAGCGGCAGCCAGGGCTGGTCCGGCCATTCCCAGCAGCCCTCCGCGTCCTCGCGCAGTTGGGCGAAGGCCTGCCAGGTCAGGCGCGGATGCTCGTGCAGCCAGTCCAGCCGCAGCCCGGCCTGCATCAGGCTGCCGAGGATGGCGGCGAGCGGGTGCATGAACTGCACCGTGCGCACCTGGGTGAGGCGCGCGGCCGGGTCGGCGTAGTCGCGCGAATCGTCCAGCACGAGCGGTTGGTCGGCGAAGTAGGGCGCGAACCAGCCTGGCCGGCCAGCCACGCCCGGCGCGTCGTCGTCGAACACGCGGGCGGTCGGGTGGATCTCGGCAAAGTACAGCCGTCCGCCGGGGCGCAGGAAATGCGCGATGATGCGCGCCCATTCCACTAGGTCCGGCAGCCAGATGATCGTGCCCCAGGTGATGTAGACCAGGTCGAACGCGGCGGGCGCGTCGATCGCCTTGCGCGCGGCGTAGAGGTCGGACAGCACGAAGCGGGCGGGCAGGCCGAGCGCCAGCGCGTTCTCCTGCGCCGCCGCGATGGCCGGGGGCGAGAAGTCCAGCCCGGTGACGTTCGCGCCGCGGCTGGCCAGCACCAGGCTGTCATGGCCGAAATGGCATTGCAGGTGCAGCACGCGCAGGCCGGCGACGGGGCCCAACTCCGCCTCCTCGATGGCGTTGAGGCGGGCGCCGGCGCGGATGCGGTCCAGGGCATGGAACGGCACGGCGCGGTGGATCGCCACGCGCTCGTCCCAGTTCGCCCGGTTCAGCGCCCGCCAGTCCGCTTCCATCGCCGCTCTCCCCAGGACGCGCGCCGCCTGTATACTGGGTCCGTTACGCGGAGGGATCGCAGATGGACAGCGTTTTGACGACCCAGCCGGAGGAGGTCGGGCTGTCGTCCCGCCAGTTGGCCCGGGTGGATGCGTGGGCGCAGCGCCTGGTGGACGACGGCAAGCTGCCCGGCGTGACCACCCTGGTCGCGCGCCACGGCCGCATCGCGCACCTGCATTGCTGCGGCAAGGCGACCATCGCGACCGGCGCGGCGATGACGCCCGAGACGATCGTGCGCATCTATTCGATGACCAAGCCGCTCACCAGCCTGGCCATCATGATGCTGTACGAGGAGGGCCGTTTCCAATTGGACGACCCGGTCAGCATCTTCCTGCCCGCCTTCAAGCACATGCGGGTCGCCGCCGGCGGGCAGCGCGGCAAGATCGACACCGTCCCGGCCGCGCGCGAGATCACCTTCCGCGACCTGCTGACCCACACGTCCGGCCTCACTTACGGCTTCATGCAGTCCACCCTGGTGGACGCCCAGTACCGCGACCAGGGCATCGACTTCCAGACCGCCGAGTGCACCCTGAGCGAGCTGGTGGAGCGCGTCGCCGCCATCCCGCTGCTCGCCCAGCCGGGGGCGGAGTGGAACTACAGCGTCGCCACCGACGTGCTGGGCCACCTGGTCGCGGTCGTGTCGGGCGAGCCGTTCGACGAATTCCTGCGCCGTCGGGTGATCGAGCCTTTGCGCATGGTGGACACGGATTTCCACGTGCCGGCGCAGAAGCACGACCGGTTCGCCGCCAACTACGCGCGCGGCCCCGACGGCGCCCTGGCGCTGATCGACGACCCGGCCACCAGCCGTTACCTCTCGCCGCGCGCGATCTGCTCGGGGGGCGGCGGGCTGGTGTCCACCGCCGGCGACTACATGCGGTTCTGCCAGTTCATGCTGAACCAGGGCGAGCTGGACGGCGCGCGCCTGGTCGGCCGCAAGACGATCGCGTTGATGACCGCCAACCACCTGCGCGGCGACATGGCCGCGATGGGCATGCCGCGCTTCAGCGAGAGCAGCTACGAGGGCGTCGGTTTCGGCCTGGGTTTCTCCGTCATGCTGGACCCGGCCCGCGCTCAGGTGCTGGGCACGCCGGGCGAGTTCGCCTGGGGCGGCGCCGCGAGCACCGCGTTCTGGGTCGACCCGGTGGAGGACATGGCCGTGGTGATGCTGACGCAGCTGACCCCGTCGTCGACCTACCCGATCCGGCGGGAGCTGCGGGTGCTGACCTACGCGGCGCTGATCGACTAGCCGCGCGGATTGACGGGGCGCGCGGCTGTGTCTCATCTGCGCGCGTCCTGCCCGGTGGAACCATGCTGATCCGCACCGCCTTCGCCAGCCTGCTGCTCGCTACCGGTATCGCACGCGCCCAAACGCACGACACGCTGACGATCGGGATGGCGCAGTTCCCGTCGTCGCTGCAGCCGAGCATCGACCCGGAGGTCGTCCGCTCCTACGTCATGGACTTCGTGATCCGGCCGATCACCGCGTTCGACAAGGACTGGCGCAACACCTGCCTGCTGTGCGCGGAGCTGCCGTCGCTCGACAACGGCCTGGTCAAGATTGAGGACCGGTCGGGCGGCGGCAAGGGCATGGCCGTCACGCTCAAGCTGAAGCCCGGCCTGCGATGGGGCGACGGCCAGCCGGTCACCGCGCGTGATATCGCGTTCACCTGGAAGCTCGGCAGCGACCCGGCCAGCGGGTTCTCCAACAACAACCCGTGGAACCGGGCGACGAGCGTGGACGTGATGGACGACCAGACCGCGGTGATGCACCTGGACCGCGTCCGCGCCGACTACGCCCAGTGGGACCAGATCCTGCCGGAGCACATCGAGGGGCCCATCGTGGCCAAGGACGGCAGCCCGGGCGCCTACATCAACGGCACCGCCTACAACCGCGCGCCGATCAATCCGGGACTCTATGACGGCCCCTACATGATCGCCGCCTACGACAGCGGCAGCCAGATCGTGCTCGAGCCGAACCCGCACTGGAACGGCGCCAAGCCGGGCTTCAAGCGCATCGTGCTGCGCCACATCGAGAGCACCGCCGCGCTGAACGCCAACCTGCTGTCCGGCGACCTGGACATGGTCGTCGGCGAGAGCGTGGGCCTCACCATCGACCAGGCGCTCGCCCTCCAGAAGGCGCACCCGAACCAGTTCCACTACGAGTTCAAGCCGAGCCTGACCTACGAGCACATCGACCTGAAGCGCGAGAACCCGCTGCTCGCCGACGTGCGAGTGCGCCGCGCGCTGCTGATGGCGATGGACCGGCAGACCATGGTGGACCGCCTGTTCCAGGGCAAGCAGCCGGTGGCGGCGACCTGGGTCAATCCGCTCAGTCCCAACTACGACCCGGCGGTCCCCATCGTGAAATACGATCTGGCCGGCGCCCGCGCGTTGCTGAAGAAGGCTGGCTGGACACCGGGCCCCGACGGAATCTGCCGCAACGAGGCCGGGCAGCGTTTGGCGTTCGAGCTGGGCACCACCGCCGGCAACCGTCTGCGCGAGCTGCAG
>CAXTBW010000168.1:0-4933 GCA_964242925.1 uncultured Acetobacteraceae bacterium
ATCCTGGACCTGATGATCCACGACCTGGACCTGGTGCTGGCGCTGGTGGACAGCGAGATCGTGGCCGTGGACGCGCTGGGCGCCGCCGTGTCGTCGCCCACCGAGGACATCGCCAACGCGCGGGTGCGGTTCGCCAACGGCTGCGTGGCGGCGATCACCGCGAGCCGCATCTCCATCAAGACGGAGCGGCGGATGCGGCTGTTCTCGCAGGAGGGCTACCTGTCGGCCGATTTCGGCGCCCGCGAGCTGGTGATGATCGGGCGCGAGCGCGGGTTGCCGCTGCCGGGCACGGGGGGGTTCCGTCGCGAGGCGATCAGCTGGCGCGACCACGACGCGATGGAAGCCGAGCACGCCGCCTTCGTGGCCGCCTGCCTGGACGGCGCGCCGGTGCTGGTGGACGCGGCGGCGGGCCGCCGGGCGCTGGCGCTGGCGTTGGCCGTCACGGAGTCGATGGCCCAGAGCGCGGCGCTGGTGCGGACCAGCGGCCTGGTGGTGGGGTAGCGGGCACGCCGCTCTTGCATCCGAACCCGTCGAGTGGTCAGAGAGCGCCGCACCACCTCGGATCACCCGCCATGAGCGATACTGCCAAACTCGGCCTTCCCGATGCCGCGCGCCAACTTGGCGTTTCTGTCGGGGTGCTTCGCCGCGCGATCCGCGCCGGGCGTGTTCCGGCGCCGCCGCATCTGAGCGCCACGGTTGCCTTGCCCGCCGAGTGGCTCGAGAGCGTGAAGGCGGCGGTCGAGGCGTCGCCCAAGGCGCTCAGTGGGGCTTTGCCGCAACGGGTGCCGGCCTTCGCGCGGTACGAGGGCACCTCGGCCTGGCGGAAGTATTCCAGCCGTGTTCGCGAGTTCAACCATTTCCACGCGGCGAGCCGGCCGGCAACCGCCGCCTAGCGACAGCGCTGCTCCCACTCCTTTGGGGAGACGGCTTTTCACTGAGTCGCCGTTGGCTTGGCGCCTAAAACACGGTCCATGACGCCGAGGATGGCGGCGGCCGCCATCGCCGCGGGGGCAATCCCGCCGGCCGGCCGCAAGCTCTCGATCACCCCTGCGAACGCCTTGCGCTGGCCAGCCGCGACGGCCGGGTCGCGCAGCAGCGACAGCACGGTGGCGGCGAGCGTCGCGGGGTTGCAGTCCTGTTGCAGCAGCTCCGGCACGGCGGCGCGCCCGGCCAGCAGGTTGACCATCGCCACGTGCGGCACGCGGATCATGCGGCGGGCCATCATCGCAGAGGCCGGGTTCACCCGATAGGTCACCGCCATCGGAACGCCGGCAAGCGCCAGCTCCAGGGTGGACGTGCCGGACTTGGTCAGCGCGGCGGACGCTGCGGCGTAGGCGTCGTGCTTGTCGTCCACCTCGGTCACAACCACAGGCCGGATCGGCCAGGCGCTGGTGGCGCGCTGCACTAGTTCAGCCACGGCGTGCGACACAGGGACGACGGGGACGATGCCCGGCACGGCATTCCGCAGCAGCGCCAGGGTCTGGCCGAAGACGGGGAGCAGGCGGGGCGCCTCGCTGCGGCGGCTGCCGGGCATCAGCACCAGCACGGGGGCGTCGGGCGCCAGGGCGTGGCGGGCGCGGAAGCGGGCGGCGTCGCCGTCGCCGGCGCCGGATTGCAGCACGGGGTGGCCGACGAAGCGGGCGGCCAGGCCGTGGCGCGCGAAATACGCCTCCTCGAACGGCAGCAGGCATAGCAGCTCGTCCCACAGGCCGGGAAAGCGCTTTATCCGGTGCTCGCGCCAGGCCCACACCTGCGGCGCCACATACTGCACGCGCGGGATGCCCAGCGGGGCGATGCGGCGCAGCACGTGCAGGCCGAAGCCCGGCGAGTCCACCGTCACCACGGCGTCCGGCCGACGCGCGGCGATGTCGGCGACCACGCCGAGCATGCGGCGGCGCAGGGCGCGGAGGCGGGGCAGGATCTCGAACAGGCCCATCACGGCCAGGTCGGACATCGGGAACAGGCTGTCCATGCCCTGCTCCATCATGCGCGGCCCGGCCACGCCGGCGAAGGCGACGCCGGGCCGGGCCGCGCGCAAAGCGGCCATAAGGCGGCTGCCCAGCACGTCGCCGCTGGCCTCGCCGGCGACCAGGTAGATCAGCAAGTTCGGATGGGGCAGGCGACGACGGGGCAGGGGGGCGGCGCGGGGGCGTAGTCCCGATGGTTGCGCACGGCGCCATCGCGGCGCACCGCCTCGAGCGCGGCCGGGTCCAGATCGGCGTAAAGCCAGCCGGGGGCGTCCAACGCGGAGGCCGCGAGCACGCCGTCATCGGGGAAGCCGCGGTCGACCGGGCCGAACACCGCAGCCTGGCCGCGGTTCGTGTCCAGCGCGGCAAGCCAGGGCGCGTCGCCGACGGTGGTGGCGACGGCGATGAAGCACTGGTTGGCCATGGCCGCGGCGCGCGCGGCGATGCGCACGCGGTTGAACCCGGCCAGGGTGTCGGTGTCGGTCGGGACCAGGATCAGCCAGGCGCCGGCCTCGGCCGCGGCGCGGGGCAGCGTCGGGTGTTCCACGTCGTAGCAGATGCAGACGCCGATGCGTCCCCAGGGCGTGGCGAACACGGCGGGCGGCGCGCCGCGGGCGACTCCCCAGTGCGACGCCTCGAACGGGGTGGGCCGGTGTTTGTCCTGGAAGGCGACCACGCCGTCAGGCGCGATCAGCGGGGCGTGGTTGACGATGGCGCCGTCCGCCCGCCGCGACGGCAGCGAGCCGCCCAGCAGCCAGACGCCGTGACGCATGGCGGACCGGCGCATCGCGTCCAGCACCCGGTCGTGCTGCGTGATGGCGGCGTCCAGCTCGGCCTGCAGGTTCGGCAAGGGCGCCAGCACGGCGTCCATGCTGGCGTATTCCGGCAACACGAGCAGGTCTGCGCCGGCCGTCGCCGCCTGCGCGATCCGCTCGGCGAAGGCGGCCTCCCACGCGGCGAACTCCGGATAGCGGCCGATGCGGTACTGCAGCAGCGCCAGCTTCACGGGAGGGGCGCGCCGTTCAGCGACTTGATCCAGAAATCCAGCGTGTGAGGCGTGCGCTCCGAGTCGCCGCGGTCCGGCCAGGTCATGGTGCAGGCCACCCCCGGCATGGGCACGTAGCCGCGGGCGCGCCAGAACGCGTCGTTGGTGTGGGGGTTGGCGGGGCGCATCGGGTGCGTGGCGGGGCGGCGGACGGAGCAGAACACGGCGTAGTCGGCGGTGGAGACGGCGCGGGCGTGCGACTCGCGCAAGGCGAACAGGCGGACGCCGAGGCCGCGGCCGCGCCACGCCGCACGGACGATGCCTTCGCCGAAGTAGAAGAATCGGCGCGGGTCCCAGCCGCGTTCAAGGAACGGCGCCTGGACGTTGGCGCTCTCCTCCTCGAGCGGCAGGCAGGTCGCGGCGCCGACCGGCTCGCCGGCCACGGTGGCGAGGAACAGGGCGTTGCGGGAGTGGGCGACGTAGTCGGCGATGTAAGGCTGCGCGGCCGGGTCGCCGTCGTAGAGGTAGGGCCAGTCGCGGAACACCTCGACGTGGAGGGCCTGGAATGCGCCGGTGGCTTGGGCGATTGCGGCGCCGGTGAATGTGCGAACCTGGATATCAGCGTTGTCAGGTGTCATGGCGGGCTGCATAGGAGGGGCATGGAACCGACGCAACGGACGGCAGCGGGCACGTTGCTGTGTCATGTGACGACTCGGGCCGTGCTGGCCGCGTCTGGCGGGCGGCTGACGGACCGGCCGTTCCTGCATTGTTGTGCGGAAGAGCAACTGGCGTTCGTGCTGGCGCGGCATTTCGCGGGACGGACCGATTTGGTCGTGGTGCGGTTCGATCCGGCCTGTGTGGAAGGACGGATCGAGTGGGAGCGCAGCGAGCCGGACCAGGCGCCGTTCCCGCATTTGTTTGGCGCGCTGCCCATCGCCACCGCTTCGATTACGGACGCCACCGCTTCGATCACGGACGCCACCGCTTCGATCACGGACGCTTGATCGTCATCAAACTCTTTGACAACGACCTGCTGTTCCGTTCTATCAAATAACGTGGTCGGTGAGGGATTCGTCATGGCAACTGGTTATACGTTCACATACAGCGTTCTCGTTCCGACCACGGCCGGTGGCACCACTGGCGGCACGTTCAATTTCACGACCGACACGGATCCGGCTGCGTCAACGATGACTGGCGACTCCGATTTCACCGTGACGGGCTATTCCGGCGATTTCATCGCTCCCAATGGCGATGACAGTCCGCTTGTTTCTGCAACGCCCGGGACGGTTGGCACGGGCCTCGACTACGTCGACGGCGTGAACTCGACCGGTATTACGTTCACGACCGCGTCTGGCGAATCGATCAGGCTCTACAACAACCTCGGCGTGCTCTCCATCATCGGCACAGGCCCGCTTGCCATCAACGACCCAGTGAGCGGCATCTCCTATTACACGGACGCGCCGGCCTGCTTCCTACGCGGCACGCGGATCGCGACGCCGTCGGGGGAGGTCGCGATAGAAGACCTTCAGATTGGCGACATGCTGCTGGCCGGCAACGGCGCGGCGCGGCCAGTGAAGTGGATCGGCCGCCGGACTTACCGTGGGCGGCTCGCCGAAACGACCACGGCGCTCCAGCCGGTGCGGATCAGCGCCGGCGCGCTTGGTGAGGGCCTGCCGCAGCGGGATCTCCTGGTTTCCGGAAAGCATGGCATGCTGATCGACGGCTGCCTGGTTGCGGCCGAGGATCTGATCAACGGGACCAGCGTCGTGCGTGAGCGCGGGATTTCCGAGATCGACTACTACCACATGGAATTCGATAGCCACAACGTGGTCGTCGCCGAGGGTTGCCTGTCCGAGAGCTTCATCGAAGACGGCAATCGCGAGGTGTTCCACAATGCGACAGAGTATGCGGCATTGTTTCCCGATGAGATCGCGGTTCGCGCCGTGTATTGCGCGCCGCGGTTGACCGAGGGGCCGGCGCT
>CAXTBW010000169.1:0-4808 GCA_964242925.1 uncultured Acetobacteraceae bacterium
GCGCATGTCCCAGTTGCTGCTGCCGATCAGGCACCATTCGCCGTCCACCACGACGATCTTGGAATGGCGGAATGGCGGTGGACAACGCCAGATGCGCACGCCGTCCTCGAGCAGCGGGCCGACATTGGCGAAGGTGGCCCAGTTGACGAACGCGTGGTCACCTTTCTGCGGGATGACCACGTCCACCGCCACGCCCCGCATCGAGGCGAGCGCCAGCGCCGTCGTCATGCGCTCGTCCGGCAGGAAATACGGCGTCATCACGGCGATCGTCTCGCGGGCGCAGGCGACCGCCTGCAGGATGGCGAACTCGATCTTCTCGACATCCTCGTCCGGGCCGGCGTCGATCACCCGCGCCGTTATGCCGCCGCCGTCCGGCAGAGTTGGAAACCAGGCGTCGCCGTCCAGGTCCTCGTCGGTCGCGAAGTTCCAGTCCTGCGCGAACGCCTCGGTCAGCTGGGACACCACCGGGCCGGCAAGGCGGAAATGCGTGTCCTGCACCGGGTCGGGCGAGCGGGTCGCCATGACGTTGTCGTCGGCGATGTTCATGCCGCCGGTGAAGCCGACCTGGCCGTCCAGCACCAGGATCTTTTTGTGCGAGCGCAGGTTGAGGAACGGCATGCGCCAGGGCAGCGGCGAGTGCAGGAAGCGCGCGGCCGGCACGCCGCGCCGGCGCAGCGCGTGGTAGGCGGGCGAGCGCAGCCAGCCGCCGCCGATGCCGTCCACCAGCACGCGCACCGCCACCCCGCGCGCCTGCGCCGCCGCCAGCGCGTCGATGAAGCGCGTGCCCCATCCGTCGGCGCGGAAGATGTAGGACGACATGCCGACCGTGCGCTGGGCGGCGTTGATGGCGTCCAGCATGGCCGGGTAAGCCTCGTCGCCGTCGCTGTAGACCTGCACCGGCGCCGTGGTCAGCGTCGGGCGCCCCGTGATGCGGGCGACGCCGCGGACCAGCGGGTCGAGGTGGTCGTCCTCGCTGGGGTTGGGCCAGGCCGGGCGGGCCCCGCGTTTGCTGTCCTGTCCACGCAGCCGCTGCGCCCGGCGCTGCACCCGGTTGACCCCGAACAGGAAGTAGCTGACCGCGCCGGTGATGGGCGCGAACCAGGCCAGCCCAATCCAGCCGACCGCGGAGGCCACGTCGCGTTTGCGCAGCAGCACGTGGAGGGTGACGAATGCGGCGACGACCATGCCGACGCCGAACACCACGTCCGAACGGACGCGGAGCATGAAGGGCCATAGATCGTTCATGGGCGCCTAGAACCCTCTCCCGATTGCGGGAGAGGGCAGGGTGAGGAGGCGGGCACGAGATTGCTGCCGGGTGGGTTGTCCCCTCACCCCGACCCTCTCCCGCAGGCGGGAGAGGAGAAGCAAGGGGAGCGGCGCACCCGCCTAAGCCGCGACGAGGCGCTGCTGCTGCTCGCCCAGGCCCTGCACGCCCAGGCGCATCACCTGGCCCGCCTTGAGAAACACCGGCTCCGGCTTGATGCCGAGCCCCACCCCCGGCGGGGTGCCGGTGGCGATCACGTCGCCCGGGTGCAACGTGATGAAGTGGCTGACGTAGCTCACCAAGTGGCGGACGTTGAAGATCATCGTCTTCGTGCTGCCGTTCTGCATGCGCTTGCCGTCCACCTCGCACCACAGCGCCAGGTCCTGCGGGTCCGCCACCTCGTCCTTGGTCACCATCCAGGGGCCGGTGGGGCCGAACGTGTCGCAGCCCTTGCCCTTGTCCCACGTGCCGCCGCGCTCGGCCTGGAATTCACGCTCGCTCACGTCGTTGATGACGCAGTAGCCGGCGACGTGGTCCATCGCGGCGTTGTCGGGCACGTAGGACGCCTTCGTGCCGATCACCACGCCCAGCTCGACCTCCCAGTCGGTCTTCTTCGAGCCGCGCGGGATGCGCACGTCGTCGTTTGGCCCGCTATAGGCGCCGAGCGACTTGAGGAACACGATCGGCTCCTTGGGGATGGCTGCCCCTGTCTCGGCCGCGTGGTCGGCGTAGTTCAGGCCGATGCAGACGAAGTTCAGCGGGCGCACGACGCAGGCCCCGATGCGCGGGCTGCCCTCCACCTTGGGCAGGCTGGCCGGGTCGAGCGCCGCGAGCTTGGCCAGGCTGCCCGGCGCCAGCGCGGCGCCGTCGATATCGCGCACGTGCGCCGACAGGTCGCGCAGCACGCCGTCCTTGTCCAGCAGCGCGGGCTTCTCGGAACCCGGCGCGCCGATTCGTAACAGCTTCATCGTAGCCTCCCCCTTGGATTGGACGGGAGGGTTCTAGGGTGGCGCCGCTACAGGGTCCAGCCGCCGTCGATGACCATGGCCGTTCCAGTCACGAATCGGCTCTCGTCGCTGGCCAGATACACCACCAGCGCGGCGATCTCCTCCGGCGCGCCCAGCCGGCCCATCGCCTGGCGCGCGATGAAGGCGGCGCGCGCCTGGTCCAGTCCGCCGGCCGCCGCAGCGTTGGCGGCGACCCGGTCGTTCAGGCTCGGCGTCTGGATCGTGCCCGGCGCCACCGCGTTGCAGCGCACGCCGCGCGCCACCGTGTCGGCGGCGACCGATTTGGTCAGGCCGATCACCGCGGCCTTGGTGGTGCCGTAGATGAACCGGTTGGGCGCGCCTTTGATCGACGACGCGCCGGACGCCATGTTGATGATCGACCCGGCGCCCGCCTCCAGCATCCCCGGCAGAAACGCCCGGATGGTGTGGAACATCGATCGCACGTTCAGCGCGAAGGCGAAGTCCCACTCCGCCTCGGTCGCGTCCAGGATGCTGCCCTGGTGGACGAAGCCGGCGCAGTTGAACAGCACGTCCACGGCGCCTGCCTCGCGCGCGGCGGCATTGATGTCGGCCTCGCTGGTGGCGTCCAGCTTGCGGGTGCGGATGCGCGGCCCGGCGATCTCGGCGACCTTCGCCTCGTCCAGGTCGGTCGCGATCACGCTGGCGCCCTCGGCGGCGAACGCGAGCGCGGTGGCGCGGCCGATGCCCTGCCCCGCCGCGGTGACGAAGGCGGTCTTGCCGGCGAGGCGGTCGGTCATGTCATTCTTCCGGTTCGGTGGTGAACAGCAGCGGATAGCCTTCCTTGCGCGCCATGTCGGTGGCGCTGGTGGCCTTGGTTTCCGCGACGTCCTTGACGAACACCGCGACGACGCACACGCCGCGTTTGTGGGCGGTGTTCATGATCGTGCGCGCCTTCTCGGCGCCCAGGCGGAACTCGGCTTTCAGCACTGCGACGACGAATTCGCGCGGTGTGAAGTCGTCGTTGACCAGCATGACCTTGTGCAGCTTGGGCCGCTCGACCTTCAGCTCCACCTCGCCGCGGGTCGTGGTGTCGATATCGGGCATCGGAGGCTCCATCGCATTGTCATGGCCGGGCGCCACCCGGCCACTCACGGCGTCCGGCGAACCGGTCGCTAGTGATTATGCCGCGACTCGCCCCGCTTTTCCACGATGTCGAGAAACAGCGTCGCCGGTTCCAGGCAAGCGCCGGTGCCCTGCTGCCCGACCATGCCGCGATAGATCTCCTCCCACGGGGTCTTGTTGTCGAGCTTGGGCGGAACCCACGCGGCGCGGCGGGCGGCCAGTTCGGCCTCGGGGATCAGCACGTCCACCTTGCGGGTGTTGAGGTCGATGCGGATCGGGTCTCCGGTGCGCAGCAGCGCCAGGCCGCCGCCGACGGCGGATTCGGGCGACACGTTGAGGATCGACGGGCTGGCGGACGTGCCGGACTGGCGGCCGTCGCCCATGGTGGGCAGCGCGTCGATGCCGCGCTTCAGCAGGGCGGCGGGCGGCTGCATGTTCACCACCTCGGCGCCGCCGGGGTAGCCGATCGGGCCGGAGTTGCGGATCACCAGCAGCGTGTGCTCGTCGACGCCCAGGTCGGGGTCCTCGATGCGGGCGTGGTAGTCCTCCGGGCCCTCGAACACGACGGCCTTGCCCTCGAACACGTTGGGCCGCGCCGGGTCGGACAGGTAGCGGGCGCGGAACGCCGGGTCGATGACGCTGGTCTTCATCACGGCGGTGTCGAACAAGTTGCCGCCCATGACGACGTAGCCGGCGGCGGGCTTCAGCGGCGTCTCGTAGGCGCGGATCACCTCGTGGTCCGGCGGGGGCACGGTGGCCAGGTCCTCCGCCAGGGTATATCCGGTGACGGTGCGCGCCTCGCCATGCAACACGCCGGCGTCCAGCAGCTGCTTCATCACGCCCGGGACCCCGCCGGCGCGATGGAACGCCTCGCCCAGGAAGCGGCCGGCGGGCTGGCAGTCCACCAGCAGCGGGATGTCGGCGCCCAGGCGCTGCCAGTCCTCCAGCGTGTGCTCGACGCCCATGTGGCGCGCGATCGCCACCATGTGGATCGGGCAGTTGCTGCTGGCGCCCAGCGCGGCGGCGGCCACCACGGCGTTCTCGAACGCCTGCTGCGTCATGATGTCGGACGGGCGCAGGTTCTCGTGCACCATGCCGACGATGCGCTTGCCCGTCTCGTAGGCCATCCACGCCCGCTCGCGATGCGGCGCCGGGATCGCCGCGCAGCCGGGCAGCGACATGCCGAGCGCCTCGGCCAGGCTGTTCATGCTGGTGGCGGTGCCCATCGTGTTGCAGTGGCCGGGGGAGGGCGCCGCGCTCGACACCATGTCCATGAAGCCGTTGTAGTCGAGCTTGCCCTCCGCGAGCAGCTTGCGCGCCTCCCAGATGATGGTGCCGGAGCCGGACAGCCGGCCCTTCCACCAGCCGTCCATCATCGGCCCGCCGGACAGCACGATGGCCGGGATGTTCACCGTGGCCGCGCCCATCAGGCAGGCCGGCGTGGTCTTGTCGCA
>CAXTBW010000170.1:0-4619 GCA_964242925.1 uncultured Acetobacteraceae bacterium
GAGTATCAGCCATGTTCATTGTTTCCAGTGGAATGCAACAGATCGTCAACGACGGTTCAACCTACTACGACGTGGTCGTGGCGTCCGGTGGGGAGCAGCTCGTTGAACAGGGCTTTACCTCCAACACATTCATCGAGCCCGACGGTGTCCAGGTGGTCGAGTCCGTTTCTCCATTCGGAGAAATAAGCGTTGTCCACGGCACGGAGGTGCAAAGCGGCGGCCTGCTGGTGTTGAACGCTGGGGCAGAGGCGGATCAGCCGACCGTTGACAGCGGCGGCTACCTCCTCGCGTTCGACGACTCGTATGTGCAAGGCGCCACTCTGGACGCTGGCGCGGTCGCGATCAGCGGCGGCATCGTGTCCTTCTCGCCTCAGGCCGGCGTTGTCGTGTCACAGGAGGCGGTTGACGGCCTGATGGTCGATAGCGGCGGCTTCGCTTATGTGTTGAACGACGGCCTCGGCGCCAACGTGTCCGTTTCGTCCTCCTCCGAGCTCGGCGTCTATTCCGGCGGCGAGGTAAGCGGCGCAAGCGTTGCTCAATTTGGGATACTGGCGGTCGGGAAAGGCGGCCAATTGCGCGGGGCAATCGTCAACGGGGAATTGTCTGTCGCCGGGCCGGATGGTCCGTCCGACATGTCGCGCGACGGATACGCAAGTGGTGTCACGGTCGCTTCGACGGGCGAGTATTTCGTGCGGGGCGTGGGCAGCGGCGCCGTTGTGGCCGGCGACGAGGACGTCGAGGCAGGCGGAATGTCATATGGCAGTCAGATCGTGAGCGGCGGCGTCCAGACGATCGACGCTGGCTTGAGCTACGGCAACGATGTGGCGTTCCCCGCGGGCGTGGCCAGCGCTGCCGTCGTCTCCAGCGGGGGCAAGGAGATTGCCGAAGGCGGTTCGACCGTGAGCGCGGTCGTGCAATCCGGGGGCGAGATCAGGCTGGATGATTCGGGCAGCCTGCTTGACGCACAGGTGGAGCTTGGCGGCCGGATCCTTATTGGCCCGACTGTCTTCCGCTACGATGCCCTGAACGCGACGATCGCGTTCGACCGCGCGACCGACCGGCTCACGATCAGCGAATTCACTACTTCAAACTACACGCTGCAGCTTGCAGGCGATTATTCGGATCTGGCGTTCACGTCCGCAGTGGTTGATGACGGTCTGCTTCTGACAGCCGCCGCTGCTTGCTATGCCGAAGGCACGGTGATCGCAACGTCCGGCGGCGACAGGGCCGTCGAACTGGTGGCGATCGGCGACATGGTCATGACTGCCTTCGGCCAGCACCGTCCTATCCGTTGGATCGGCCGCAGGAGCTACGCGGGCCGCTTCCTTTGCGCAAACCCCGGCGTGCAGCCGGTTCGCTTCTGCACTGGCAGCCTCGGCCAGGGTCTGCCCCGCCGCGACCTGCTGGTGTCACCCGACCACGCCATGTTTCTCGAGGGCGTGCTAATCCCGGCCAAGGCGCTGGTGAACGGCACGACCATCGTGCAGGAGCGCGAGCTGGATCGGGTCGACTATTACCATCTCGAGTTGGACCAGCACGACGTGATCCTAGCCGAGGGCGCCCCTTCCGAGACGTTCGTCGACGACGGTGGCCGGGGCCAGTTCCAGAACGCCCAAGAGTATGCGGCATTGTACCCCGACGCCTCCGCACCAGCCTATTGCGCGCGCCGGGTCAATAGCGGGTTTGAACTGGAGGCGGTCAGGCGGCGACTGGCGGCCACTGCGGAGGCAGGTGCGAACACTGCAGCATAGCGGGTATTTAGGGTCGGCCTCGGCGTCGACGAACACCCCGTTCCAAGCGGCAGCGGTAGGTCGTTAGGGTGGCCAATGTGGAGCGGAGAGCGGACGCGATAGACGCCCGCAACGGTGCCGCATTATCCCTCCACCCGCGCCAACAGCCGCGACACCGTCGTATGCGTCCAAACCGCCCCCCGTCGCGGCGTACGCGCACCCCGCGAGTCAACTCCTGCGCCATCCCCTGCAGCGTGCTCACCCCGCCATCCCGGATCGGCGATCTCCAGCATCAACTGATGCGCCGTCCGCTAGGCCTCATCGCGCCTGGCTGACGCGGCCACGCTCGCGTCAGGCCCGGCCGAGGGCCGATACCCGCGATCGCCGCCCAGCACCGTCCCCCTCGCCTTGGCGGCCGCCAAGCCGCCCGGGTCCGCTGGCTGATCAACTCGCGCTCCTTCTGCGCCATCGCGGCGTACGCCCGCATCATCAGGTCGTCCGCACCCGGCATGTCGGCCGTGCGGACCGAGTGGCCGTCTTCCAACAACTGCGAAGCGTGTGCGCCCGGCGGGTGATCTGATCAAGCCGTGCGGCCACCAGCACCGCCCCGAGTTGGCGGCAACGCGCGAGAGCCGCCTGGAAGCCTGGATGCCGGTCGTCCTTGCCGCTGGCGATGTCCGAGTGCTCGGCCACCGACGTCCAGCCCTGGGCCGCCGCGAAAGCCCGCGCACTGGCCTGCTGCGCCTCAGCCCGAGCCCGCTCTGACCCTGCTCGGCGGTCGACACGCGGTAGAGGCCGACCGCGTAGTGGTCGACGGTCGGGCGTGCGCGCATCAGCGCGCCTCCTCTACGCGGTAGATGCTGTAGCTGCCCTTGGCGCCTTCCTTGCCGGGTCCGACTTGGCGGACGCGTTCCAGCGCGGTGACGGCAATGCCCTTCGTCTAGAGACCGGCGAAGAAGCCGCGGACCGCGTGGTTAGCCCAGCCGGTCGCGTCGGCCACCTGTGCCACGGTGGCGCCTTCGGGGCGGCGCAGCAGGGCCAGAACGGCTTGCTGCCTGGTGCCGGGGCGAGGCGGGCGGGGTGCTCCGCCGGCGGCAGGCTTGTGCGTGGAGCAGGCGAGGGCGGCGCGTAGGGTGTCCACTGCATCGGACAGCCCGGGGCGGCCCTCGGTGGTGTCGTCCCAGGCGGTCACCACCGCCCCAGCCGCGGCGCGGAGCCGCGCGCGGGGGCTCAGGGACGCTGCGTGGGCGCTTAAGTCGACGGTGGACGCGACAGTGGCTTCAGCGTCGCTGCGTGCCTCTGCTGGCTTGGTGGGGCCGTCCGTGCCCTCCGTGGCGGCGACTGCAGCCAATCCTGCCTCCGTCGCGCGGAGCAGGAGGCGCTCGCCACTTTCCGTCGTGCGCCGGGCGTCCTGAGCCTCGCTCGCGGGCACCTCCTCAAGTAGGCCGGCGTTCAGCGTCGACTTCACCACCGCGCGCTGGGCCGCGATCGGCAGACGCTCGGGCAGGGTTACGATGTGGTCGGCATTGGCGGCGGCGGTGGCGAGAACCGCCTGCGCTGTGGTGGAAAGATTGGTGGGGGGCATTTGCTGGTTCCGGTGCGGTAGCCCGACCATCGGGCGCGATCCGGCCGATGCAGGGCGGCTTGGTCGCCCGTACCCTGGATGAGGAACGCGATCTGAACAGCGCGCAACCGCTGTTCGAAGACGTCCCGCACGTTGCGGTCGACCCCCAGATGGTGCAGCTCGTCGTTCAACTCGTCGCTCGGCAAGCGGGCAAATACGCCGCTGCCGATCTGGAGGTTGAAGCGATAGCGGAGCGGTTTGGGATCGACACCGGCAAGCAGATCCTTGTTGTCCCAATGACGAACCAACAAACTCTAACTCACAGCTATGGAGGGTAACTCTGTAAGCGGCTCGCCCTGTCCTGTAAGCAACTGCCGCGAGGCTAAGAAACAAAACGGCGTTGCCTGTGGATAACCTGCCGTCAAGCTGTGTTAGGGAGAGCCAGCGATCGGTCGGTGTGGAAGGTCGCCGCATGCCCCACCGCCCCTCATCTTACCTTTCGATCGCGCTCGGCAGCGCGTCTGATCGTTGCCAATTGACGGCTTGCTCTCCCGGAAGCGTGCGTCCGCTGACCGGAACAAAGACCTGTCCGCGATGTTGCCCGTCACCTCGACGGAGCAATGCCATGTGCATCCCGTTCGTGAAAGACGAGTTCGTCATTCGATGATGGCGTAAGACGCCCTGCAGGATGCGGGACACGAAGTGATAATGGCAGAACACGCGCCGGCGGCGGTCAGTGTAATCGCAAACCATCCCGACCTCTTCACCTGCCTGGTGACCAACGTAGCGGGAGTTCTGCATCCGGCACCGCAGCCGAGTCGGAGCGTTGAAGGAAGTCTGCTCGAGGGCGTTGCTGGACTGACATGCATGGCCACGTACGATACCCAGGCTGGTCCCATCGCGCGGGTTCGAGCCGCCGCTGAATGTGCATAGCGCGCCCAGACGCACTGCGGCAAACGGTCTTCGGCGATCGAGTCGCGCCGGAGCTAAAGCGTGGTCTATTACGCCGGAGGAGATGCTGTCACGCACGCTGCGACGAAGCGCCGCAGTTACGGGCAGGTTGCGTCCAACGCTTCCGGGATGGGGCCAAACGCCAGCTAGCCGTGGTGTTGAAGGCGGCGCTGCTGCTCATCTTGCTGCTGGCACGATGCGCTGCGCTACTTACGGTGGAAACGCTGAATCAGCAGGTCGCTTATCAACGGCTAAACCGCAGCGCCTTGGGAAGCGATAGTCTCAGCGAAACGACACTGATCGTGTTGCAGCGTCACAACCTGCGCATGCGGGTCCAACTGGCAGTGCAGGCCGCGCAGCACGCCGCGCGCCTG
>CAXTBW010000171.1:0-4588 GCA_964242925.1 uncultured Acetobacteraceae bacterium
ATGCGCACCGGGTCGTCGGTGCGGCCGATATTGGCCTCGTCGACGTTGCCGGCGGTGGTCTCGCCGGGTTCGGCCTCGTTCTCCTCGTCGGACTTCTCGGCCTTGGCGGGGGCCGCTTCGCCTTCCTCGGCTTCCTCGCCCTCGACCACCTGGATGCCCATCTCGCTGAGCATCGCCATCACGTCTTCGATCTGCTCGGAGCTGTTGTGCTCCGGCGGCAGGACGGCGTTCAGCTCGTCGAAGGTGATGTAGCCGCGCTCCTTGCCCTTCGCGATCAGGCGCTTGACGGCGGCGGCGTTGGTGTCGAGCAGGGTGGTGTCGGCGTCCTGCTCGGCGGTGGCGGAATCGGCGGTCACGGCGGGCTTCGTCGCCATACGGTTGCTACTCCAAACTCAAAAGGGGGCCGGTCAGGCCTCCGAATCGTCGACCTGGGCGTCGTTGGCCAGCGCCTCTCGGGCCGCGCACAACGCCACCAGCCGGTCCTGCGCCGCCGCATTCGGCGTGCGCGCGAAGGCGGCCTGGGCGGCGGCAACCTCCTCTTCCAAGCGTGGGCGATTGAGCAGGCCGAAGAAATGCCACCATCCCGCCTCCGCCTCCGCCGGCATGGCCGCTGGGCCGGCGCAGGCCGGCAGGGGCACGGGACGGGCGGCAAGCACCTGTTCCGCCGTTGCGGCGTGTCCGGATATCGCGAGGTGGTTCATGAGGGCGGCAGAGTCAAGCGCATCCGCCGAATCATGCCAATGGATAATCGCGTCGCGCAGCTGCGTCCGGCTCGCAGGCGCCATCGGCACGCCGGACAGCGCCTCGGCAACGTCGCCGATCAGCGTCGGGTGGTTGAGCAGGATGGCGAGCAACGCGCGATGGCGCTCGAGGTTGGCAATGGCCGTCTCGGGGCGCTGGCGCGCCAGTTGGCGGGCGGCGGGCTGCGGCCGCTGGCCGAAGCGGTGCGCGCCGGAGCCTTGCGTGGTGGAGCGTCGGCTGGCGTAAAACCTGTCCCGCAGGGCGGAGCGATATTCACTGGCCAGCCCCTTGTCGGCGATGCGGGCGGCGGCGGCGTCCAGCCGGGCGCGCAGGGCGGCGCGCGCCTCCGGCGTGTCGGCGGCGTGGCCTTCCCGCATCAGGTCGAACAGGGCGGCCGCGAGGGATTGCTTTGCAGCCAGCACGGCGGCGAAGGCGGCTGGACCGCTGCGGCGCAGGAGCGTGTCCGGGTCTTCGCCGCCGGGCAGGGTCGCCAGGCACAAGGTCCGGTCGGGGGCGATCAGCGGCAGCGCCACCTCCGCCGCGCGGGCGGCGGCGCGGGCGCCGGCGGCGTCGCCGTCGAAGCACAGGGTCGGCGCGTCGCTTAGCCGCCATAACTCCTCCAGTTGCGCGGCGGTCAGCGCGGTGCCCAGCGGCGCCACGGCGCCGGCGAACCCGGCCTGGTGCAGCGCGATCACGTCCATGTAGCCTTCCGCCACGATCACGCCGTGCTCGGACCGCCGGGCGCCCTCGCGCGCCAGGTCCAGCGCGTAGAGGGTGCGGCTCTTGGAATAGACCGCCGTCTCCGGCCCGTTGATATATTTCGGCTTGGCGTCGCCCAACGCGCGGCCGCCGAAGCTGATAACCCGGCCACGGCGGTCCCGGATCGGGAAGATCACCCGGTTGTAGAAAAGTTCCCGCGCCGTGCCGTCGTCGCGGGTCTGCAGCAGCCCGGCTTCCGACATCCGTTCCGGCCCGATGCCGGCCTGGCCCAATTCGGCAACGAGGCCGCCGCGGCCGTCGCCGGACCAGCCAAGGCCGAATCTGCCGATCGTCTCGTCGGTCAGGCCGCGGCCGCGCAGGTAGGCGAGCGCCTCGCCGCCCTCCCGCTCCCGCAGGCGCCGGGCGAAGCTGCTTGCGGCCAGGTCGAGCACGCCGTTCAGGTCCAGCCGCTCGCGCTCCGCCTCGGCGGCGGCGGCGGAGGGCTTAGGCACGTCCAGCCCCGCCTCGCCGGCCAAGCGCTCCACCGCCTCGATGAAGCCGGCGCCCTCGGTTTGCATGACGAAGCCGATCGCGTCGCCATGCGCGCCGCAGCCGAAGCAATGGTAGCCATCGTCGTACACGTAGAACGACGCGGTCTTCTCGCCGTGGAACGGGCAGCAGCCTTTCCACGACTTGCCGGACCGCGCCAGCTTGACCTTGCGGGCCACCAGCGCGGCCATCGGCGTGCGGGCGCGCAGCTCGTCGAGGAAGGCCGGCGGGAGCGCCATCAGCCGGCCAGCCGCGCCTTCACCAGCGGGGTCGCGCGGGCCATGTCGAGCGAGGCGGCGTGCCGGGTCTTCAGCGCCGCCATCACGCGGCCCATGTCCTTCGGCCCGGCCGCGCCGGTCGCGCTGATGGCGTCGGCGACCGCTTCGGCCAGGGCGGCGTCGTCCATCTGCTGCGGCAGGAAGCCCTCGATCGTGGCGATCTCCGCCTCCTCCTTGGCCGCCAGTTCCGGGCGGTTGCCTTGGCGGTAGAGTTCGACCGACTCGCGGCGAGACTTCACCATGCCGCGCAGCACGGCGGTGATGGCGTCGTCGCTGAGCGGGTCGCCTGGGCGGGCGGCGATGTCGCTGTCCTTCACCTTGGCCAGGATCATGCGCAGCGTGGAGGTGCGAGGGGCGTCGCCGGCCTTCATGGAGGTCTTGAGGGCGTCGGTGAATTGAGTTCGGAGCGTCATGCGTAAAGGTCCGGTTCGGGTCGGCAGGCTATCACGTCGAGCATGCCCTGGGCCGCATAATCGATAATGCGACGATCGCCGGTCAGCATGGGGATGCCGCGCAGCCGGGCGGTCGCGATCAGGAACCGATCCGCGGGATCGGCGTGGATGTCGCCCGGCAAGAGCGACGCAGCCAGGGCGATGTCGGCGGAGAGCTGGATTTCGCGCAGCCCGGGTGCGGACCGGAAGCGTTCGAACCACAGCGCCGGGTCGGGGTCGAACCGCATGCGCGGCCCCTCCCTGCGGGCGCGGCCGAGCAAGCCGATCTCCCAGGCCGAGATCGCCGAATAGTAAACCTCGCTAGTCGCCGCGCAGGCATCGACGATGGACGTCGTCTCGGCCGGCAGCCGGCTGGAGGCAAGCCAAATCACGGCGCACGTGTCCAACAGAAGGCCGCTCACCGATGCAGGATGCCCTGCTCGGCATCCCATGTTTCGTCCGAGGCGGGCGCTGTCGGGTCGAGACCCGGCGGGATGTGAACGGTGCCGCGCATCGACGCCCGCCACTCGGCCATGGAGGTTGGGGGACGATTGGGCGGCACGATCCGGGCGACGACCTGGCCTCGTTTGGTGATCGCCAACTCGTCGAGGTCGCCGCGACCAACCTGGTCGAGCAACTCCAGGCATCTCGCCTTGAACTCCGTCGCATTGATGATCTGCTTCGTCATCGCCCAATGTGGTCATATCAGATGACTACATTCAACCTCTTTGACCTGGTAAATTTCTTCCCATACTCATCCAGCATGGTCACTGTTGAAGACATTCTCGCCCGGCTTGGCGGCGCAGACGCAGCCGCCCGGCTGACCGGGGTTGGCGCGGAAGCCATTCGCAAATGGCGGCAGGCGCGGGCAATCCCCTCCAAACACTGGTCCGCCATCGTCGCCGCCACCGGCCTCGCGTTCGCCGACCTGCAACTCGAAGGAGCGCGCCCCGCCATGCCGCAAGCCGACATCGCGCCCGCCGGCGCCACAGCGATCCTCGTGCTGGCCGACGGGTCCGTGTTCTGGGGCAGCGGGTTCGGCGCCCATAGCGAGGGCCGGGTGGGCGAGCTGTGTTTCAACACGGGAATGACCGGCTATCAGGAGACGCTGACCGACCCGTCCTACGCCGGGCAGATCATCACCTTCACCTTCCCGCATGTCGGCAACGTCGGCGCCAACCCCGGCGACATGGAGGCGATCAACCCGGCCGCGCTCGGCCTCGTGGTGAAGCAGGACGTGACCGAGCCGTCGAACTGGCGCGCCGCGCAATCCCTGGGCGGCTGGTTGCAGTCGCACGGCTTGCCAGGGATCGCCGGGGTGGACACGCGGGCGCTGACTCTGCGCATACGCGACGGCGGGCCGCCCACAGCGGTGCTGGCGTTTCCCGCCGACGGGCGGTTCGACGTGGCCGGGTTGCGCGCGCAGGCGCAGGCCTGGCCCGGGCTGGAGGGCATGGACCTGGCGCGGCAGGTGTCGTGCCGGCAGAGCTACGAGTGGGACGAGGGGACCTGGTCCATTGAGCACGGGTTCCAGCGCCAGACTGCGCCGCGGCGCCATGTCGTGGCGGTGGATTACGGCGCCAAACGCAACATCCTGCGCTCGTTGGCCCAGGCGGGCTGCCGGGTGACGGTGGCGCCGGCGGACGCGACGGCGGACGACATCCTGCGCCACCGGCCGGACGGGGTGTTCCTGTCGAACGGCCCCGGCGATCCGGCCGCCACGGGCGCCTACGCCGTGCCCGCCATCCAGGGCGTGCTGGACGCCAAGACGCCCGTGTTCGGCATCTGCCTCGGCCACCAGCTGCTGGCGCTGGCGCTGGGCGCGCGGACCTACAAGCTGGATCGCGGCCATCGCGGCGCCAACCAGCCGGTGAAGGACCTGGCGACCGG
>CAXTBW010000172.1:0-4341 GCA_964242925.1 uncultured Acetobacteraceae bacterium
TTCCACTCGACGCTGGCGACCTTGGCCAGGATCGTGATGCCGCGTTCCTTCTCCAGGTCGTTGCGGTCGAGCGCGCGCTCAACCACCGCCTGGTGCTCGCGGAACGCTCCCGACTGCCGCAGCAATTGGTCGACCAGCGTGGTCTTGCCGTGGTCGACGTGGGCGATGATGGCGATGTTGCGAATCGAATGCGGCGTCAGATCGGGCATGTGCGTGAAACCGGGCGCGCCCTAGCGGGGCCGCCTCGTCCATATGTTGCGAGCGCACACATAGTGGGCCGCGGCATGAAATGCGAGCCGAAAACGGCGGGGCAGCCCCCGTCATTGCGAGGAGCGCTTGGCGACGAAGCACTCCAGGCCCACGCGGCAGGTCTGGACGGATGGGCCTGGATCGCTTCGGCCAAGCGGCCTCGCAATGACCGTATGGATACGTCGACCAGTCGAGCCTGGGAGAAGCTCTACCCCGCAGATGTCATCCGGGCGGCGGCGAGCGCCTTCAGGTCCGCGAGGGGCCGCGCGCCGTAGTGGCCGATGACCTCCGCCGCCGCGATGCTGCCCAGCCGCCCGCACCAGTCCAGCGGCCGCCCAGACGTGTAACCCGCCAGGAAGCCGGCGGCGTAGGCATCCCCCGCCCCCGTGGTGTCCACCACGGTGGTTGGTTCCGCGGCGATCACCACCCGCTCCGCCCCCCGCAGCACGAGGCTGCCCTGCTCGCTGCGGGTCAGCACGGCCAGCGCCACGTCCGCGCGGGCCGCCTCCGCCGCCGCGTCGAAATCGCCGAGCTCGAACAGGCTGCAGATCTCGGTCTCATTGGCGAACAGGATGTCCACGTCGCGGGCCAGCAGCTCGCGGAATGCCGCGCGATGGCGGTCGACGCAGAACGCGTCCGACAGCGATATCGCCACCTGCCGCCCGGCCGCATGCGCCACAGCGGCGGCGCGGCGGAACGCGGCCTGCGCCGCCGGCGGGTCGAACAGGTAGCCCTCCAGGTATAGGACGGCGGCGCTGGCGATGAGCGTCTCGTCGATGTCGTCCTCACCGAAGGCGACGGAGGCGCCGAGGAAGGTGTTCATCGTGCGCTGCCCGTCCGGCGTCACCAGGATCAGGCAGCGCGCGGTGGCGGCGCCCCCCACCAGCGACGGCGTCGGGAAATGCACGCCGACCTGGGCTATGTCGCGGCGGAACGCGGCGCCCAATGCGTCGTCCGCCACCTTGCCGATATACGCCACGCGCGCGCCCAGCCCCGCCGCCACCGCGCAGGTGTTGGCGGCCGAACCGCCGCTGCTCTCCGCCGCCGCCGTCATCGCGGCGTAGATCGTTTCGGCCGCCGCCTCGTCGATCAGCGCCATGCCGCCCTTGCGCATGTCGTGCTTCGACAGGAACGATTCGGGCGCCGGCGACACGACGTCGACGATGGCGTTGCCGATGCCGGCGATGTCGTACTGCGGGTCCATGCTGTGTTGCCGATCTGCCGGAGGGGTGCGATGCGTGCCGGTATCCCGTTCCGGCCAAAGGGGCAACTTCATCAAACCGCTGCTGCTCGCAATCGGACAGCTCGACGACCCGGCGATGTGGGGGGTGCTGTTCCGCAGCGCCGCCTTGGCGCTGGCCGCCTACGCGTTGCTGCTGGGTGGCGCGGTCTGGACCATCGACGTGCTGCTCGCCGGCGTGCAGTGGCCGCGCTGGGTGGCCGCGATCGTGGCGACCCTGGGCGTCGCGCTGGCGGCGTACTGGCTGTTCCTGCCCAGCGTGATGCTGATCGCGACCCTCTACATCGAGCGGATCGCGCGCGCCGTGGACTCCCGCCACTATCCCTTCCTACCGCCGCCCTCCCCGGCCGCGTTGCCGGCGCAACTGTGGGATGGCGTGGTGCTGGCGTTCCAGGTGCTGCTGCTGAACGGCGTGGCGTTGCTGGTGGCGCTGCTGCCGTTCCCCGGGGTGGCCCAGGCGCTGGCCATCGCGGTCAGCGGCTGGGCGATCGGGCGCGGGCTGTTCGTCGCCGTCGCGATGCGGCGGATGGACCGCCACGCGGCGCACGCGCTGTATCGCCGCCACCGGCTGGCGGTGCTGCTGCCGGGTGCGCTGCTGGCGGTCGCGGCGTCCGTGCCGGGCATCAACCTGCTCGTGCCGCTGGTGGGCTCGGCCGCGATGGTGCACGTGCTGAACCGGATGGCGTAGGCGGCGAATGGGCATTTTTGGCGGGCGTCATGGGTTGTTCCCCGCCGCCGCTTGATGTTAGGCGTGGGCGGGAAACGTCCGACCGCCAGCGAAAGGCAAGTCTCTTTGTTCAAACGCCGCAACCCCAACGGGAGCGAAGCTGAAGCTTCACCCGAACTCTCGGGCGCCGGCTTGCCCGCCCCGAAAGAGGCAGCCGCCCAGACAACCGGGGGCCAGCCCGACAACGGGCTCGGCGTTCCGCCTTACCGTCCCGCCACCCCGAAAGAGGCGCCCGCCATGGCCCGCATGCCGTTCACCCCGTCCACCCCCAGCACTCCGCCGCAGCCGATGCCGGGCGCAACGATCCCCCCGGGCGTCATGCCTCAAAGCGGGATGTCGCAAGGCGGCGTATCGCCCGTGAGCGCCCCTGGCGGGATGCCGCCAAGCGTTATGCGCCCTGGCATCGGGTCAGGCCCGGGCGCCGCGCCCCGTCGCGATACAGCCGACCGCCGCACCTTGGTCGTGGGCCGCGGCATCAGCGTGCAGGGCACGGTGCAGGACGCCGAACGTCTGGTCGTTGAGGGCACGGTCGAGGCCAGCATGATCCACGCCACCGAGCTGTCAATCTCACCCGGCGGCGTTTTCAAGGGCGAGGTCGAGGTCGAGGATGCCGAGGTCGCCGGCACCATCGACGGCACGCTCACCGCGCGCGGCAACCTGATCGTCCGCGCCACCGGCCGCGTGCTGGGCACGGCGCGTTGCCGCCGCCTGCAGGTGGAGGATGGCGGCCAGATCACCGGCCGCATGGAGATGCTCACCGAGACGGCGAGCCCGGCGGCGCGCGAGTCGGCGGCGGAGTGACGCGCCGATAGCGTCATTGCGAGCCGCGCTTGCGGCGCGGCAATCCAGGGCGGGCGGGTTACGTCGCGCGGACCTGGATCGCTACGCCGCCAAGCGGCGGCTCGCGATGACGGTTTGATCTTCGGCAGCCGCAGGGGTCCGTCAGCCGGGCAGGCAGGCCCGTGTCAGGGCGGCGAACGCCCGGGCGCGGTGGCTGTCCGCGTGCTTGTCGGCCGGCGGCATCTCGCCGTAGCTCTGCACGCCGCCGAGCGGAACGAACATGGGGTCGTAGCCGAAGCCCAAGTCGCCCCGCGGCGGCCAGCAGGCATTCCCGTCCACCCGGCCCAGGAACGTCGCCGCTTCCCCGCCGGGCCAGGCAAGGCATAGCGCGCAGGTGAACCAGGCCCGCCCTTCCCCGCCTTCCTCATGGACACGAGCCATGGCGGCGGCGAAGTCGCCCCCCGCCCAGCGCGCCGACAGCACGCCCGGCGCGCCGCCGAGGGAGGCGACGCAGAACCCGGAATCATCGGCCAACGCCGGAAGCCCGCTCGCCTCGGCGGCGGCCAACGCCTTGATGCGGGCGTTGCCGGCGAAATCTGGCGCGTCCTCCACCGGCTCCGCCAGACCAAGCACGCTGGCGGAGAGTGCGGTCACGCCGAACGGCGCCAGCAGCGCGGTGATCTCGCGCAGCTTGCCGGCATTATGGCTGGCGAGCGCCAGGCGCTCGCCGCTCGACAAGCGCCGCGTCATCCCAGCGCGGCCCGCTGCAGCTCGTACAGCCGCCCGGTGCCGAGCCGGGCCAGGCGCATCAGGTCGGCGAACTGGTCGTCGCTGAACGGCGCGCGCTCGGCGGTGCCCTGGATCTCCACGATGCCGCCCTCGGTCAGCACGAAGTTGGCGTCCGCGTCGGCGTTCGAGTCCTCGGCGTAGTCCAGGTCCAGCACCGCCGCCCCCTCCACCAGCCCGCACGACACCGCCGCGACCTGGCCCAGCAGCGGCGAGCGGGCGATCACGTTGTTCGCCTCCAGGGTGCGCAGCGCGAGCGACAACGCCACCCAGGCGCCCGTGATGGCGGCGCAACGGGTGCCCCCGTCGGCGTTCAGCACGTCGCAGTCCAGCGTGATGGTCATCTCGCCCAACGCCTTGCGGTCCACCACGGCGCGCAGCGAGCGGCCGATCAGGCGCTGGATCTCCTGCGTGCGGCCGGACTGCTTGCCGCGCGCCGCTTCCCGGTCGCCGCGGGTGTGGGTGGCGCGCGGCAGCATGCCATACTCGGCGGTCACCCAGCCCTCGCCCTTGCCGCGCAGGAACGGCGGCACCCGGCCCTCCACGCTGGCGGCGCACA
>CAXTBW010000173.1:0-4267 GCA_964242925.1 uncultured Acetobacteraceae bacterium
CCGGTGTGGTTCAGCTCGTCGCGCTTGAAGTACACCTTCGCGCCGCCGAGCTCGCGGGTCAGCCGCTCGGCGAACCAGAGCGGGCTGGGGCGGCCCACGTAGTCGCGCAGGTAGCGGTCCAGCTCGGCCTGGAACGCCGGGTCGCGCTTGGCGGCGTCGTAGGCGGCCTCCACCGACAGCACCAGCGGCATCAGCGTCTCGGCCACGAAGCGGCCGCCGAAGCCGCCGAAGCGGCCCCGTTCGTCCGGGCCGCTGCGCAGCGTGTTGGGGCGGGTCTGGGATGGCGGGGCGATCTGGTTCACGGCGTGCAACTCCGGTCGAACCGGGGGCATAGCAGATGCCCGGCCACGACAAAATGCCGGGATGGTTGACGCTTTCGGGGGTCGTATCGTACGCCGAGCGGCGATCACGCAGGCCGAGGCCCGACGATGCTGTACCTGAACGACGGCGCCACCCCGCGCCGGCCCGCCGACGTCGCGCGCCACCCCAGCGCGGATGCCATCTGGGTCGACCTGCTGGACCCGACGGAGGACGAACGCAGCGCGGCCGAACGGATGACCGGGCTGCGCGTGCCGACCCGGGACGACGTGGCGGAGATCGAGAGTTCAAGCCGCGTCTACTCGGAGGGCGAGACGCTCTACATGAGCATGCCCTACAGCTACCTGGGCCAGGACGGGCAGTCGCACGTCACCGCCGTCGGCTTCGTGCTGTCGGACCGGCGCCTGCTGACCTTGCGCTACATGGTCCTGCCGGCCTTCGACACGTTCGCCGAGGGTTACGGCCATGCCGGGGCCCGGAGCAGCTTCGAGACCTTCACCGGGCTGGCGGAGGCGATCGTCGACCGGCTCGCAGACGTGCTGGAGCGTGTCGCCGCCGAGCTGGACCATCTGTCGAAGACCACGTTCAACGACGCCGCGAGCCGCCGCAACATGCGGCGCGCGGACCAGGAACTGCGCCAGTTGCTGAACCGGGTCGGCCGCGCCGGCGACACGCTGGGCAACCTGCGGGACAGCGTATTGGGGATCGGCCGCCTGGTGAGCTACGCGCAAGGCGAGTGCGACAACTGGACGCCGCCGACGCTGAAGGGCCGGTTGGCGACGCTGAAGGCCGACATCGCGTCGCTGAACGACTACGACCAGCAGCTGTCGAACAAGGTGTCGTTCCTGCTGGACGCGGTGCTGGGCTTCATCAACATCGAGCAGAACAACGGGGTGAAGGTGCTGACCATCGCCTCCGTGGTGGGCATTCCACCGACCTTCGTGGTCGGGCTGTACGGGATGAATTTCAAGAACATGCCGGAATACGACTGGCATTACGGCTACCAGTTCGGCTGGGCGATGATCCTGTTCAGCGTCGTCGTCCCGCTGGTCTGGTTCCGCGTCAAGGGCTGGATCTGAGGCCTCGCACCAGCAGCCCGGACAACAATCCATCATCGCGAGCCGCCGCTTGCCGTCATCGCGAGCCGCCGCTTGCCGTCATCGCGAGCCGCCGCTTGGCGGCGCGGCGAGAAAGCCGGCAATCCGGCCGCTGGCGCTCAGCCGATGAAGGCGAGCAGGTCCTGGTTCAGTCGGTCCTTCTCGTTGAAGAACGTCGAGTGCGGCGCGCCCTCGTATTCGATCAGCTTCGCCCCCGGGATCATGCGGGCCGCGGCGCGGCCGGAGATGTCGATCGGGACGGTGACGTCGGACGTGCCATGGATCACCAGCGTCGGCATGCTGAACGCCGCCATGTCGGGGCGGAAATCGGTCGCCGAGAACGCCCGCACGCACTCGGTCGTCGCCCTGGGCGAGGCGGCCATGGCCATCCACAGCGACCACTCGAGGATCTCGGTGGTGACGGTGAAGTTCAGCAGTCCGGCGCCGAAGAACTGCTTGCCGAACGTGGCTAGGAAGCTGGGCCGGTCCGCCGCCAGTCCGTCGAGCATCTTGTCGAACACCGACTGGTCGGCGCCGTCCGGATGGCTAGGCGTCTTGAGCAGCATCGGGGTGACCGCCGACAGCAGCACCGTCTTGGCGACCCGGCCGGCGCCGTGGCGCGACAGGTAGCGGGCGATCTCGCCGCCCCCCATCGAGAAGCCGACCAGCGTCGCGTCGCGCAGGTCCAGCGCCTCCAGCAACGCGTGCAGGTCGTCCGCCAGGGTGTCGTAGTCGTAGCCGGACCAGGGCTGGCCGGACTTGCCGAAGCCGCGCCGGTCGTAGGCCACGACGCGCAGGCCGCTCGCCGCCAGCACGGGCGCCTGGTACTCCCACATCTGCGAGTTGAGCGGCCAGCCGTGGATCAGCACAACGGGCCTGCCGCTGCCCCAATCGTTGTAGAATAGCTCGACGCCGTCGCTGGTCTTGATCAAAGGCATGCGTTCGTTCTCTCCCAAGCGGGCAAAACGGGCCGTGCGATGCCGAAGTTTCGTTCGCCGCCGTAACTGCCCCAGGTAGCGCGCCTACAGACACATTTGTTATCTGTGTCCCATGACACCGCTCCACGTCCTGTACGCAGCGCCGTTCCGCGCAATCTCGTTCCCCGTCGTGGCCGGCCTGGTCCGGATCGCGGACCTCCTGGTGCTTTGCCTCGCCGCCGTGATCTCGATCGCCCTGGTGACCTGGATCGAGGGCGCCTACCCGCAGGGCCCCATCGAGCTGGCCGCCAGCGCCGGCACGGCCGCCGTCTGGTTCAGCCTTTCGCAGAACGGCGCCTATGCGCAGCCGGCGCTGGTGTCGAGCGGCGCGCAAATCCGGCTGTTGTTCAAGCCGCTGGTGGTCGGCAGCTTCGTGCTGGTCGCATTCCTGTTCGTGCTGCACGAGGGCGGGCGCGCCTGGCCGCTGCTGTGGATCGCCTGCGCGGGCATCTTGCTCGCCGCAAGCCGCTTCCCCCTGACAAGGCTGATGCGGCGCTGGACCGCAGACGGCCGCCTCGCCCGCAAGGTCGCCATCGTCGGCCTGGGCGATTTCAGCCGGGAGTTCATCGAGCGGCTGCAGGACGAGCCGAACGCCTTCCGCATCGTCGGCATCTACGACGACCGGCACACCCGGGTGCCGTCCAGCCAGCTGGGCGTGGAGGTGATGGGCAGCGTGGCCGACCTGGTGCAGCGCTCGCGGCACGAGAAGATCGACGTCATCGTCGTGGCCCTGCCGCTGAGCGCGGTGGAGCGGATCAAGGCGGTGATGGACGCCTTGGGCAGCACGGTGTCCGACATCGTGCTCACCACCGACCTGGCCGGACTGCGCTACTCCCGCGCCCAATTCGCCGGCGTCGGCAGCAACGCCGTCGTCTCGGTGCGCGAGGCGCCGCTGAAAGACTGGCGCGCGCTGGAGAAGATGATGCTGGACTACGGGCTGGGCGCGCTGGCGTTGGTCGCGCTGTCGCCGGTGCTGCTGGTGGTCGGGCTGCTGATCCGGCTCGACTCGCCGGGGCCTGTGCTGTTCAGGCAGCCGCGCATGGGCTTCAACAACCGGCTGTTCCTCTGCTACAAATTCCGCACCATGCGCCATGGCGCGGCGGACCTGCTGGCGAGCCGGCAGACCACCCGCAACGACCCCCGCATCACCCGGGTCGGCCGCGTGCTGCGAAAGCTGTCGATCGACGAATTGCCGCAGTTGATCAATGTGCTGAACGGCACGATGTCGCTGGTCGGCCCTCGCCCCCACGCGCCAAAGACCAAGGCGGCCGACCGACTGTTCGCCGACGTGGTGCAGCAATATGCGCTGCGCCACCGGGTGAAGCCCGGCATCACCGGGTGGGCGCAGGTGAACGGCTGGCGCGGCGAGACCGCCACGGTGGAGCAGATCGAGCAGCGTGTGGCGTGCGATCTGTTCTACATCGAGCACTGGTCGCTGGGCTTCGACGTCCGCATCATGGCGATGACGGTGCTGCGCGAGGTTCGCAGCCGCCACGCGTTCTGATGGCGCGGCGCCCGGCGGTTTATCTGATGGCCAGCCAGCGCAACGGAACGCTGCATGTGGGCGTCACATCCAACCTGGTGCAGCGCGCCTATCAGCACCGGACGGCGGATCAGCCGGGGTTTGCGGCGCTGCATGGGTGCACGCTTCTTGTTTACTATGAGCTTTACGAGGACATGATCTCGGCGATCACCCGTGAGAAGCGGATCAAAGCGGGTTCACGTCGGAAAAAGCTGGCGCTTATCGAAGCCAACAATCCGCGATGGCGGGACTTGTACCCCGACATTCTCTGATCTACCGTCATTGCCGCATGGGACGACCTCGCGTCACCCCTGGATTGCCGCGTCGCTGCGCTCCTCGCAAGACGAGCGTGG
>CAXTBW010000174.1:0-4194 GCA_964242925.1 uncultured Acetobacteraceae bacterium
CGAACACCTCGGACGCAGTGCGGCTGTGGATATCCTCCCCGGCCGCGAACGCCTGACTCAACGCGGGCACGTCGGCCACGTGCGCCAGCAATCGCAGCTCGATCTGCGAGTAGTCCGCGCTCACCAGCACATGCCCGTCGGCGGCGACGAAGGCGCGGCGGATGCGGCCGCCCTCCTCCGTGCGGATCGGGATGTTCTGCAGGTTCGGGTCGTTGGACGACAGCCGCCCGGTGGTGGTGGCCGCCATCGCGTAGGTCGTGTGGATGCGCCGCGTGCCCTGCCGAACCTCCTCCACCAGCGCGTCGGCGTAGGTGGATTTCAGCTTCGACAGCTGCCGCCACTCGATGATGCGCGCCGGCAGCTCGGCGCCGCTCTCGGCCAACTGCTGCAGGGTGGCGGCCTCGGTCCCCCATGTGCCGCTGCCGGTGCGGCGGCCGCCGGGCAGCTTCATCTCATCGAACAGGATCTCGCCCAGCACCTTCGGGCTGCCCAGGTTGAACGGGCGCCCGGCCAGCTTGTGGATGTCCACCTCCGCCGTCGCCATGCGCGCGCCGAAATCGGCGGACAGGCGGCGCAGCTCCTGCTCGTCCACCTCGATCCCGGCATCCTCCATGTCGGCCAGCACGGGGATCAGCCGCCGCTCCATCCGCTCGTACAGCGCGGTCGCGCGGGCGTCGGCCAGCCGGGGCCGCAGCGCGTGGCGCAGCCGCAGCACGCAGTCCGCCACCTCGGCCACGTGGCCCGCGGCGCGCTCGGTCGGAGTCTGAGACAGAGCCAACCGGGTGCGTCCGGTCCCCGTTACGGAGTCCAGCGAGCTCACCGCGTGACCCAGATGCAGCCGGGCCAGCTCCTCCACCGAGTGGCCATGCGCGCCCGCGTCCTGCGCGTAGGACAGCAGCATCGGGTCGTCGATCGCTGCGGGGCGCGCGAACCCGGCGCGCGACAGGACCCGCAGCCCGGCCTTCGCGTCATGCATCACGCTCAGCACCGCCGGGTCGGCCAGCAGCGGCGACAGCACAGCCGCGACCGCCGCTACCGCCAATTGCTCGACGGGCCGGTCGAGGTCCCCCTGGTGGCCCAGCGGCACGTAGGCGGCCTGCCCGGGCGCCACGGCCAGCCCCAACCCCACCAGGCCCACCCCGTCCTGCACCGGGTGGATCGCCAGCATCCCGCCCTGCCGCGCCGCTTCCAGGAGCGCCGCCAAGTCCTCCGCCGCGGCGATCACCTTGTAGGGACCGAACGCGGCGGCTTCCTCCTGCGGCGGCGGCGGGGGCGTGTCCTCGCCCACGGCGCCCTCCAAACCCAGCCGGATCGCGGTGGAGCGGAACCCCATCGCGTGCAGCCAGGTGGACAGCGTCGAGCGGTCCGGCTCGCGGCTGACCAGCTCGTCCAACGGCTGCGGCAGCGGCGCGTCGTCGCGCAGCACCACCAGCCGGCGCGACAGCCGGGCCTGGTCGGCGTAGGTGATCAGCAGCTCGCGCCGTTTCGACGGCTTCATCGCGGGGGCGGCGGCGAGCACGCCCTCGAGGTCGCCGAACTCGGCCAGCAACTGGCAGGCGGTCTTCGGCCCGATGCCGGGCACGCCGGGGATGTTGTCGACGCTGTCGCCCATCAGGGCCAGCAGGTCGGTCATCTTCTCCGGCCCGCAGCCGTATTTCTCGCGCACCTCGTCCGGGCCGATCGGCTTCTGCTTGATCGGGTCCTGCATGATCACGCCGGGGCGGATCAGCTGCATCAAGTCCTTGTCGGACGACACCACCGTCACCCGGCCGCCCGCCTCCACCGCGACCTTCGCGTAGGCGGCGATCAGGTCGTCCGCCTCCCAATCGGCCAGCTCGATGGCGGGGACGTTGAACGCGGCCGTCGCGTCGCGCACCAGGGCGAATTGCGGGATCAGCTCGGACGGCGGCGGCGGACGCTGCGCCTTGTAGGCGTCGTAGATGCGGTTGCGGAACGTGTCCCGCCCGGCGTCGAAGATCACCGCCAGGTGGGTGCCGACATGGTCCTTCAGCAGCCGCGCCAGCATGTTGGTGAAGCCGAACACGGCGTTCACCGGGGTGCCGTCCGGCCGCGTCATCGGCGGCAGGGCGTGGAAGGCGCGGAAGATGAACCCCGAGCCGTCCACCAGCACCAGGTGCATGTCGTCCGGCGTGGTCAGTGACCGGTGTCCTTCGCATTGCCCGGGTTCAGCACGAACACCCGCGAGCAATACGGGCAATACGTCCGGTCGTGCACGATGCGCAGCCACACCCGCGGATGACCCAGCCCGGCGTCGCCGCCGTCGCAGGCGATCACGCGGTCGTCGACAAGGATGATCTCGTGCTCGCCCGGCGGCATTCCGGGCGGCGGCTCTGGCGTGGACGCGCCGAACGGCATGTTGACCTCTGGGTGGTGGTGGGGGGCGCGCGGTGATGATAGCCATTGGCGCCATGAGTTCAACCGCACGCGCGTTCACCCGAGCCTGGGCCGCCGCCCTGCTGCTGCTGCTGCCCGCCTGCGCGTCCCGCCTGCCGCCCTATGGCCAGCCGGAGCAGCCGCTCGCGCAACACCCGGCGCCGGACGAGGTGTTCACCCTGCCCGACGGCGCCCGCCTGCCCGCCCGCGTGTGGCTGCCGCCGGCCGGCCAGGCGCCGACCGCGGTCATCCTGGCGCTGCACGGCTTCAACGACAGCCGCGACCAGTGGGCCTTGCCGGCGCCCGTGTTCGCCGCCGCCGGGTTCGCCGTCTACGCGCCCGACCAGCGCGGCTTCGGCGACACCGCCGTTCGCGGGACTTGGGTGGGCGCGCCGCAATTGGTGAACGACGCCGCCGCGATGGCAGCCGACCTGCACCGCCGCTACCCCTTCACCCAGCTCTTCGTGATGGGCGAGAGCATGGGCGGCGCCGTGGCGCTGGACCTGGCCGCCCGACCCGCCTGTGCTCAACCAAGCTGCAAGCCGCCGATCGCCGGCGTGATCATGCTGTCCCCCGCCGTCTGGGGCCGGTCCGAGCAGGGTCTGGTGCTGGCGAGCGCGCTGGCCGTCGCCAACACCGTGGCGCCGGGTTACCGCCTGACCGCGTCCGACGTCCCCAGCAGCGTCCGCATCCACGCCAGCGACAACCGCGACGCCCTCATCGCCCTTGCACGGGACCCGCTGACCATCCGCAGCACGCAGGTGTCTGTCCTGGGCGGGTTGGTGGACCTGATGGACTCCGCCCAGGCTGCAGCCCCCAGCGTCCAGGGCCGCAGCTTCATCGCCTATGGCGCGCACGATGACCTGGTCCCCGCCAGCGCGATGGGCGTCGCCTGGGCGCACTTGCCGCCCGACACGCGCCGGGCGGTGTACCCCAACGGTTATCACCTGTTGATGCGCGACCTGGACCGCCAGGCCGTCATCGGCGACGTGATCGCGTGGATTCGCCACCCCGACGCCTCGCTTCCGTCCGGCGCCGATATCGCAGCGGCGGCCTGGGCGACGCGCTGGCATCCCGGGGGTGGCATCCAGTTCTAGGGTGCGCTATGGCTTCGCCCGACGGACCCGTAGCTCAGCTGGATAGAGCGTCGCCCTCCGAAGGCGAAGGTCGCACGTTCGAATCGTGTCGGGTCCGCCAATAAAATTCAGAAGGTTGAACGTTGGTCGCGGTAGCGGGCTTCTCAGCCTAGGTAGCGCATAGGTGGCAGAAGCGTTCGTGGACGATGCATTGCGGGCGAAACTCGAAGGGAGGTTGTTGAAAAGCAAGCTTCCAACCGCGAACAAAAGCTGGCGGAGCAGGAAGTCCAACAAAAGTTTGAAGCAGCTCAAGCCGACCGACAGGCCAAGCTGATCGCCTTCGCTAAGACCCCCAAATCCAAGCGGCACGGGTCGATGTTTCGCCTTTGTCTCGACATGGCCACCAAGCCCCTGCTCCCGGACTTCGTGGAGGGCAGCCGCCGAACAGGAAGATGCGCCGTGATCTCGGGTTGCGGCTCGGTTAGCTCTCTGCGAACAACGCGTTGCCCGCGGCGCTGGCCGACTTAGCCGCACGCATCCGCGAAGACGCGAACGATGGCGCGCACGTAGGCAAGTTCGGGAAGGAAGACGCCGCCGACATCATGGAGTTCACGGGCCTGCTCCTGGAGCGCCTCTGCACCGAGCCCGGGCGATTGCGGCTGGCCCAGGCTCGGAGGGTCCGTATGGACACCCTGATGGCGCTGCGATGGCACCAAGATGGGAC
>CAXTBW010000175.1:0-3975 GCA_964242925.1 uncultured Acetobacteraceae bacterium
GCCGGTCTCCAAAACCGGAGGTTGAGAGTTCGAGACCCTCCGCCCCTGCCAGCCGCGAGCGCGCAAACTGGATTAGTTGTGGAGTATACCGTCGTGGCGTTCGCACCGGCTCAGTTCGTGCGCGAGGTGCGTGCCGAGGTCGCCAAGGTGACCTGGCCCACCCGCCGGGAGACCTTGGTAACCACCGGACTGGTGTTCGCGATGGCCGCCATGGCCGCCATTTTCTTCTTCGTCGTCGACCAGGCGGCCGGGTACGGCGTGCGAATGCTGTTCGGCGCGTCGGTCTAGTTAAAGGTACAGGGTCGTGGCGAAGCGCTGGTATGTCGTGCATGTCTACTCGGGCTTCGAGAAGAAGATCTCCGAACAGATCAAGGAGCAGGCCGCGCGCAAGGGCCTGGCCGACCTGGTGGACGACGTGCTCGTCCCGTCGGAAGACGTGGTCGAGCTGAAGCGGGGCCAGAAGGTGCAGGCGGAGCGCAAATTCTTTCCCGGCTACGTGCTGGTGAAGATGGAGATGACCGACGACACCTGGCACCTGATCAAGGACACGCCGAAGGTCACCGGCTTCCTCGGCAGCAAGACCCGGCCGCAGGCGATGAGCGAGGCCGAAGCCGAACGCATCATCAAGCAGTCCGCCGAGGGCGTCGAACGTCCCCGCCCCGCCGTGCTGTTCGAAATCGGCGAGCAAGTTCGCGTTGCGGACGGCCCGTTCACCTCGTTCAATGGCACCGTCGAGGAGATCGACGAGGACAAGGGCCGGGTGAAGGTCTCCGTCTCGATCTTCGGCCGTTCCACCCCGGTCGATTTGGAGTACAGCCAGGTCGAGAAGGTCTGAGGCTCTCCGTCTCCCGCGCCCTGCCCTCGCCGTCATGCCCGGACTTGACCCGGGCGCTCATCCAGCTCGCGCGAAGAGGCCGTCAGGGGAGTGGCGCGACCGGCGGTCAAGACGAAGCCGCCCGATGGACCTGAATTTCACCAATGACGAGGTCGTCCGCTACTCCCGCAACATCCTCCTCGCGGAGGTCGGCGGGACCGGCCAGGCCCGGTTGCGCGCCGCACGCGTGCTGGTCGTCGGCGCCGGGGGGTTGGGGTGCCCGCTGGCGCTGTACCTCGCCGCGGCCGGAGTCGGCGTGATCGGGGTCGTTGACGACGACGTGGTCGAGCTGTCCAACCTGCAACGCCAGGTCGCGCACGCCACCGCACGGATCGGCCGGCGCAAGACGGAGTCGCTCGCCGCCGCGGTCACCGCGCTGAACTCCGGCGTGCGCGTCGAGCCGCACCCCGTCCGAATGGCCGCCGGCAACGCCGCCGCCCTGGTCGCCGCCTACGACCTCGTTTGCGACTGCACCGATTCGGTCGCCACCCGGTACCTGCTCAGCGACGCCTGCATGCTCGGCGGCAAGACCCTGGTGTCCGCCGCGGCGCTTCGGTTCGACGGCCAGATCGCGACCTTCCGGCCCGGCGGACCCTGCTACCGCTGCCTGCACCCGGCGCCGCCCGGCCAGCAACCAAGCTGCGGCGACTCCGGCGTGTTGGGCGCCGTCACGGGCGTGATGGGCGCGTTGCAGGCCACCGAGGCGCTCAAGGAACTGCTCGGCATTGGCGAGACCCTCGCCGGCCGCCTGCTGTTGTGGGACGCTCTCGGCGCCCGGTTCCACGCCATGCGCCTCGACCGGGACCCGGCCTGTCCCGCGTGCGGCGACCACCCGTCCATCCGCGACCTGTCCGCCCATGCCGACTGAGCCGTTCGGCGTGCTGCTGCTGTCCGGCGCGCACGACCGGGCGCACTACGCCTTCGTGCTGGCCACGGCGGCGGCGGCGATCGGGCGGGACGTGACGCTGTTCGCCACCAACGCCGGCTGCCGGGCGCTGCTGGCGGATTGGCGCGGCCTGGACGGGTCGGCGCGCGACGCGATCATCGTCGGGCGGGGCGTAGCCGGGCTCGACACGTTGCTGGAGGCGGCGGACGAAATGGGCATCGCCCTGATCGCCTGCGAGGCCGGCCTGCGCGCCGAGGCGATTGACCCGGCGCAGCTGCGGCCCGGCGTGCGCGTGGCGGGGGTCGTCACTTTCCTCGAAGCGGTGCGCGGCGGGCCCGTCGTCACCTGTTGAGGGTTGACCCGCCGCCGCGCGACTTGGCAGGGAGGAGCATGGACCGGGCCACCCTCAGTTTGGCGCTGCTGCTGCTGCTGCTGCCGCCGGTCGCTGGTCGGGCGGAGGACCGTCCAAGCCACTCGACGCCGCCGCACCACGCGGCCGCCCACCATGATGCGCACCAGGGTGCGCGCGGCCATGCCGACCATGACACTGCAGAGCGCGTCCATCCGCCCGCGCGCGTCCGGTTGGTGTCGCGCGTGCCCATGCTGCGGCCGGCGCCCCCGCCGCCGGCGGTCCTGCCGGACGTCGCGCCGGCGCCGCCGCCCGAGCCGGCGAAGGGCAGCAACAGCGGTCTGCCGCTGCCGCGCTTCGCCTCGCTGAAGACGGACGAGGTGAACCTGCGCAGCGGCCCCGGCCTGCGCTACCCGATCGAGTGGGTCTACAAACGGCGCGAACTGCCCGTGCAGATCGAGCGCGAATTCGAATCATGGCGGCTCATCTCCGACCAGGAGGGGGTGAAAGGCTGGGTGCATCAAGCCACCCTCGTCGGGCGCCGCACCTTCGTCGTCACCGGCGGCGAGCGCACCATCCGCGCCGACGCGAACGAGCAGGCGGACGCCTTGGCGCAGTTGAAGCCCGGCGTGATCGGCCGCATTCGCGCTTGCGAGGCGACTGCGGGCTGGTGTCAGGTGCAGGTCGGCGACTATCGTGGATGGCTGAAGCGGGACGCATTCTGGGGTTTGAACCCGGGGGAGGCCATCCAGTGAGCGAATCTGAAACAGGGTCGACTCTTGCAGAACCGGGCAACGCCCCTGCCCGCGCGCACCACGACATGGGCGGCGTGCGCAAGTTCCTGTGCGAGCCGATCGACACGGGCGCCCACGCGCTGACCGAGTTCGACCGCGAGGTGGACGCCATCCGCGGCCTGCTGGGCGCGCGCGGGGTGATGCGGGTGGACGAGCTGCGTCGCGGCATCGAGGCCATTCCGGAGGCCGAATACCACCGGCTGAGCTACTATCAGCGTTGGATCCGCTCGATTGCCGACAACCTGCTGGTGAAGGGCGTCATCACCGAGGCCGAACTCGCGGACGCGCTCCGGTGAGCCCCGAGGCGGCCCGACTGGCTCCCGGCGCCGCCGTCACGGTGCGCGACGACTGGCCGGAGGCGCGCGGCCCCGCGCACATCCGCACGCCGCATTATCTGCGCGGTCGCCACGGCACGGTGGTGCGCCATCTGGGCGATTTTCCCAACCCGGAGGACCTCGCGTTTGGCCGGCCCGCCGCGACGCTGGCGTTGTATCACGTGGCGTTCAAGCCGGACGGCATTTGGCCGGGCGCGGGCGCAAGCGATTTGTTGGTGGAGGTGTTCGAGCCATGGCTGCTGCCGACCTGACCCTGCTGCGAACCGAACCGGATCGCCTGCTGGCCGCCGTGCGCGGGCTGCTGGTGGCCAAGGGCGTGCTGACCACCGACGACATCGCCGAGCGCATCCGCAGCACCGACGCGGCCAGCCCCGCGCAGGGCGCCCGCATGGTGGCGCGCGCCTGGGTGGATCCGGCCTACCGCGCCTTCATGCTGCAGGACGGCGCGGCGGCGGCCGAGCAGCTCGGCATTCCCATGCGCGGCGCTCCGCCGCTGGGCGTGCTGGCCAACGAGCCCGGGCTGCATCACCTGGTCGTCTGCACGCTGTGCAGCTGCTATCCGCGCGCGGTGCTGGGCTACCCGCCATTCTGGTTCAAGTCGGCCGGGTACCGCGCCCGCGCCGTCCGCGACCCGGCCGGCGTGCTGGCGGAATGGCGGACGGTGCTGCCGCCGGGCACCAGCATCCGGGTGGTGGACAGCACCGCCGACTACCGCTGGATGGTGCTGCCGATGCGCC
>CAXTBW010000176.1:0-3701 GCA_964242925.1 uncultured Acetobacteraceae bacterium
TTCCGCTACGGCCTGGGCGGGGCGCAGGACTACTTCGACATCGTCCCGGACATGGCCACCTACGGCAAGATCATCGGCGGCGGCCTGCCGGTGGGCGCCGTCGCCGGCCGGGCCGACATCATGGACCAGGCCGATCCGTCCAAGAAGGGCCAGCCCGGCTACGTCTACCAGAACGGCACGCTGCAGGGTCACCCGCTTGGCTGCGCCGCGGCGCTCGCCGTGCTGGACGTGCTGGATGAGCCGGGCCTGTACGACCGCGTTTTCACGATGGCCGACAAACTGCGCGCCGGCATGCAGGAAGTGGCGGACCGCAACGACTTGGGCCTCGTGGTGTTCGGCGACGGCCCCATGTGGCACTTCCTGTTCGCCGACAAACCGCCGGTGAACTACGCCGACATCCTGCGCACCGACATGAAGCGGCAGGCGGCGCTGGAGAACGAGATGATCCGCCAGGGCCTGTTCGTGCTGCCGAACAACCGGCGCTTCATCTCCATCACCCACACCGACGACGACCTGGCCCAGACCTTCGAGGCGTTCGGCCGCGCCTGCCGGGCGTTCAAGGCGTCCTGAGCCGCCGCTCGACGAACCGCAGCCTGGCGGCGCCGGCCAAGCTGACCATCAGGATGGCCAGCCCTACGAGCGCCATCGATTCGGCGTAGCGCCCGCGCCACGGTTTGGCCCCAGATCGCGGCTACGAGGCTGCTATCCCTTGCACTCGCACTGGAGCGCCGCGAATGACACACCCCAACGACACGACCGGCCAGCGCGCCTGGGGACCGCGAGTATCGCGTGGCGAAACGAGACTCAGCCTATGGGCGCCGGCGTCCAAGACGGTCGCGGTGCTAACCCCGGACGGCTCGAGCGCCCCGATGCAGCCTGTGGGCGAGGGTTGGCATGTCGCCCGGCTGAAGCTGCCGCCGGGCGGCCGCTATCGCTTCGCGTGCGACGGCGCCGCCGTCCCCGACCCAGCGTCCCGCAGCCAGCCCGAGGGGCCCGAGGGCTGGAGCGAGGTGACCGACCCTGAAGCCTATCATTGGACCGATGCGGCCTGGGCGGGGCGGGCCTGGCGCGAGACGGTGCTGTACGAGTTGCATGTCGGCACGTTCTCGCGTGAAGGCACGTTCCTCGGCGCCATCCAGCATTTGGACCACCTGGCGGCGCTCGGCGTGACCATGATCGAACTGATGCCGGTGGCCACCTTCCCGGGCTCGCGCAATTGGGGCTACGACGGCGTGCTGCCCTATGCGCCGCATCACGGATACGGTTCGCCCGACGACCTCAAGCGCCTGGTGGATGCCTGCCACGGCAAAGGCCTCTCGGTGGTGCTGGACGTGGTGTACAACCACTTCGGCCCGGCGGCGAACAAGATCCCGGACTACGCGCCGGGCTTCTTCACCAAGCGGCACGAGACGCCGTGGGGGGAAGCGATCGATTTCGACGGCGCGCAAGCCGGGCCGGTGCGGGAGTTCTTCATCCAGAACGCGATCTACTGGGTGCGCGAGTTCCACATGGATGGCTTGCGGCTGGACGCGGTGCAGGCGGTGTTCGACGACGGGCCCGAGCACATCCTGGACGAGCTGGCGCGCCGGGTGCGCGCGGCCGCGCCGGGCCGCGTGGCGCATCTCACGCTGGAGAACGACAAGAACGACGCGCGCTGGCTAGGAGACGACAGCTACGCGGCGCAGTGGAACGACGACTTCCACCACGTCATGCGCGTGCTGGTGGCCCGGCGGCGGGATGGCTACTACGTCGATTACACGGACGCCCCGCTGCGCCGGCTCGGGCAGGCGCTGGCCGAAGGCTTCTCCTATCAGGGCGAGGAGTCCACGCATCGTCCCGGGCTGCATCGCGGCACGCCGTCCGCACATCTGCCGCCGACCGCCTTCGTCAACTTCCTGCAGAATCACGACCAAGTCGGAAACACCCCGTTCGGCAACCGCCTGACAGCCTTGGCGCCGGACGAAGCGGTGCGCCTCGGCACGGCAGTGATGCTGCTGACGCCGGCCATTCCCATGCTGTTCATGGGCCAGGAATGGGGTTCGGCGCGCCCGTTCGACTACTTCTGCGACTACCCGGAAGCGGTGGCGAACATGGTGCGCAGCGGCCGCCGGGAGGAGTTCAGCCATCTGCCGGAGTTCTCCGACCCGGCCACGCTGAAGCGTCTGGCCGACCCGAACGCGGCGTCGACCTGGGACGGCTCCACCCTGGACTGGGACGCGCTCGGCGAGCCGCCTCATGCCGCCTGGCTGGCGTTCCATCGCCAACTGCTGGCAGTGCGCCGCGAGGCGGTCGTCCCGTTGTTGCCGCTAATAGGCGGGTCGTCCGGCGCGTTCCGCGTCCTTGAGACAACGGATTCCGCGGGCGCGGGGGCATTGGCGGTCACGTGGCGACTCAGCGATGGACGCCGGCTGACCATGGCGGCCAACTTCTCCAACCAGCCCGTCCCGCTGCAGCCACCCTCCAAAGGCGTGCTCTTCCGCCTCGTCGACGACGCGGTCCCGCTCGCCGCTTGGGACCTGGTCCTCGCGCTCGAGGAAAGCGCCTCACGACCCGGCTGACACACAACGTCGTCATTGCGAGAAGCGCTTGCGACGCGGCAATCCAGCCGCCGGCGCCGCGCCCGCCGCCCTGGATCTCCGCGCCGCCGAGCGGCGGCTCGCGATGACGGGGATTGTCTTCAGCCGCTGGTGAAAGCCCTCGTCAGGGCTGGCCGGACTGCGCCAGCGGCGGGGTCTGCTGGTGTTGGATCACCTGCCACTTGTCGTGCTCGAGCCGGCGGTAAACCGTCGTGCAGTGCGCCTCGTAGGCCTGTTCGCCTTCCCGTTCCGCCCGGGCCATGTAGGCGATCACGATCAAACCTTCCTGCGGCCGGGTCACCTGCCGGTCGGTGAGCGCGATCTTGGTCCAGCGCGGGGTGCTGGCCACCGCCTCCGCCGCCTGACGCCCGGTCACGATGTAGGGCCGCGCCGGCAGCACCATAAGGCACTGCTCGTCGACCTTGGCCCGGTAGTTCTCCGCATCACCCGTCCACAGACCTTCCTCCGAGCCCCAGATCCGGTCGTCGTCCATTTGCATCTCCGCTCGCTTGCCTGAGGCTACAGCGCGGCAGGCGGCAGATCGTTCGCCAGCTCAGGCCACCAGACCTTCCTTCAGGCGGGCGCCCTCGCGGGACGCGGCGTAGCGGTTCACGTGCGGCTTCAATCCAAGGTTCTCCCGCAGCGTCTTGCCTTCGTACGCCGTCCGGAACCGTCCGCGCCGTTGCAGTTCGGGCGTGATGAAGCGGATGAAGTCCTCGCACCCGCCCGGAAGCTGGTTCGGCGTGACGTTGAAGCCGTCGCAGCATTCGGCGTCCATCCACGCCTCCATGCGGTCGCAAACGTCCGCCGCGGTGCCGATCACGGCGCTGCCGCCTTCGCCGGCCAGGTGCTGGCACATCTCGCGGATGGTCCAATTGTTCTCCCGCACCCGCTTCATCAGCCGCTCCTGGCTGGAGCGGACCTGCGCCTCGGCCTGCGGTTCCGGGACCGGGCCGTCGACCGGGTAGCCGGACAAGTCGCCCAGCGCGTTGTAGGCGCGCGCCAGCCCGACCAGCGGGTCGACCAGCTCCTGCAGCTCGTCGTACTTGGCCTGCGCTTCCGCCCGCGTGGCGCCGACGATGGGGCGGATGGCGGGCATGATCTTCAGGTCGTCCCAGTCGCGGC
>CAXTBW010000177.1:0-3679 GCA_964242925.1 uncultured Acetobacteraceae bacterium
CCGGCAGGCGGATCTGCAGGTCGTATTGGTCGTAGCGGCTCTCGTTGCCCATCGCGAGCACGTCGCGGAAGCCCTCGGTGGTGACCAGGGCGGTGACGGCGCCCTTGCGCTCGATAATGGCATTGGTGGCGAGGGTGGTGCCATGCACGACCAGCGCGACGTCGCCGGGCGCCATGTCCGCGTCGCGCAGGATCGCGGCGGCGCCGGTCAGCACGCCTTCCTCCGGCCGGGCGGTGGTGGTGAGGGTTTTGGCGGTGAACCGTCGGCCGTCGCGTTCGAGGGCCAGGTCGGTGAAGGTGCCGCCGATATCGACGGCGAGGCGCGCGGTTGTCATGGGCGCGGAGTGTGGCGGATGTTGCGCCGCGGTAGAAGAGGGTGCGGACGGAGGATGGCGCCGACCCTCACCCAACCCTCTCCCAGGAGGAGAGGGCTTCGAGCGGGCGAGCGGGGTCAGCCGTGCTTTGCGATGAACGCCTTGATGCGCGGTGCGATCTCGTTGCGGAAACGGGCGCCGTTGAACAGGCCGTAATGGCCCACCTTCGGCTGCTCGTAATGCTCGTGCTTGTCGTCCGCCAGGTTCGGCGTCATCGCGTGGGTGACGCGGGTCTGGCCGATGCCGGAGATGTCGTCGCGCTCGCCCTCGATGGTGAGGATCGCGGTGCGGGTGATCGCCTTCGCGTCGACCAGGCGATCACGCGACACCAGCAGGCCGCGCGGCAACAGATGCTCCTGGAACACCGTCGCGATGGTCTGCAGGTAGTATTCCGCCGGCAGATCCATCACCGAGCGATACTCGTCGTAGAAGGCGCGCTTGGCGGCCAGCGGCTCGCCATCGCCATCCACCAGGTGGGTGAACATCTTCCAGTGCGCCTCCATGTGGCGGCCGAGGTTCATCGCCATGAACCCGGCCAATTGCAGGAAGCCCGGATACACCGGCCGCATGAAGCCCGGCTGGCCGAACGGCACCTGGTGGATGACGTGGCGCCTGAACCACTCGATGTCGTGCTTCTTGGCGAATTTATTGACCTCGGTCGGCGCTTCGCGCGTGTCGATCGGGCCGCCGATCAGGGTGATGGAGCGGGGCGCGGCGGCGTTGGCGTCCGCGTTCATAAGCGCCGTGCTGGCCAGCACGGGGACCGCCGGCTGGCATACCGCCAGCATATGCGTCTGTGGGCCAAGGCGCTCGCAGAACACGCGGATGTAGTCGATGTAGTCGTCCAGGTCGAAGCCGGCGGACGCGGCCGGCACGTCCTTCGCGTCGCGCCAGTCGGTGATGTAGACGTCGTGGTCCGGCAGGAACGCTTCGACCGTGCCGCGCAGCAAAGTGGCGAAATGGCCGGACATCGGCGCCACGATCAGCAGGGTCGGGTCGCTCGGACGATGCGCGGCGCGGCGGAAATGCAGCAGGTCGCACCAGGGCAGCGCGAGCGTGATCTCCTCCGTCACCTCGACCTCCGCGCCGTCGATGGGCGTGGTGGTCAGGCCGAAGGCGGGCTTCACGAAAGTCCGCGTCGTGTGCTCGAAGCTGTCGAGCGCGGCGGTCGCCACCCGGCCGAACGGGTTCTCCCAGAGCGGGTTGTCCATCATGGTGAGGGCGCCGGAGACCATCGCGCGCATCGGCTGCAGCGCCATGCGCTGCATGTCGTAGAGTTGGTAGAGCATCATGGCGTCCTGTGTGGCTCCTGAGGGTGGCTGGCGCGGAAGACGGCGAACAGGTCGCGCGCGACGATTTCGGGCGGGTCGCCATCTGGGCGGTACCAGGTTAGCGCCCAGTTAAGCGCGCCCAGCAACGCGAGCCGGAATGGCCCCGGCTGCACGCCCGGCGGCAGCGGGGTCGCCGCGACCAGGCTGCGGAACACCGCCTCGTAGCGGTCCCGCTCGCGGATCAACTCCGCCCGGGCGGCGGGCGGCTGGTGGCGTCCGTCCACCACCACTGCGGCCAGCGCGCCGCCGCTGAGCAGCAACCGGAGGTGGGCGGCGCAGGCGGCTTCGAGCCGGTCCCAAGGGGAGTCCAGCGGCGCGATGGCCTGCTCCAGCGCGGCGACCGCGCCGTCGATGGCGCCGGCGTACACGGCGGCAAGCAGCGCCTCCTTCGAGGCGAAGTGGTGATAAACCGAACCAGGCAGGATGCCGACTGCCGCCGCGATGTCGCGCATCGATGTCTGGCCATAGCCCCGCGCGCCGAACAGGCTTGCGGCCTGGTCGATGATCTCCTGGCGTCGATTATCGGAACGGATCGAATCCAAAGGCACAGGCAAACGTCCAGAAATGTTCCCAAACAAGCGTTTGGGTTCGCCATGCTAGTGCAGTGCAGCATACCGCGCCAGCACCTTCGTTCATCGCCGACGGAATGGCAGGCCTGTGGACAGGCCATGGCTTCCGGCGGAGGCTGCCGGAAAGCGAGGAGGCGAAACATGACCGACCCCAAAGCTGTGACCCAGGTCGCTGTAATCGGCGCGGGCACCATCGGCGCGAGTTGGGCCGCCTACTTCCTGTCGAGGGGTTTGGCCGTCGCCGTGTGGGATCCAGCGCCGCAAGGCGAGGCGTTCGTGCGTCGCTTCGTCGCCGGCGCCTGGCCCGCCTTGCAAGCTCTGGGCGCGCCCTGCGACTCGACCGCTGCGATCAGTTTCCATGCCACGCCCGCCGAAGCGGTGGCCGGCGCGCAGTTTGCGCAGGAGAGCGCGCCGGAGCGCACCGACGCCAAACGCGCGCTGTTCGCCGCGCTGGAGGACGCGATGACGCCAGGCGCCGTGCTCGCCTCGTCCTCGTCCGGCTTGATGATGACCGACTTGGCGCGAGACCTGCGCACGCCGGAGCGCTTCGCCATCGGCCACCCATTCAACCCGCCGCACCTGATCCCGCTGGTGGAGGTGGTCGGCGGGGAGCGCACCGCGCCGGAGACAGTGGCGTTCTGCCTCGAGTTCTACCGCCATATCGGCAAGCACCCGATCCATCTGCGCAAGGAAGCGCCGGGCCACCTGGCGAACCGCCTGCAGTCGGCGCTGTGGCGGGAGGCGGTGCACGCGGTGGCGGACGGCGTCGCCAGCGTGGCCGACGTGGACGCGGCGATTGCTTACGGCCCCGGGCTGCGCTGGGCGATGATGGGGCCGCATCTGACGTTCCACCTGGCCGGCGGCGAGGGCGGGATGGCGAACTTCATGGCGCATCTCGGCCCGGCGAACGAGGTGTGGTGGCAGTCGCTAGGCCAGCCGACGCTCACGCCCGCGGTGCAGAAGGCGATTGTGGACGGGGTGGCGGACGAGGTGGCCGGGAAGGACGTGCCTGCCTTGGCTGCCCGGCGGGACGCGCTGCTGGTGGCGCTGCTGCAAACCATCGGGCAGATGCGCCCGGGTCAATAGTTTTTCCTGAAAAGCCCTCTCCCGCTCGCGGCAGGGGGTTGGGTGAGGGGAACCGCCCGGCAAAGCTCCGTCGCCGTCCCCTCACCCCGACCCTCTCCCGCAAGCGGAAGAGGGAGGAGCCGGCGGCCATAACCAGGCTGCGCCGCGGACGCCGGAGCTGTCGCCGTGCTTGGCCCGCAGCACAGGCGTGGTGGATACGTCGCTGAACACGTGCCGCTTCAGCAGCGTCGGCAACTGTTCGTAGAGGTGGTCCATGTTGGACAGCCCCCCGCCGAGCACGATCGCGTCCGGGTCCAGCAGGTTGATCACCTGCGCCAGCC
>CAXTBW010000178.1:0-3283 GCA_964242925.1 uncultured Acetobacteraceae bacterium
TGCTTGCGGCGCTGGCCATGCTGACCGGGGCCGTAATCGTGCTTGTTGATCGGCGACTTCGCGCGGCCCCAGAGATTGACACCCAGCCGGCGGTTGATCTTGAACTTGCTTTCGGCGCGCTTCGTCATGCGCAAGGCACTCCATTCTTTAGTCGCCCAGATTTAGGGCTTGTTGCACCGGTAGGCCGAAAATGAGTTTTCGGCGGGCGCAGACCCTGAAGGCCCGTCCACGTTCCCGACAGTGCGCGGGGGTTACGCCGGGCGCCCCGTCTTGTCAAACCGCGGGCTTGTCAAACCGCCGGCCAGGCGGCATGTGCCGCTGCATGGTGAACCGAGGCGAGATCGTCTGGCTGGGAGTGGCGTCCGGCGTCATCGGCGGCATGCTCGGCGGCGTCATGCTGGCCATCGGTTTGGTGCTGATCAACGACGGCGTCCACATCGGCATATTGTGGATGCTGCTGAGCGTCCCGGCCTCGTCCCTATTCGGCTGGCTGATGGCCCGCCGCTTGGCGAAGCAGCTCGTGTAACCGACGGACGCCACGCGAAATCACCGTTATGCCCGGGCTTGACCCGGGCACCCACGGCGCCTCGCCCACGGCGTGTCTTCGTACAGGTTTCGGCGCTGCCACAACCTGTAAGCCCGACGTGTTTGAGCGGCGTGGGTGCCCGGTTCAAGCCCGGGCATGACGGTTTGGAGGCTGATCGACCCGGTTCCGGTTCAGGCCTCCAGATCCGCGTCCCAGTAGAGGAAGTCGAGCCACGTCTTGTGCAGGTTGTCGCGCGGGGCATGGCGCTTGGCGGCCTCGTCCACCTGGAACGGCGCTGGTTCGCTGGGCATGCGGCGCAGGCGCAAGCCGCTCTGCTTCAGCGACCGGCTGCCCTTGAACAGATTGTCCCGCTGGCAGCAGGTCACGACGTTGTTCCACGACGTCTGCCCGCCGCGGCACCGGGGCACGATGTGGTCGAACGTCAGCTCCCGGGCCGGCAGTTCGTCGCCGCAATACTGGCAGCAGAACCCGTCGCGCAGGAACACGTGGTAACGCGTGAACGCCACCCGGCGACGCTTGTGGAACCGCTTCAGCGCCACCACCGACGGGATCGGGAAGCTGCGGCTGGCGGAGCGCACCTCCGTCTCGTAGTTCACCACGGGGGTCACGCGGTCCTGCAGCACCGCCACCAGGGCGTCCTGCCACGACCACACCGATAGCGGCCCCCAGCTGAGCGGCTGCATGTCGGCGTTGAGCACCAGCGTTTGCAAACTGCCGAGATGACTCACGCGGCCGCACCCTGGGAACGCATCGCCGAACCGCACGGAACGGTTTCGCCAGGGAACAGGTCGTGCATACCGCCGTTAGGCAACGCGCGCTCCTTTGGACGGCGGCGCGTAGCCCTGGGGATCGCACTCGGATCGACCGCCAGATATGCGCCGCCCAAACCCGTGGCGCTTATCGCAGACGTATTCGCGAGCCGCAAGCCAGCCCCCGGTTCTTCACGGGTCCGTCACATCCCGAAGCCGCGGCGCAGCGCGGCCGCTCCCGCCGCCAGCCCCGCGGCGTCGATCCCGTGGCCAAGCCGCGGGGTGAACACCGCCTGCACCGGCACCCCGGCCGCCAGCAACGCCGCCGCCGCATCGCGCGAGCGGGACGCGGGCACCACGTCGTCCGCCTCGCCATGCACCAGCAGCACGGGCGCGCTGTTGGCCCGTTCCGCCAGCTGGTCCGGCGCGATGAGCGCGCCCGAGTACGCCAGGATCGCGACGGGCGCCGTGGGCCGCCGCAGCCCGGCATACAGCGCCATCATCGCCCCTTGGCTGAAGCCCACCATCGCGTACGCGCTGGGCGGCAGCCCCAGCCGCGTCAGCTCGGCGTCGATGAACGCGTCCAGCAACGGCTGGGCAGCCGCGGCGCCAGCGGCCATGCGGGCCGGGTCGCGGTCGCCGATCGCCCACCATTGGCGGCCGAACGGCGCGCCGTCATAGGCCTCGGGCCCATCCGGGGCGGCGAACGCCGTGTTCGGCAGGTCGCGCGCCCAGCTGGGGCCCAGGTCGATCAGGTCGCCGCCATCGGCGCCGACGCCGTGACACAGCACGACGAGCCGGCTGATCGCACCCTCCGGCGCCCAGCGTGTCGCTTGCAGCCCGGCCATGCGATGCTCCCCGTTCCCCACTTGCCGCAGTATGCTGCGCCGATCCGCCATGTCCATCACCACCCGCTTCGCCCCTAGCCCCACCGGGTTGTTGCACCTGGGCCATGTCCACGCCGCCCTCGCCGCGCGCCGCCATGCGTCCGGGCCGGGCGACCGCTGCCTGCTGCGAATCGAGGACATCGACGCCGCGCGCTGCCGTCCGGAGTACGCCGCAGCTCTCGTGGAGGACCTCGCCTGGCTTGGCCTGCGCTGGGACGGGCCGGTGCGCGTGCAGTCCGACCACTACGCCGACTACCAGGCCACCCTGGACGCGCTACGCAGGCGCGGCCTGTCGTATCCGTGCTTCTGCAGCCGCGCCGACATCGCCCGCGCCGCCGCCGCCCCGCACGCGCCGGAGGGCGTCTACCCTGGCACATGCCGTGTGTTGCCGCCCGCCGAACAGGCGCGCCGCATCGCCGCCGGCGCGCCGCACGCCTGGCGCCTGGACACCGCGAGCGCCCTGGCCCGCACCGGCCCGCTCTGGTTCACCGATGCGCACCGTGGCCGCCTGCGCTGCGAGCCGATGGCGTTCGGCGACGTCGTGCTCGCCCGGCGGGACGCGCCGGCCAGCTACCATCTGGCCGTCACCCACGACGACGCGGCGCAAGGCGTCACCCTGGTGACCCGCGGCGACGACCTGCTCGGGATGACCGCAATCCACCGCTTGCTGCAGGCGCTCATGGGCTGGCCGGAACCGGCCTACGCGCACCATCCATTGCTGACCGACCAGGCCGGGCGTCGGCTGTCCAAACGCGACGGCGCCCCTAGCGTGCGGCAGTTGCGCGAGAACGGCCGTTCCCCCGCCGAAGTGCAGGAAATGGCGCTTTCCAACGCCGCCCCCGCTAATTAGGGTCCGCCGTCACACCGGAATCCGCCCATGAAGCGTCTCCTCGTCCTGCTCGCCTTGCTGCTGCCGACCGCGCCGCACGCGCAGGAAAAGGTGCTGAACGTCTACAACTGGACCGACTACATCGACCCGGCGGCGCTCGCCCGCTTCAAGGCCGAGACCGGCGCCGAGATCCACTACGACGTCTACGACAGTCTTGAGACGCTGGAGGGCAAGATGCTCGCCGGGCACGCCGGCTACGACATCATCGTGC
>CAXTBW010000179.1:0-3122 GCA_964242925.1 uncultured Acetobacteraceae bacterium
CGATCACCGAGACGATGGAGGAATTCAGCATCAACAGGATGAACTGGCTGCCGAGCGGCGGCGCCACGGTGCGCAGCGCTTGCGGCAACACCACCAGGCGGAACACGCCGAAGCCGTGCAGGCCCAGCGCCCGCGCAGCCTCGATCTGGCCGTGCCCGACCGCCTCGATCCCGGCGCGGACGATCTCGATGGTGTAGGCGCTGCCGTTCAGCACCATGGCGATCAGCGCGCCCTCGTTGGCGTCCAGCCGCAGGCCGATGGTGGGCAGGCCGAAGAAGATCAGGAACACCTGCACCAGGAACGGCGTGTTGCGGATCAGCTCCACGTAAGCCGCGACCAGCCAGCGCAGCCAGCGTGGGCCGGAGGTCCGAGCGAAAGCGCCGAACACGGCCACCACCAGGCTGATCGCCATCGAGGCAGCCGACAGCCACAGCGTGAACAGCGCGCCGCCGATCAGCTCGTCGCGCGCGTTCCATATGTCTCCGAAGTGGAACGTGTATTCCAGAATCCGCCTCCCCGCGCCGTGTCGCCCGGCGTTGGGGAGAGTAGATCAGGCGCCGACGGCTCTGGCTACGTCAGCCGAAGCCCGCAACGAACGCGGGCAGCCCGGGCTGCCGAGCCGTGGCGCAGCGCGCGGCGTGCAACACGCTGCGCACCGCGTCCACGGCGTCCGCCAGGCTCTCGTTGACCACGGTGTGGGCGAACTCCGGCCAATGCGCGATCTCGGCCTGCGCCGCCGCCATGCGTCGCGCGATCTCCGCCGGTTCGTCGCCGGCGCGGGCGCGTAGCCGGGCCGCCAGCGCGTTCAGCGATGGCGGCAGGATGAACACGCTCACGACGTCGCCGGGCAGGGCGGCGCGCAACAGGCGATGGCCCTGCCAGTCGATGTCGAACGCCACGTCGCGCCCCGCGGCCAGCGCCTGCTCCACGGGCGCGCGGGGCGTGCCGTAGCTGCGGCCGAACACCGTGGCCCATTCCAGCAGCTCGCCGCGCGCGGCCATCGCGGCGAACGCGTCGGCGGAGCGGAAGAAATAGTGCTCGCCCTCGCGCTCGCCCGGCCTCGGCTGCCGGGTGGTGGCGCTGACCGACAAGGTGAGCGCGGGTTCGCTGTCGAGCAGGGCGCGGGTGATGGTGCTCTTGCCGGCGCCGGACGGGGCGGAGATGACGAGGCAAACTCCGCGCCGCGTCATAGCGGCTGCCCGTCGCGGGCGATGGCGGCCTCGATCACGGCGCGGTCGTAGACGCCGTGCGGGTTCGCAGCGCCGGGCATGAAGCGGCGGAACACCGCGAACCGCTCCAGGCTGACGCGGTGCAGGCGACGCAGCTCCGCCAGCGGGTCCGGGTGGTCGTCGGTGCGGATGTCCAGGTCGGGGTATGGGTCGGCGGTGCAGACCTTCAGCGCCGCGGACTGGCGGCCGCGTTTGTCGCCGCCTGCCGCCTCGCCGGCCTCCATGGCGGTCATCAGCCGTTCCGACAAGGCGCCTGTCGCCGTCAGGAAGGCCTTCAGGGTCGCCTGCACCACGGCGGGGCCGGCGAGCATGTTGCCTGCGACTGAGACGCCCGGCGCCTGCACCGACCCGGCCCAGCCAATGCAGGCGGCGCCGGTGTGCTGGGCGATGCGGCCTAGGGCATCCACGATGTGCAGCTGGCGGTGCGCGCCGCCCAGGTCCGGGCCGACCAGGTCGCCCACGACGACCGCCGGGTCGGCGCCGACCCGCAAGCGCGGCATGGCCCCCGCGCCGTAGAGCGGGTTCACCATCGCCTGGGTCGCCAGCGCGGCCACGCCGCCCTCGACATGCAGGCACAGCGCGCCGGCGGCGAAGAACCGCGTGGCGAGGGCGGCGCCGAATGCGCCGGTTGCGGGATCGCGCGCGAGGATGGACCAGGTCATGCCCGCGTCCTCACCGTTCCAACCGTCATAGCCGGGCTTGACCCGGCCACCCACGTGGCGCCAGCGGGCTTTGCGGGTTTGCTGGACGCTCCGCGTTCACCGCGATTGGCTGTTGCCGTGGGTGCGGCGTGGGCGCCCGGATCAAGTCCGGGCACGACGATATTAGGAGACGCTCCCCTCAACCCGGGCCCCTTGCGGCGCGAGCGCGCTCTATCTCCCGCCAGTGGGCGACGTTGCGCAGATGGTCGTCCTGGGTGCGGGCGAAGACGTGACCGCCGGCGCCGTCCGCCACGAAGAACAGCGCGTCCGTCGCGGCGGGCTGCGTGACGGCGCGTAGGGCGGCCAGGCCGGGCATGCAGATGGGTCCGGGCGGCAGGCCGGGGATGCGGTACGTATTGTAGGGATCGTCGCGGTCCAGCTCGGCGCGGGTGATGCCGTGGTCCAGCGCGCCCAACCCGCCGCTGGCGGCGTAGGCGACGGTCGGATCGGATTGCAGCTTCATCCCCTGCGCCAGGCGGTTGAGGAACACGGCGGCCACCACCGGGCGCTCGTCCGGCTTGCCCGTTTCCTTCTCCACAATGCTGGCCAGCGCCAGCGCGTCCTGCTTGGTGGCCAGCGCCAAACCCGGCCGCCGGCCATCCCACGCAGCCTGCAACGCGCGATCCATCGCAATCCGGGCGCGGTCGAGCAGCTGCTCGCGGGACGTGCCGCGGTCGTAGCTGTAGGTGTCCGGCAGCACGCCGCCCTCGGCCGGCACCGGCGCGTCGCCAGTCAGCGCGTCGGCGGCGTCCACCAGGCGAGCGACCTGGGCGGCGGTCAGCCCCTCCGGAATGGTGAGCCGGTGCTGGACCGGGCGGGCGCTGCGCAGCACGGCGAGCACCTGCCGCGGGCTGGCGCCGGCGGCGAAGCCGAACTCGCCGGCGTGCAGCGGGCCTTCACGCGACGTGACGGCGGCATACAGGCGGAACAGCGCGGGCCGGGCGATAACCCCGTCATGGGCCAGCGCCGCCGACACGTCGTCCAGCCCGCCGCGCGGAACCTGCGCATGGGTGGCAGCCGCCAGCGGCCCGGGCACGTCGAACTGAACGTAGAGCCAGGCGCCGGCCGAGCCAACCGCCAGCAGGATAATCAGGGCCGCAAGGGCGACCGGACGCATGGGCCTGGACTAGGCGGCGCGGCGGAACAGGATGCTGGCGTTGGTGCCGCCGAAGCCGAAGCTGTTGGACAGCGC
>CAXTBW010000180.1:0-2619 GCA_964242925.1 uncultured Acetobacteraceae bacterium
TTCAGGAAGTAAGCAGGCGACGGCAACGCCCGCGGCCAGCAGCGCCGCCGCCGCCCCGGCGAACACCAGCCCGAGTGAATGCTGCACCAGCATGGCGCCGACGGCCGGCCCGACAACATGTCCGGCATTGGAAGCAACCCGTGTCAAGGCGAAGTGGTCGCGCAACGCATGGCCAGGCGCCACGTCCGCGACGACGGTCGCCGCCGTGGGATGCAGGACGCTCTCGAACACGCCGATCAGCAGCAGCGAAAAGGCGGCGGCAAGGGTGCCGTGAGACCAATACAGCAGCAGGAAGCCACTGCCGACGCCTACCGTGGACACGAGCAGAACTGGCCGGCGCCCCACCCGATCGGCGATGCCGCCCACCATCGGGGTAGCGACCAGCTCGCCCGCGGCATAACAGGCGAGCAGCAGGCCGACGAACTCGACGGGAACGCCGCCCTCGCTGCGCGCCCAGAGTGCGAAGAACGGCATGAGCGTGCCGTCGGCGAGCCCGGCCGCGAAGAACACGCCCGTCGCGACACGCGCCGCTGGCGGCATGCCCCGAACGACAGCGAAGGTCTCGGTCAAAATACGGTAGCAGAACGTCACGTAACAATCCTTGCGCAGTGGCACGAGGCCCACCGCGCTTGCGGGTGGCGTCGAACCTGCGCGTTGAGTGACGTTAACGCTTACGGCCGCTCCAATTGCGAGCGGCTCGCGTTTGTAGCGTGCGGCCGGAACGGAGGCAAGTGCGGCGTCGCTCCGAATGGTTACTCCAGATTGATGACGGCTAACAACATGTCGTAGCGCCCCTCAGCAGCCGCATGACTTGGAGTGCCGATAACAATGGGCTGAAAGTTCGCCTCAACTGCATCTTCGATGCTGCTAGGGTGCATCGCGGCCTGAGTTCTCCGCGGGCGATCTGGCCGTGCAAGATGAAGGCGCAGCGAGCGAGCAGGTTGGGGTGTTCGAAGCCGATCCCCTCTGCCTTAAAGCAACCCACCAGTTCGACCGCATGGCCAAGCGAGCGACCGATGATAGCCCGCAGCCGCAAGGCCGTAGTCCTCGATGATCGCTTGCGAGAACCGGCTGACTCCCGCACCGGGGTTGATCCCCTGGATCAGCTTATCCATCCGCGATGCTTCGACCGCGATCAAACGGTGAAATGGCGAACTGCGACTTGTGGGGCGCCTTTGAAATAATGCGTTCCAGTCCATCACCGATATGATGGTCTTGAACCCAACCGCATCCAGGTCGTCTCTCCTCACGCGTAAATCGGCTCACGACCCAACACCTCGGCCACGCGCAGACAGCGCGCCATGCGGCCGGGCTCGGGATAGACCGGGTCGGGGAAGCTTTGGCGGCAGGCCGGCATCGCCAATGGGCAGCGCGGGGCGAAGCTGCAACCGGGCGGCAGGCGGCGCAGGTCGGGTGGGCTGCCGGAGATCGCCACGATGTCCTGGTCCGGCGCTTGGTCATGCACGGTGGAGGCGAGCAGCCCGGCCGTGTACGGGTGAGCGGGCCGGCGCAGCACGTCGGCGACCGGCCCCTCTTCGATCACCCGGCCGGCGTACATAACGGCGACCCGGTCCGCGATCTCCGCCGCTACTCCCAGGTCATGGGTGACGAAGATCGTTCCCATGCCCAGTTCCTGCTGCAACCGCCGCAGCAGGATCAGAACTTGGATCTGCACCGTCGCATCGAGCGCGGTTGTCGGCTCGTCCGCCAGAAGCAGCCGCGGGCCGCAGGACAGAGCGATCGCGATCATGGCGCGCTGCCGCAACCCGCCGGACAATTCGTGCGGATAGGCATCGACCCGGCGCTCTGCGCTCGGGATCTTCACCAGGTCCAACAGTTCGATCGCGCGGGCGCGGGCCTGCGCGCGGCTGCCGCCCTTGTGTCGGCGGATCGTCTCCATCAGGTGCTGCCCGATGGTGTAGACGGGGTCGAGCGCGGTCATCGGCTCCTGGAACACCATCGCCACGGCGCCGCCGCGGAACGCCCGCAACGCGCCGCCCTGCAGCGCCATCACATCCTGCCCGCCTAGGCTGACCCGGCCCGCCACCTTCGCCCGCTTCGGCAGCAGCCGCATCAGCGCCCGCAACGTCACCGACTTGCCGGAGCCGGATTCACCCAGCAAGCACAGCACTTCCCCGCCGCGCAGCTGGAAGGTGGCCCCGCTGACCGCGTTGACCGTCGCCTCCCGCGTGACGAACTGCACCGAGAGGTCGTCCACCACCAGCAACGGCGAGGCCAGCGTCCCGTCCATCACGCCGTTCCCGCCAGGCTATGGCCGGATGCCGAGTCGGTCATGTGGCACGCCGCGACATGGGATGAACGGTCCTGCCACTGCCCCAACACTGGCATTGCGGTTTCGCAGACATCCTCAGCATGGGGGCAGCGGGTGCGGAACCGGCAACCGGAGGGCGGGTTGATCGGGCTCGGCGGGTCGCCGACCAACGGTGGGGACTCGACCCGCCGCGAGGCGTCCATCGACAGGCGGGAGCCGAGCAGCGCCTGGGTATAGGGGTGCCGCGCGCCCACGAACACCTCGGACGCGGGGCCAAGCTCCACCACCTGGCCGAGATACATCACCAGCACGCGGTCGCTGATGTAGCGCACGACGTTCAGGTCGTG
>CAXTBW010000181.1:0-2142 GCA_964242925.1 uncultured Acetobacteraceae bacterium
ACACGCGGTCCAGCAACGGGGTCAGCGGGCGAGGGGGGAGAAGCGGGGCGTTCATGCTGTTGTCTCCTGCGCCGTCACAGCGGCCGGGTGGCGAGGGAGCCGTCCGCGCGTTGCACGATGACCTGCACGCGGGCTTCCGCCTCTGCGAGCTTGGCCTCGCAGTGCTGCCGCAGCAGGGCGCCGCGTTCGTAGGCGTTGATGGCGTCCTCCAGCTTCTGCTGACCGCCCTCCAGGCCCTTTACGATGCGTTCCAGCTCGGCCAGCGCGTCCTCGAACGACAGGCCGGAGATGTCTTGCGACATTGCGCGCTTCCCCTCGGTCGCGCGTCGATACGCGGTTGCGCGTCGCCCTACAACTCGCGGAGGTGCAACGTAAACACACTGTTGCATTACCGCCGCAGCGTTTAGAGCCGCATCAGCCCCCGGACATGCGTCGCGGCGGAGGCGGCCAGCGCCGTCAGATCGTAGCCGCCCTCCAGCAGCGAGGCGACGCGACCGCTGCAATGAGCGTCCGCCACCGCCAGCAAGCGGCCGGTCAGCCACGCGAAGTCCACCGTCTCAAGGCTCAACTCCGCCAGCGGGTCCGCCCGGTGCGCGTCGAACCCGGCGGACACGATCAGCAGCTCCGGCCGGAACGCCTCCAGCGCCGGGATGATGCGGCCGTCCCACGCCGCGCGGAACGCCTCGCCGCCGGCGCCCGGCAGGAGCGTGGCGTTGACGACGTTGCCCGCGACCCCGGTCTCCCGCGGCGATCCCGTCCCGGGGTAGCAGGGATACTGGTGGCTCGAGCCGTAGAACAGCGCGGGGTCGGGGGCGAGGATGTCCTGCGTGCCGTTGCCGTGGTGCACGTCGAAGTCGACCACCGCGACCCGGTTCAATCCCCAGCGCGCCTGGGCGTGACGGGCGGCGATGGCGGCGTTGCTGAACAGGCAGAACCCCATCGCGCGGGTCGCCTCCGCGTGGTGGCCGGGGGGGCGCACAGCGGCGAACGCGGCGGCGGCCCAACCCTCCATCACCGCATCCACCGCGGCGACGGCGCCCCCGGCGGCCCTGCGCGCGGCCTCGATCGTGCCGTGGCTGACGATGGTGTCGGGGTCGAGCGCCAGCAGTTCGCCCTCGGCAGGGTTCAGCGCCAGCAGGCGGTCGACATGGGCGGCCGGGTGCGCCAGGCAGAGCTGCGCATGGGTGGCGAGCGGCGCCTGCTCGCGCAGCAGGGGGACGAAATCCGGATGCTCCAGCGCCTGCATCACGGCGCGCAGGCGGTCCGGGCGCTCCGGATGGTGCGGCCCGGTGTCGTGGCCCAGGCAGGCCGGGTGGGTGAACAGCGCGACGGGCTTCACGCCGGCTGCTCCGCGCGGCGGCGGATGGTGAACGAGAACACGCCCGCCTCCTCGCTGAAGCTGACCAATTCGTGGCCGGTCTCGCGGCAGAACGCGCGGAAATCGGCCACCGCGGCGCGGTCGGTGGCCAGCACGCGCAGCCGGTCGCCGGCGGCGAGCCCCCGCAACGCCCGGTTGGCGCGCAGCACGGGCAGCGGGCAATTCATGCCTTTGACGTCGAGCAGCGTTTCGGCGGCCATCGCGCCATCCTGCTTCGCGCGTGGCGGGTTCGGCAAGGCCCGGCTATCGTGCGCTATGCTTCGCATGGGAATCGATTTCGGCGGCACCAAAATCGAGCACGCCGTGCTGGGAGCCGACGGCGCGTTGCTGCTGCGGGCGCGGCAGGCCACGCCGGTGGGCTACGACGACGCGGTGCGCGCGTTGGCCGCCCTGGTCGGCGCCGTCGAGCGGCAGGTGGGCGCCGTGAGTGTCGGCATCGGCATCCCCGGCGTGATCAGCCCTGCGACCGGGCTGGTGAAGAACGCCAACTCGATCTGCCTGAACGGCCACGCGCTGGACCGCGACCTGGCCGACGCGCTGGGCCGCGCCGTGCGCATCGAGAACGACGCCAACTGCTTCGCGCTGTCCGAGGCGACCGACGGCGCCGGCGCGGGCGCGCGCACGGTGTTCGGCGTCATCATCGGCACCGGCTGCGGCGCCGGCATCGTGGTGGACGGGCGTGTGGTGGCGGGGCGCAACCGGATCGCCGGCGAGTGGGGCCACAACCCGCTGCCCTGGACGACAGCCGCCGACCTGCCGCTGCC